>CAMCTW010000008.1 GCA_945878645.1 Bifidobacterium breve
CTGAACGCATTGCCACCGAAATGGGTTGGATGGTGCTGGTCTTCAACTTCCGTGGCGCGGGCGATTCCGATGGCAATTTTTCTTTGCACGGATGGCGCGACGATCTCCTCGCTGCCGCTGCGTTCCTGCGCACCGTCGAAGGTGTTAGCGGTGTGTGGGCCGCGGGCTTCGGAAGCGGTGGCTCACTTTCGATCGTCGCTGCATCGCTTGACCCGGAAATCCGTGGTGTCGCGGCAATGGGTTCGCCTGCCGATTTCGATGATTGGGCCAATCATCCAAGGCGCCTTCTGCAACACGCTCGTGAAACCGGAATCATTCGCTCCTCATCGTTTCCAGAGAATTCCGATGCGTGGTCGAAAGAGATTCGTGACGTGCGCGCTGTTGCCGCAATCCGCACCGTTGCGCCACGAGAAGTTTTGATTATGCACGGATCGGAAGACGAGGTTGTGCCGGTATTCGACGCTCGTGTGCTGGCCGATGCTCACGGAAGCGCCGACCTTCGCATCATCGAAGGCGGCGCGCATCAGTTGCGCCACGACCCTCGAGCGGTTGCCGTGTTGTTGGGTTGGCTTGATCGACAGCGAGCAGCGGCCGCCGCCGAACGTTCGGGCTGAAACTCAGAGCCGAAATGGATCGATCGATTCGGTGTCGATCCCGTGTTCACCAATTACTGAAGCCACAACGGATGCATCGATGACTCCGTCGGCCGCAAGCGCCGAGAGGACAGCGATTTCGATGTTGGCGGCATCGACCTCG
Organism: Bifidobacterium breve; assembly: GCA_945878645.1. Taxonomy (GTDB): domain Bacteria; phylum Actinomycetota; class Acidimicrobiia; order Acidimicrobiales; family Acidimicrobilacustridaceae; genus Acidimicrobilacustris. The sequence continues at coordinate 757 of CAMCTW010000008.1, forward strand.
AAGAATCGGCGCAATGCTTCGCGAGTGTCGGAGCGACCGAAACCATCGGTGCCGAGCGAGACGAACCGCTTCGAAACGTACGGGGCGATTTGGTCGGGCACGGCTTTCATGAAGTCGGTGACGGCAACGATGGGGCCGGGGGCATTGCCGAGTTGACCGGTGACCTGTGCAACTCGTTGTGGTTGTGTGGGATGGAGTCGATTCCATCGTTCAACGGCGAGGGCATCTTCACGCAGTCGCTTGTAGGAAGTGGCGCTCCAGAGTTCTGCGCCAATTCCGCGAGCGGCCAGCGCGGTTTGCGCTTCGAGAGCGCCGCGATTCATCGTTCCCGAGAACACGATGGTTGCCTTGGCTTCGAGGTCCGCAGGAGTATCGGCCCACTTGTAGAGACCGCTCATGATGTCGTCGTTCGTAACGTGTTCGGGGCGCACGGGCATGATCTGGTTCTCGTTATACGCGGTGAGGTAATAAAAAACGCTTTCGCCGGCTCCGCTCGGCCCGCCATACATGCGCTGAAGGCCGCACTCGACAATCGTGGCCAGTTCGTAGGCAAACGCAGGGTCGTACGCCTGGCATGTCGGAACAGTGGAGGCCAGAACAAGGCTGTGACCGTCCTGATGTTGCAAGCCTTCGCCCAGCAACGTGGTGCGTCCCGCTGTCGCGCCAATGATGAATCCCTTTGCTTGTGCATCGGCGGCGGCCCAGATGAGATCGCCAACACGCTGAAACCCAAACATTGAATAGAGCGTGAAGAACGGAACCATCGGAACGCCACGAGTCGCGTAACTCGTGCCTGCGGCAGTGAAACTCGCAAGCGAACCAGCTTCGGTTATTCCCTCTTCGAGGAGTTGCCCGCTTTTTGATTCAACATAGGAAATCAGCAGTTCGTGATCGACGGGCTCGTAGAGCTGTCCTTGTGACGCATAGATCCCGAGTTCGCGGAACAGAACTTCCATTCCGAACGTGCGCGCTTCGTCGGGGATGATGGGTACAACTCGAGGGCCGAATTCTTCGGAGCGGCAGAGACCACGAAGCAGGCGAGTGAATGCCATCGTGGTGGAGACCGCTTGGGTTCCTGAACCCTGGGCGAACTCCTCGTAGACCGCTGGGTCGGGGAGGGTTAGCGGGCGCCGGATTGCTAACGAACGACTGGGAAGAGGTCCACCGAGTTCAGAACGACGTTGCGCGAGGTAGAGCGCTTCCGGCGAATCGGCCGGTGGCCGATAAAACGGTGGAACGTCTGCATCGATGACTGCGTCGGGAATCTGATCGGTGAGTTGCAATCGGTCACGGAACTCAATGATCTGATCGTGGCTGAGTTTCTTGATTGAGTGCGTTGCATTGCGGCCTTCGACAGTGGAACCCAAGGCCCAGCCTTTAACGGTCTTGGCCAGAATGACGGTAGGAGCTCCCGTTGTTTCTGAAGCTGCTTTGTAGGCGGCATAGACCTTCTTGTAGTCGTGCCCGCCGCGTGGCAGCGCACGCAGCTGATCGTCGGAAAGGTGATCGACGAGTTTGCGCAGGCGCGGGTCGGGGCCAAAGAAATGCTGACGGATGTAGGCGCCGCTTTCGATGGCGTATCGCTGCCATTCGCCGTCGAGCGTTGCATTCATTTTGGCGACGAGAACGCCGTCGACATCTTTTGCTAGCAACTCGTCCCATCCGGCGCCCCAAATGACTTTGAGCACATTCCAGCCGGCACCGCGAAAGACTGATTCAAGTTCTTGGATGATCTTTCCGTTACCGCGCACTGGTCCATCGAGGCGTTGCAAGTTGCAATTGACAACCCAAATCAGATTATCGAGTTGCTCGCGGGCGGCGAGCGAAATTGAACCCAGCGTTTCTGGTTCATCGGTTTCGCCATCGCCCAGAAAGCACCAAACCTTTGACGCTCTGGTGTCATCGATGCTGCGGTTGTACAGGTATTTGGAGAATCGGGCTTGATAGATCGAATTCAGCGGGCCGAGTCCCATTGAGACAGTGGGGAACTCCCAAAACTCAGGCATAAGCCATGGGTGCGGGTAACTCGAGAGCCCGCCTCCGCCGATTTCTCGGCGAAATCGCATCATTTGGTCTTCGCTCAGTCGGCCTTCGAGGTATGCGCGCGCGTAGATGCCCGGTGATGCATGGCCTTGCAGGTACACGTGGTCACCGACGAGTGCGCCTTCTTTGCCGCGGAAGAAATGATTGAACCCAACTTCGAGCAACATTGCAGACGACGCGTAGGAAGACAGATGCCCACCGATTCCGTCGGCTTCTTTGTTTGCGTAGGTGACGGAGATTGCCGCGTTCCATCGCAAGTACTGACGAATGCGCTTTTCAATCCCTTCGTTGCCAGGGAACCATGGCTGTTCTTCAACGGGGATGGTGTTTATGTACGGAGTGGATACCTCGGCCGGTGTGCCGATTTGTAGTTCTCGCGCGCGCTCGGTGAGGCGGGAAACCAAATATCGAGCTCGCGTTTTACCAGCGCTGTTGACGACAGCATCGAGAGAGTCGAGCCATTCCACCGTCTCGCTTGGATCGGAATCGGGTAGTTGGCTAACAAACTGGTCAAGGTCCACGAGGTGCCTTTCGAAAACTGCGTTTCCCCATGATGCCCACATCAACGTGTTACCGGCAGGTAGGAACGTTGATTTTGTGTGAATGGTGGATGTCGGGTCTTTGCTCTGACCTGTGCGACGCTGAATGCGTGACAACAGTCGTGTACACCGATGGTGCGTGCAGCGGTAACCCTGGTCCCGGCGGATGGGCCTGGGCGGTTGTCGATGGCGGATTCGCCAGCGGCGGCGAGGCCCACTCGACGAATCAGCGGATGGAGATCATGGCGGCCTTCGAAGCGGTGAAGTCGCATTCGGGGCTGCTCGAAGTTGTGAGTGACTCCACCTACGTCGTCCACTGTTTCCGCGACCGTTGGCATGACGGTTGGAAACGAAGAGGGTGGAAGAACTCTCAGCGCAAACCCGTGGCCAATCGTGATCTCTGGGAGCCGTTCATCGACCTCGTGTTGAGTCGTGGCGATGTCACTTTCCGCTGGGTGAAGGGTCATGCCGGTGATCCGATGAACGATCTGGTCGACCGCCTTGCCGTTGAGGCAGCAACCACGCAACGCGAAGCCTCTGGATCGGAACGACCAACCAATCTTGGGCCGGCCGACACCTTTGGGACCGGGGAAACTGCGCGCGGAATTGTTGATGATTCCCGGGCCTACCCCGACGACGACCAGCTTTCGTTGTTCTGATCTGAGACCAGCCCGCCGAATGCGGTATCGCTGCGCTGATCCCCGTATTCTCTGCAGCCATGGACATCAATGGAATCTCAGCAATCGTCACCGGTGGCGCTTCCGGCATCGGTGAAGCATGTGCACGTCAGCTCGCCGCTGGCGGAGCAAAGGTCGTTATCGCCGATCTCAACGACGAAAAGGGCAATGCACTCGCAACCGAAATCGGTGGCGCATTCGCTCATGTCGACGTGTGTAGCTCCGACGACATCAAGGCCGCCATCGGAATGGCCGAGGAAATGGGCCCGATCCGAGCGCTTGTGAATTCAGCGGGCATCGGTGCCGCTAGCCGCACGATTGGCAAGGACGGCTCGTATGACTCGGCGTTCAACCTTGACTACTGGCGCAAGGTGATTGACATCAATCTCACTGGCACCTTTGACTGCATCCGACTTGTGGCCACCGCCATGGGCCGCACTGAACCCGTGTCTGCCGACGGCGAACGCGGTGCGATCGTCAACATGGCTTCGGTTGCCGCGTTCGACGGTCAGATCGGACAGGCCGCTTACTCCGCTTCGAAGGGTGCCATCGTTGGCATGACCCTCCCGATCGCTCGCGACCTTGCGGTCGTTGGTATCCGCGTGAACACCGTTGCTCCTGGTCTGATCGATACGCCGATCTACGGCGAAGGCGAAGGCAGCGAAGCGTTCAAGGCGAATCTTTCGAAGGACGTTCTCTTCCCTAAGCGTCTTGGATACTCGAGCGAACTCGCCGCCATGGTGCTCGAACTCGTTACGAACTCCTACATGAACGCACAGACCATCCGCGTCGACGGGGGAGCTCGCCTCGGCCCGAAGTGATCGAGACCTGATCTTGAACAGGGACTCGGCCTCAGGGCCGGGTCCTTTGTTTTTGTGGATCGACTGACTACAATCGTACGCATGTTCGTAGTGGGAATAGATCCGGGGCTGACCCGTTGTGGTTATTGCGTTGTCGAAGAGCGTGAAGGCGCTTCGCCTCGAGCCGTTGCCCTGGGCGTCATGCGCACATCGCCCGAAGACGAAGTGCATCACCGGCTCGCCGAACTTCAATCCGAATTGCGTGCGCTGCTTGCCGAATTTCCTGTGACTGCGATGGCCGTTGAACGAGTGCTGTTTCAAGTCAATGTGCGCACCGCAATGTCGGTGGGGCAGGCCAGCGGCATCGCAATGGTCGAAGCCGTCAACGCCGGTTGCGAAGTTGTTCAGTATTCGCCGAACGAGGTCAAGTCTGCAGTGGCGGGTTGGGGCAATGCCGACAAAGTGCAGATGCAGCAAATGGTGCAGACATTGCTCGGCCTCGCCGAACCGCCGCATCCGTTCGACGCGGCCGACGCAGCCGCACTCGCGTTGTGTCATATCGCCATGGCGCCAATGCGCGCGGCAGCTAATCGAGCCGTAGCGAAAGCGGGTGCCTGATGATCGGTTCTGTTCGCGGCACATTGCTTGAACGGCTGCCTTCGGGTGAAGTCCTTGTTGAGGTCTCCGGAATCGGGTACCGCGTCATCGTTGCGCCATCAACAGCGGCATCGCTCGGCGAAACCGGATCCAAAGTCTTTCTGCACACACATCATCACCGCCGCGAAGACGCTGAAACGCTCTATGGGTTCCCATCATCGGAACAACGAATGGTTTTTGAAGCGCTGTTATCGGCCCATGGGGTTGGACCAGCCATGGCGCTCGGCATCATGAGCGTGCACTCGCCCGCGGCACTGGTGCGCGTCTTGGCCAACGACGACATCGATGCGCTGTGTCTCGTGCCCGGGGTCGGCAAGAAGACCGCTGCTCGCTTGCTTATCGAACTCAAGTCGAAACTCGAAATTCCTGGTCTCGATCTAACTGCTGGCTCCGTTTCGGCTGATGGCACGGGTGTCGGGTCATCGTCGGTTGCCGATGTCCGCAGCGCTCTCACCGAACTTGGCTACGGCCCTGAAGAAGTTGCTGAAGCGGTGAAGGAACTTCCCGATTCTTCCGATACGGCAGAACTCTTGCGCCTCGCTCTGCAACGATTGGCCGCCTGATGCGCGACGAACTGCTGTCACCAGAGCCCACGCCCGACGAGGCCGAACTCGAGGTCGGCGAGATGCGAACTGGCTCCGACATCATTGGCGAAGAGGGCGGGCTGCGCCCGCGTCATCTCGACGACTTTGTCGGTCAACGTGAACTGAAAGAACATCTCGGCATCATCCTTGAAGCCGCTCGTCGGCGTGAACAGGCCGTCGATCATCTGTTATTCGCTGGTCCCCCAGGTCTTGGTAAGACAACACTCGCCGGCATCGTTGCCGCGGAACTTCAGGTTGCTCTACACATCACCTCGGGCCCGGCACTCGATCGCGCTGGCGATCTCGCCGCAATCCTCACTCGTTTAGGCGAAGGCGATGTCTTGTTCATCGATGAGATCCATCGCCTCAGCCGCAATGTGGAAGAAGTGCTTTACCCCGCAATGGAAGATTTTCAACTCGACATTGTGTTGGGCAAGGGCCCGGCCGCGCGTTCCATTCGCCTCGACCTTCCGCGGTTCACGCTCGTCGGTGCCACCACACGCACTGGTCTCATCACAGGCCCACTGCGCGATCGCTTTGGTCTTGTCGCTCGCCTCGACTACTACGACGCCGATGAACTGCAATCAATCGTTTCTCGCGCTGCCGGCATTTTGGGCATCGGAATCGACGATGGTGGCGCTTCCGAGATCGCTCGTCGAGCGCGCGGCACGCCCCGGATCGCCAATCGTCTCCTTCGCCGTGTTCGCGACTTTGCCGAGGTTCGTAGCGATGGCCAAATCGACGAAGCCACCGCTAACGAAGGCCTCGCGGTGTTCGGAGTCGACGATCTGGGCCTCGACAAAGTCGACCGCGCAGTCCTCTCGAACCTCTGCCAGAAGTTTGGTGGTGGTCCCGTGGGACTGGGCACCTTGGCAATCAGCATTGGTGAAGCCGAAGAAACGGTCGAAGATGTCTACGAACCGTTTCTCATTCAGCAGGGGCTGCTCATGCGCACTCCTCGGGGGCGCGTCGCCACTCCCGCAGCGTGGGCGCATCTCGGAATGATTGCGCCGGCGAGCGCGCCGCTTACCGCTGACCCATCGCGGGGTCTGTTCGAAAGTTGACCGAGCGGCTCTAGCCTCTCCTCGCAATGGAGACTTCCGCTTTCGATTATGAGTTGCCGGAATCGGCGATTGCGCAGCACCCACTCTCTGAGCGTGATGCCGCGCGACTCCTTGTCGACGAAGGCGCAGGAGTAAAGCCGCTGAACAAAAACGTTCGCGACCTATCTGATCTGCTCGAACCGGGCGATCTGCTGGTGCTCAACACCACGCGAGTGCTGCCCGCCCGACTCGCGTTGTGTAAAGAAACTGGTGCAGCAGTCGAAGTGCTACTTCTTGAACGACTCGACGGCGGTTCACTTTCCGACAGCGGAATCTCTCGTTGGGAAGCATTGGTTCGACCCGGTCGAAAGCTTCCGCCGGGAACCGTCGTTCGGCCCGCCGAGGGAGCTGGACTCAAGGTTGTTGTCGAAGATGACCTTGGCGACGGTCGGCGTTTCGTCACCATCGAGGTCGATGGGCCGTTGCTTGATGTGCTCGAACGCTTTGGCGTCATGCCGTTGCCCCCGTACATCACCGAGGTGCTCGCAGAGCAAGGGCGGTATCAGACGGTGTTCGCCGAGCGACCCGCCTCGGCAGCAGCCCCCACCGCAGGGCTACACCTCACACCCGAGGTGCTGGCCCGTTGCGCCGATCGCGGGATTGTCCGCGCCGATGTCGAATTAGTTGTTGGCCTCGGCACATTTCGACCCATCGCGACCGACCAGATCGAAGATCATGTGATGCACGGCGAGTTTTATCGAGTGCCACAAGAAACGCTCGATGCGTGTGCCCGCACAAAAGCCAACGGTGGGCGAGTCGTGGCGGTCGGGACAACCGCTGTGCGGGCGTTAGAGAGCGCAGCGGCATTCGGAACGACCGAGGGTCGCACGGAACTCTTCATTCATGGCGATTACAGGTTCGAAATCGTTGATCGACTTATGACCAACTTTCACTTGCCGAAATCCTCGTTGATCGTGATGATCGATGCCTTTATCGGTCCTCGATGGCGAGATCTCTACGCCGATGCGTTGCGCGATGGATATCGATTTCTGTCATTCGGTGACGCGATGCTGTTGACGCGTCGGTGACGCGATGCTGTTGACGCGTCAATAAACAGAGTCCTGACGGATCTCAGAGGAATTCACACAGATAGGCCGAAGGAGTTTCGGCCCGAACCTGGAAATGACTTGAGGCAGGAAGCTCGAAGCGAGAGCCCTTTGGGTAGGTCTCCCAATCGCTCTCGCCGTCGACGATCGCCTCAATGGCACCAGCAACGACGGTCATGAGTTCGGCACCATCGGTGTTGAAGTCGTAGGTGCCGGGGGCGATAACGCCAACGGTGGCCCGTCCCGAAGCATTTTCGAAGCCAAGGCTCTGAACGCCACCATCGAAGTATGTGTTGTGAGAGGTATCTGACATGTCGACGATGATAACGCCCGCAGAGGGTCAGTTGTGGTGACATGGAGTTCTCTCATGAGCTTTTTTCTTGAGCTCATCGAATCAACGTCACTGGAGCAGTAGTGAGTAACGAAGAATCCGAAGCTGTCCTCCGACTGCAGATTGATGCGACCGATGGTCAGGCACGAACTGGTGTGGTGCACACGGCTCGTGGTTCATTTCGCACGCCTTGTTTCATGCCGGTTGGGACTCGAGCAGCAGTGCGCACGCTTACGTCGGCCGATCTCGAGAAACTCGGCGCTGAAGTGATCCTTGGTAACACCTATCACCTGATGCTGAAGCCAGGGGCCGATCTCATCGAGCGATTCGGCGGGCTGCATGGCTTTGCGGACTGGCACGGACACGTGCTCACCGATTCGGGCGGATTCCAGATTTTCTCGCTTGAACCGAAAGTCACCGATGAAGGCGCCACCTTTAAGTCGACCTATGACGGCAGCTATCACCATCTGAGTCCCGAGGGAAGCGTTGAGGTTCAGCAGAAGCTAGGTAGCGATATCCAGATGGTTCTCGATGTGTGCCCGCCGCTTCCATCAACTGAAACTGTTGTCCGCGCTGCACTCGAACGTTCGGTGTTGTGGGCTGGGCGCGCAAAGGCGGCAAACGCTCCTGCTCGCGACGCTGGTTCGAAACAAGCGCAGTTCGGGATTGTGCAAGGAGGCATCAACGTTGCAATGCGAACTGAGAGTGCACAACGCACTCTCGACATCGGCTTCGATGGTTACGGCATCGGCGGTCTCTCAGTGGGTGAAACACGAGACGAGATGCTGCCGGCGTTGGCGGCAGTGACCGATGTTCTTCCCGCCGACCGGCCCCGCTATCTGATGGGTGTCGGAGATCCGGTGAGCATCGTGGAAGCGGTTGCGCTTGGGGTCGACATGTTCGATTGCGTGCTGCCGACCCGATTGGCACGCCACGGAACAATTCTCACGAGCGCGGGGCGAATGAATCTTCGAAACGCGAAATTCGCTGATGACCCCGAACCGCTCGAACCAGGGTGTATCTGCGAGGCCTGCTCTCGTTGGTCGCGGGCCTATCTTCGTCATCTGCTCATGGTGAGCGAACCCACTGCAGCCCGCCTGACCACGATCCACAACGTGCACTGGTTGCTTCGAATGATGGAGGGAGCACAAGCGGCAATTGCCGCCGGTACCTTCGATCAGTTCCGATCTGAAGTGGCGTCGGTCTGGGACTAATCGGTCGGGCAGGGCGAATGAAGGGGCAGGGGAGATGAGGGCTAACGTGTCCCCGTTTCCAACTTGGAACCCCATCTGATCGAGCCCATACGAGACCATGTCCTTCCTTATCATCATCGTTCTGTTCGTTATCGCCTGGGTCGTGCTGATTCTCCCGAAGCAACGCGAACTCAAGCGCCACAATGCCTTCGTTCAGTCATTGGCTGTAGGAGACGAGGTCATGACGGGTTCCGGTATCTACGGAACGCTTGTCGAGATCGACGAGGCCACGGTCCTGCTGCAGGTTGCGCCTGGCGTTGAGCTCAAGATCGCTCGTCGAGCCGTTGCATCGCAGGTCGTAGACCTGTCTGTGGTTGAGGCCGACGACACTGGCATAACCCACGACGAGGACTCAGACGCGTGAGGCGCTTTCGAGGATACGGCTCTCTTGTCGCCATCGTTCTCGTTGCAGCAGCTGCGTTGCTCTACACGCTTGTTGCTGGCAATAAGCCGCTACTGGGTCTAGACCTCCAGGGCGGCGTGTCTGTGGTTCTGAAGCCCGTTCAAGAGGTCGACAACGAAACGATCGATCAAGCAATCACAATTATCCGTCAGCGAATCGACGCCATTGGTGTTGCTGAGCCGGAAATTACTCGTCAGGGCAACAACATCCTCATCCAGATTCCCGGGGTGAAGGACAAAGAGCGGGCACTTGAACTCGTTGGTCAGACCGCTGAACTTCAATTCCGCCCAGTGCTCGCCAACGTCCCGGTCGATCCGCAGGAAGCAACGACCACGACCAGCGGCGATCCAGCCGCAACCACGACAACTGTGACGCCTGAAGCATCGATCCCAACAACGACGATCGACCCAACTAAGACGGTCGGCGGTTTGCCACTTGATGTTTGTGTCGCGGGCCTTTCAGCCGAAGAAATCAACGCGACCGGACAAGCGGTGTTGCCCCAATGTGACGATGGTCTGCTTGTCGGTTCCTATGCCGTTGGTCCTGTCTCATTGACAGGTAGCGCGCTTGAAACTGCTCGCGCCAACCTAGGTGAGACTGGACAGTGGGTCGTTGCGCCAACCTTCAAGAGCGGTAGCGATGGAATCGGTGGCTTTAATGCGGTTGCCGGTCAGTGTTTCTCGAAGGGCTCTACGTGTCCGACCGGACAACTTGCGATCGTTCTCGACGGCCGCGTTCTTTCTGCTCCGAGCATCAACAGCCAGAGCTTCAAAGCTGATCAGATCGAGATTTCTGGCTCATTCACCGAGCGCACAGCGAAGGACCTTGCAACTGCGCTCAAGTACGGCGCATTGCCGGTGGAGTTCGAACAGCAGCAGGCTCAGGTCGTTTCAGCAACGCTCGGAAAAGACGCGCTTCATGCCGGCCTCATTGCTGGTCTTGTCGGATTGATCGCGGTGTCGATCTACATGATGGCGTTCTACCGAGTGCTCGGATTGTTTGCAGTGCTCAAACTCGGCGTAGAGGCAGCGTTGTTGTGGTCGATCATTTCGTGGCTCGGCGCCAACAACGGTTTGGCTCTCACGCTCGCGGGTATCACCGGCATCATCGTTTCTATTGGTGTTTCGTTGGACTCGAACGTTGTCTATTACGAACATCTCAAGGAAGACGTCAACCACGGTCGATCAATTCGCAGTTCGACCGACAAGTCATTTGTTTCGGCATTCTCGACAATCGTGAAAGCTGACGTCGCTTCGCTCATAGGCGCTGCGTTGCTGTGGTGGCTCACTGTCGGACCGGTTCGAGGCTTCGCCTTCTACCTCGGACTCTCGACGGCGCTCGATCTGCTCACGTCCTGGGCGTACATGCGTCCAGCCGTGAAGTTGGCGACTCGATCCAAGGCGCTGCTTTCGCGTCCTTGGCTCTTAGGCATTCCGGCTGAGAAGTCACAAGAACGCGGAAATCAAAAGTCTGTCAATCGCCCGACTGCGGAGGTGTCGAAATGAGCACGCTGGGACGCCTGAATCGTGGCGAAACGAATATCGACTTCCTTAAGTGGTGGAAAATTGGTCTTGCCCTTTCTGTCTTCCTCATGGTTGTAAGCGTCGGCTCGTTACTGACACGCGGGCTGAACCTTGGAATCGATTTCGAGGGTGGCGTTTCGTGGGAAGTCAGTGCTCCCGGCGTATCGGTGGATGAGACACGTACAGCGCTCGATGCTGTGGGCGAGGGTTCAGCCAAGATTCAGATCGTCGGCACCGACATCATCCGTGTGCAAGGTCCAGAAAGTACGCCAGAGCACACCGTCGAGGTCACGAGAACACTCGCTGAACTCGCGGACGTTGACCCGGCCGATATCAGTTTCTCCACGGTGGGTGCTTCATGGGGCGGTGACGTAACGAAGTCAGCAATCCGTGCCCTTGTGTTCTTCTTCATCGCCATCCTGATTTATCTGACCATCCGTCTGGAATGGCGAATGGCGGTGGCGGCACTCGTCGCGGTGTTCCACGATGTGCTCATCAGCGTCGGTGCGTATTCGGTTTTCCAGTTTGAAGTGACACCAGGCACGGTGATTGCGTTCCTCACCATCCTCGGGTTCTCGATTTACGACACGATCGTGGTCGACGACAAGATCAGAGAAAACGACCGACTCGTTGGCCAAACTGGTCGCCTCACATACGGGCAGATGACTTCACTGTCGATGAATCAGGTGCTGCTCCGCTCGATCAACACGACGGTCGTCTCGCTACTTCCAGTCGTTGCGCTGCTCGTTGTCGGTGCCGGAATCATGGGAGCGGTGACACTTGAAGAGTTCGCCATTGCTCTGACAGTCGGCCTTCTCGCTGGTGCGTACTCATCGATCTTTGTGGCCGCTCCAATCCTTGTGTGGCTCAAGGAACATCAGTCGAAGTTCAAGGTCATCCGCGAGCGCCTGCAGTCTCAGGGAGTCGATGTCGCTCATGCTGCGGCTCGATTCGACCTTCTAAGCGGCACCCCTGGTGCTCCGGCGATCGACGCTTCCTCCGCCTCGGCTACTGCGACTGGGGCGAGTGCTCTCGGCACGACCTCGGCGCCATCGGGCCTCATCCCGCCGCGGCCGCGCAAAAACCAACGCAAACGCTGATCGATGCGTCGGGGCAGGGGTTCGTCCCCTGTACCGTGGTGAAATGAAGACTCTCTTCCGAGCTGCTACCGGGGTATGTCCACCTGGTCGCGTGCGGGTCGGAGGCTGAGTTATGGCGACCGTCAATCGTGTGCTGCCGTGGCGTCGTAACGCCGCCCCGCCATCGGAAGAGGTCGCCCCACTCGTCGAGATTTTCCAGTCTCATCATCCGCGTTCTTCGGCGGCGCTGATTACAAAAGCGTACGACCGAGCCGCTTCGGCCCATAAGGGCCAATCGCGTAAATCTGGCGAGCCGTATGTGACACATCCTGTAGCGGTCGCGAAGATCTGCGCCGAACTGGGTCTCGATGACATCACCATCGCCGCTGCACTTCTTCACGATGCCGTCGAAGACACCGGTGCCACTCTTTTCGATGTCGAAAAAGAATTTGGTGCCGAGGTAGCTCGCATCGTCGACGGCGTTACAAAACTCGATCGTATTAAGTTCGATTCCAAAGAGGCTCAACAAGCGGCAACCGTTCGCAAGATGCTCGTGGCGATGGCGAAAGATCTTCGGGTATTGATCATCAAGCTCGCTGATCGTCTTCACAACATGCGCACCATTGCAGCGTTGCCGGCGTGGAAGCAACATCGCACTGCGCAAGAAACAATCGACATTTATGCACCCCTTGCTCACCGGCTCGGCATGCAGGAATTGCGCCAGCAACTAGAGGATCTTTGCTTCGCATCGTTGCATCCCAAGCGTTATGCCGAGATCGACCACATGGTCGCAACACGCGCTCCCGAACGTGATGTTTATCTGACCAATGTTCTCGAAGATGTACGCGGCCGACTCAGCGAACTCCATATCACTGCCGATGTAACGGGTCGACCAAAGCATCTGTGGAGTATCTACGAAAAAATGGTGGTGAAGGGTCGGGATTTCGACGACATCTTCGACCTCGTTGCCATTCGAGTGATCGTCGGCACCGTCAAGGATTGTTACGCCGCTCTCGGTTCGATTCACGCCACGTGGAAACCGGTGCAGGGCCGCTTCAAGGATTACGTGGCGATGCCCAAGTTCAATCTGTACCAGTCGTTGCATACGACCGTTGTTGGTCCAGGTGGAAAGCCTCTTGAAGTGCAGATCCGTACCTTGGAAATGCACAGGCGGGCAGAGTTCGGCGTCGCTGCACATTGGAACTACAAGGACAACAACGAAAGTACAGCCGACCTCGCTTGGCTTAATCGCATTGTTGATTGGCAAAGTGAGACCTCTGATCCTTCAGAGTTCATGGCGAATCTGAAGATCGACCTCGACCAAGACGAGGTATTTGTCTTCACACCAAAGGGCAAAGTCATCACACTGCCCAAAGGTGCCACCACCGTGGATTTCGCTTATGCCATTCACACAGAAATCGGGCACTCCTGTATTGGATCGCGCGTGAATGGGCGTCTGGTATCTCTCGATACGGAATTGCAGTCGGGTGATTCCATCGAAATCTTCACGTCAAAGGTCGAAAGCGGTGGGCCTTCGCAGGACTGGCTGCGTTTTGTTGTCTCGCATAAGGCCGAGAACAAGATCCGCGCGTGGCATTCGCGTGAGCGACGTGAAGACGAAATTGATAATGGCAGCGAGGAACTCACTAAAGCCTTGCGGCGTGAAGGTCTGCCAGTTCAGAAGATCCGCCAGTCACGGATTCTCGATGAAATCGCGACCGAACTCAACTACACCGATCTCGAATCGCTCCATGCGGCAATCGGTGGGAATCATCAATCGGCACAATCGGTTGCTGAGCGAATTCGACGCAAACTCGAATCAGTTGACCCTGACCGTGAAGAACAGTTGCCGACCACGGTTCGTGCCCCGCGCCGGTCGGGTCGCGTCGGTGCAAGTCCCTCGGGAGTGCACGTCGAAGGCCTTGACGATGTCATGGTTCGCTTGTCTCGTTGCTGCACGCCAGTTCCGGGTGACGCGATTATGGGGTTCGTCACGCGTGGTCGTGGCGTGTCGGTGCACCGTTCCGATTGCGCGAATGCGCTTTCGCTTACCGGTGGTCAATCCGACCGTCTTATCGACGTCGAGTGGGATACCGATATCTCGGCCACATTTATTGCTTCGATCGAAGTGAAGGGTCTCGACCGATCTCGTCTTTTGCGTGATGTGTCGGCAGCATTGGCCGATCATCACGTCAACATCGTCTCGTGCAACACCATCACGGGTTCCGATCGAATTTCCTCTATGCGTTTCGACTTCGAACTTGGCGATGTTTCGCAACTGAGTCCATTGATGTGGTCGATTAAGAAGATCGATGGCATCTACGACGCGTATCGAGTGCTTCCCGGCAAGGGTGACTCCGATAGCGATGATGGGCGCGATCCTGAATCTTGATCAGCGGCCATCTTGCAGTTGTTCGCTGGTGGGGAGTTGCTTGAAGGAAGTGGTTCGGTCCTTGGGGCAGGGCCCCGGTAGGCTCACTGGTCGTGTCAGAGCCGACGTCGCCCCGCATTGAGCCATTCAAGGCCCCAACCGGGACCCGTGACGTCCTGCCGCCCGAATCCGAGCGCTGGCAAGCCCTGATTTCAACATTCTCTGCCCACGTTGCTCGGGCCGGATACGGGCTCGTACAGAGTCCGATGTTCGAAGAGATTGGCGTGTTCTCTCGTGTGGGCGAAGGCACTGACCTGGTCCGTAAAGAGATGTACGACTTTCGCGACAAGGGCGAACGCCACATTGCGCTGCGCCCTGAGGGCACTGCATCAATTGCTCGCGCCTGGATCCAACATGCTCAGGGCGAATCAAAGCCGTGGAAGGTCTGGTACGCGGCGCCATCATTTCGCTACGAGCGTCCGCAGGCCGGACGTTTTCGTCAACATCACCAGCTTGGCGCTGAAGCAATCGGCTCTGATGATCCCGATCTCGATGTTGAAGTTATTGCCATGCTTCACGACTTCTATGCCTCGCTTGGGCTGAAGCAGGTCACGCTACTTATTAACTCAATGGGAACAGCCGACGATCGCCGTCTCTACATCGAAGACGTGCGTGCGTGGCTGAATGAGCGCCTCGACACGCTTGACCCGAAGGACGCTGAGAAAGTCGTCGACCACCCGATGCGGGTGCTCGATTCGAAGCGACCTGTCACAATTGCGGCAATAGCCGACGCTCCACGTATCACCGATCAACTGTCGCCCGAAGCCGCTGAACGGTTCGAACGAGTGAAGTCAGGTCTGACTGCTCTCGGCATCGAATTCACCGTTGAACCTCGTTTGGTACGCGGTCTCGATTACTACACGCACACCACATTTGAGTTTGTCGGCGAAGCGCTCGATGCCGCTCAGTCCACCATTGGTGGCGGCGGACGCTACGACGGACTCATCGAGGCATTGGGCGGACCATCCACGCCCGGCATTGGTTTCGGATCCGGCATCGAACGCGTCCTGCTCACCTGCGATGCCGAGGGCGTCTTCCCCGTTCCGACCAGTACTACCGATGTGTTTGTTGTCGACACGACGGGTGGAACCTCTGCTCGCGACTTCACGATCGAACTTCGTCGCTCGGGCATTAGCGCCGAGCGAGCATTCGATGGTCGTTCCATGAAATCTCAAATGAAATCTGCTGATAAGTCCGGTGCTGCGTTCGTCTGCATCATTGGTGAGGACGAAGCAGCGGCCGGCACCGTAACGATCCGTGATCTGCGCGGCGATACCGGACAAGAAGCTGTCGCTCGCTCGGCCGCTGCCGCTGTTCTCGCTGCTCGACTCTCCTGAACCCGAAGGACCTTCTGTGACCGATCCCGTTTCCATGCGCACTGACCATTGCGGGACGCTGCGAGCCTCCGACATTGGTCGTGAGGTTGCGATGTGTGGGTGGGTCGCCCGCCGCCGTGAGCACGGCGAGCATCTGGCCTTTATCGATCTTCGTGATCACACCGGACTCGTGCAATGCGTGGTTGATGGCGCCGCCGATCTTCGTTCTGAATACGTGGTTCGTATTACTGGCACAGTTCGCCAGCGCCCCGATGGCACGACCAACGCGAACATGCCTACTGGCGAGATCGAAATTGGCGATTGCAGCGTCGAAATTCTGAATGTCTCTGAGCCGCCGCCGTTCCAGCTCAACGATCGTGTTGAGGTCGACGAAATGGTTCGCCTTGCACACCGGTATGTCGATCTGCGCACCGAGCGCATGCAGCGCAATCTTCGTATCCGCGCCAAGGTCAATGCCTCGCTGCGACGAGCAATGGACAATCAGGGTTTCGTCGAAATCGAAACTCCGATGCTGATTGCGTCCACGCCTGAAGGAGCACGAGATTTCGTCGTACCGAGCCGCCTGTCCCCGGGTTCGTTCTATGCGCTGCCGCAGAGCCCACAGTTGTTCAAGCAGCTGTGCATGGTTGGCGGTATCGATCGTTATTACCAAATCGCTCGCTGTCTTCGCGACGAAGACCTTCGTGCCGATCGTCAGTTCGAGTTCATGCAGCTCGACGCCGAAGCCAGTTTCGTTTCGCAAGAAGAAGTTCTCGCGTTCATTTCCGTCGCCGTTTCCGCTGCGGTCGAAGAAGCCACTGGTCAGAAGATGGGCGATGTTCCCCGCATGACCTGGCAAGAGGCGCAGGAACGTTTTGGTTCCGATAAGCCCGATATCCGCTTCGGTATGGAACTCATCGAACTCACACCGAACTTTGCCGCTACCGAGTTCAACGCATTCAAGGCCGATTGTGTGAAAGGCATTGTCGTCGACGGGGGAGCCGAATTCACTCGCTCCAAACTTGACGAACTCACCGACAAAGCCAAGCGCTGGGGTGCCAAGGGCCTTGTCTGGATGCGTGTGAAGGATGGCGGCGAACTCGATTCGCCGGTTGCCAAGTTTCTTTCCGCCGAGGAACTTGCCGGGCTGGTTGCAACCTCCGGAGCAAAGACTGGCGATCTCCTTCTTCTCGTCGCTGCCGACCGCCCCAAGGTTTGCCATGTACTCGGCCTTCTTCGTCTTGAACTTGGTCGCCCGCCCGTTACCGAAGGTGGCTTGCAGTTCCTTTGGGTTGTCGACTTCCCACTGTTCGAATCTCTCGACGATGCCGGCAACCCCGTTCCTGCGCATCACCCATTCACCATGCCGCATGCCGAAGACGTCGCGTTGCTCGACACTGGCGACCCGCAAGATCTGTTGAAGGTTCGCTCGCAGGCCTATGACCTTGTGCTCAATGGCTGGGAACTTGGTTCGGGCAGTGTGCGAATTCATCGCAGCGACATCCAAAGCCGCATGTTCGAGCTCCTCGGTATTGGTGCTGAGGAGCAGCAGAGCAAATTCGGCTTCTTGCTTGATGCCTTCCGATTCGGCGCACCGCCTCATGCTGGTTTTGCGTTCGGTATCGATCGCCTTGTTGCCCTTCTTGCCGGTGAAGAGAACATTCGTGAAGTCATCGCGTTCCCGAAGACACAGTCAGGAACCGATCCGCTTACGCACGCTCCTACGCCCATCGATACCGCTCAGCTCGACGAACTCGGATTACGTCTTCTTCCCACGAAGAAGAACGACTGACCCTCCGGAGCTCCGACACAGGCGACCGGTAGCCTCGGACTATGACCGAGGATCTGTTCGCTGCAGCCGCCGAAGATCGGCTGGCGCGTCAGGCCCCGCTTGCTGCTCGGCTTCGCCCTAAAAATCTTGACGAGGTTGTTGGTCAAGAACATCTTCTCGGCCCCGGCAAACCGTTGCGGGCGCTCATCGAAGCCGACCGTCTTTCTTCGGTCATTCTTTGGGGTCCTCCAGGCACGGGCAAAACCACCATTTCGCAACTCATCGCCCGCACCACATCGAAGGCCTTCGAGCAACTATCTGCAGTAAGCGCTTCGGTGAAAGACGTGCGTGAAATCGCCGCTGGTGCGCAAGAGCGTCTTGCGATGCGTGGTCAAGGAACGATTCTGTTCCTCGACGAGGTCCACCGATTCAATAAGTCACAGCAAGACGCGTTGTTGCCATCGGTCGAAAGCGGCCTGCTCGTTCTTATCGGCGCAACTACCGAGAACCCGTTCTTTGAAGTGAACCCGCCGTTGCTGAGTCGTTCGACGTTATTCCGGCTCGACCTCCTTTCGGCTGAAGCGTGTGGGCAACTCGTCGATCGAGGGTTGGCGGCCGAGGGCGCCACTATCGACGACGATGCGCGTCAGTTGCTGGTTGACCGCTCCAATGGCGATGGCCGACATGTACTCACCAGTCTCGAAGTTGCGGTTGCGCTTGCCCACGAGCACCCCGATGCTGCCCGCGACAATTCCGGTGCAATCGTCGACGAGTTACTCCGGGTCACTGCGGCCGATGTGGAAGCGGCGCTCGGGACGAAAGCTCTGCGGTACGGGCGAGACGATCACTACGACGTCATCTCGGCGTTCATAAAGTCCATCCGGGGCTCCGACCCCGACGCCGGGCTCTATTGGCTGGCCCGAATGCTCGAAGCGGGGGAAGACGCTCGCTTCATTGCTCGCCGTCTCGTGATCCTGGCCAGCGAGGACATCGGTATGGCCGATTCGAACTCGCTCGTGGTGGCCGATGCAGCTGCTCGGGCAGTGGAATTCGTCGGTCTGCCCGAAGCGCAGCTCAATCTGGCCCACGCGGTGGTGCATCTCGCCACCGCCCCTAAGTCAAATCGGGTCACCGTCGCCCTGGGCCGGGCGCAATCGGATGTGCGCGATCAGGCCGGGGGAGAGGTGCCAATCCACCTCCGGGACGGTCACTACAAGGGGGCCAAAAGCCTCGGTCACGGACAGGGCTACGAGTACCCTCATGAGAAGCCCGAGGGCTGGGTCGACCAGCAGTACCGGCCGGCCGAACTCGAGGGTCGGGTCTATTACGAGCCATCCCCCCATGGCGCCGAAGCCGAGGTCCGAGACCGCATGGACGAAGACAACCAGCACCCCCAGGAGCCTCTGTCATGAGCACCGTTTCTGTCGTGCTGATTGTGGTTGCAATCGTCGGTCTTGTCGTCGTCGCCATGGCGGTGCAGTCGCTTATCACTACCCTTCGTTCGCTTCGGGTGACCGTGGAAGATCTGCGTGCTGAAACGTTGTCGGCAGTCGCGGAACTTCGCGCCACCGTTGCTCTTGCGAATGGTGAGATCGAACGCGTCGACTCATTGCTCGACACTGCCGAAACTGTGGGCGCCCGCGTCGAGGCAACGTCACGTCTCGCATGGTTGGTAATGCGCAATCCTCTTGTGAAGTTGGCATCGGTTTCCGTTGCTACTGATCGAAATGCTCGTCGCCTGGCGCGCAACGAAGCGCAACTCGCTGCTGTCGAGCCGTTGGCGCTCAACGACGGAACACGTGGCACATCGCGCCGCTCACGTAACGCGCGCAACGTCACATCACGACGCGACCGACGGGCCAGCTGATGTTCAAACGCGTCACCTGGTTCACTGTCGGAACGGCAGTTGGGGTCACCGGAACCGTGGTCGGATACCTGCGGGCCCGTGACCTGGCCCGGCGTCATTTGCCTGAGAACGTGAGCGATGCCGCAGTTCGCGCCGCGGAATTGGCCGATTCTGGGGTGCGTGTGGCGGTTGACCGCGGGATTTCTTTGGTGGGCGAGTTGCGCACCAACGCTGAGGCCACAAAGCAGACCCGTAAGCAGGCCGAAGCATTGCTTCGTAAACAACTCGAGCGCGCCGGTCTCTGAACAGGTCATACGCTCTCGTTGGCAGTCTGACGGCCGGGAATATTCAGCTGGAATAAGAGAAATAAACTCTGTTCGTTTTTATTGGCTAGCATTTGCGGGTGGCAATCGTCGTTCTTGTGGTTGTGGCGGGTCTCATCATCGGCGTCGTGATCGAGCTGGTCCTCTCGAATCGGCAGCGCGCCCGAAAAGCAGGCCGGCCCATCGTCGACTCCGGAACGGTCAACCCATTACCGCCTGGTCCGGCGGAACCGAGATTCATTGTCGATGGTGAAGGCTTTCGAATCATCGGACCTGTTGAGTACGACGATCCCGGTGCAGCTCCGTGGGAGCGGGGCGATCCATCTGCACCAGAGGAACGAGCCTGAATCGGTCGATGCAGTGGTCAGTCATTAGGCTGAGCCCATCATGAACCCGATGACCGCGAACGAGTTGCGCCGAGCATTCACCTCGTTCTTCGAGGCCCGAGGCCACACGATTGTTCCCTCGGCGAGCCTTATCCCTCACGATCCTGATCTGCTCTTCACCGTTGCCGGCATGGTCCCGTTCAAGCCGTACTTCCTCGGCGAGCAACAGCCACCGTTCAATCGGGCAACGACGGTGCAAAAGTGCGTGCGCGCCGGCGGTAAGGATTCCGATCTTGAAGAAGTCGGCCGCGACGCCCGACACCTTTCGTTTTTCGAAATGCTCGGCAACTTCTCCTTCGGTGACTATTTCAAGCATGAGGCCATCCCGATGGCCTGGGACATGGTCACCAACCTGTTTGGGATCGATCCCGAACTTCTTTGGGTCACCTGCCATCTGACTGACCAGGAAGCTGCCGATATTTGGCGCGACGAGGTCGGCGTGCATCCCGACCGCATTCAATTCCTCGATGCCGACAACTGGTGGGGCCCTCCCGGCGGTCCTCCCGGACCGTGTGGTCCCTGCTCAGAGATTTACGTCGATAAGGGTGCGGCCTATGGCCCCGATGGGGGGCCCGCTTCCGGTAGCGACGAACGGTTCCTTGAAATCTGGAATCTCGTGTTTATGCAGTTCGCTCGCGATACCGATGGTCACGACACCGAGTTGCCAAAGAAGAACATCGACACCGGCGCAGGTCTTGAACGAATCCTCGGTGTGCTCCAGGGTGTCGATTCTGTTTTTGAAACTGATGTTCTCGCCCCGCTCGTGGAAACTGCACAGCGTGTTACCAATACGCGCCTCGGTGCAGGGGAGCGTTCCGATATTTCGCTTCGAATTCTTGCTGAGCACGCACGCACCATGAGTTTCCTCGTGAGCGACGGCGTGTTTCCCTCCAACGAAGGTCGCGGCTATGTGCTGCGCCGGATCATTCGTCGAGCGGTACGCGAGGCATACTTGCTTGACGTTGCCGATCTCGTCACGCCGACGCTCGTCGATACCACTGTTGAAGTTATGGGCGAGGCCTATCCCGATCTCGTGAAGCAGCAAGATTTCGTTCGCACAGTTGTGGCGCGAGAAGAAGAACGATTCCGGGCAACGCTCAAATCAGGCACGGCGCTGCTCGACACAGAACTCGATCGTCTCGGTCCTGGCGCAACTATCGGCGGCTCTGTCGCATTCCTTCTGCACGATACGCATGGTTTCCCGCTCGAACTCACTCGCGAAATCGCGCTCGAACGCGGCCACGATGTCGACGAGGACGGCTTCGCTTCCGAAATGGCCGAACAACGTCGGCGAGCAAAGGACGCTCGAAAAGGCGGCGGTGATGGCGGAGTTGAAGTCTTCGCTGCCATCTCGGCGGAACACGGGTCAACCTTGTTTCTTGGCGACGATTCCTATGCCGTCGATGCAACAGTCCTTGCTGTTACGGAAGATTCGATTGTTCTTAATCAGACGCCGTTCTACGCCGAATCAGGCGGTCAGGTTGGCGACATCGGCGTCATTACTTCTCCTACGGGTCGGGCCCGCATTGTCGAAACGGTCTACGGCGCTCCTGGGGTTGTTCGACATCGTTTCGAGGTTCTCGAAGGCGACATCGAAGTCGGTCAAAGCGTCAATGCAGTCATTGACGGCGAACGCCGCGATGCGATCAAGCGCAATCACACCGCAACTCATCTTCTTCATTGGGCGTTGCGCGAAACCCTCGGCGACCATGTGAAGCAGCAGGGTTCGCTTGTGGGTCCCGATCGACTTCGTTTCGACTTCTCCCATTACGACGCTCTGAGCGAGGACGAAATCATTGCGATCGAAGATCTCGTCGCTGCCGACATCTTGGAAAACTCTCCTGCTCGGCATTATGAAACTACGAAAGACAAAGCCGAAGCGAGCGGTGCGATCGCGTTCTTTGGCGACAAATACGGCGATGTTGTGAAGGTGCTTGAGGCTGGTCCGCACTCAACGGAATTGTGCGGCGGTACTCACGTGGAGGCGCTTGGCGATATTGGTCCGGTGAAGATCATTAGCGAGGCTTCTATTGGTTCGAACATTCGCCGGATCGAAGCAGTTTCGGGTACTGGCCCCATTGAACGCCTGCGCGAAGACGAGCGTCGAATCAAAGCCGCTGCCGATGCCATGGGCGTTGCCACCGACGAACTCGTCGACGCAGTTGAGCGTCGCGTTGCTGAAGTGAAAGAACTTCGAACGCGCATTCGTGATCTTGAGCGTCAGGCGGCTGCCGGACGATCTGGTGAACTCGCCGATCTCGCTATCGATGGCATCGTTATCGAGCGTGTCGACGGGCTCGACCGTGACGGCGTTCGCGATCTTGCCGTTGCCATTCGCGATCGTGCCGGCATTAAGGCTGTTGTGCTCGGGACTGCACCCGAAGGTGGCGGCGTCACGATCGTTGCTGCAGTTGCAGCCGATTCTGGTCTCAATGCTTCAGAACTCATTGCCGATGCGGCGAAGAAAGTGAAGGGCGGCGGCGGTAAGAGCGCCGACCTCGCAGTTGCCGGCGGCAAAGATCCTGAAGCACTCGACGAAGCCCTCGATCTTGTTCGGGCGGCGGTCCGTTCCTAGTGCGAGCACTCGGAATCGATCTTGGCGAGCGCCGAATCGGTGTGGCTCTGTCTTCAGGTTCGGTGGCCTCGCCAATAGAAACAGTTCAGCGCTCGGCGAACCACGCCATCGATCACCACAATCTGCTTGCTATCGCGGCGGAATGGGAGGTCGACACGCTTGTGGTCGGACTCCCGCTTTCCCTTGATGGGAGCGAAGGTCCAGCGGCAGTTTTGGTGCGTTCGGAGATCGCCGAACTGGTCGCGGCGACATCGATCCCGGTGGTTCCCTACGATGAGCGACTCACCACGGTGACGGCCACCCGCCTGCTGCAGGAGGGTGCGGTGCCAGGACGTTCCCAGCGCCAGATGGTCGACCAGGTCGCTGCTGCGGTGATGCTTCAAGCGTGGCTCGATGGCCTCGCCAACCAATCCGATTCCTGATCGAGAACCACAGAGCCACACGTGCCCGAACAACCAGATCCGTTCGAACTCTTCGGGCTCGAGGCAGCGTCGCCACCTCCGCCGTTATTGCCGCCACCGCCTACACGGCCGGTGCCATCCCGCTCGCCTGAGGTCGATGCGGAACCGATCAGCGACGCCCCGATGTCAGATGACGGTGACGACGGAGATGGCGGTGACTATGTCTCAGTTCGCGGCGGCGGAGGCCGTGGCGGTCGATGGGCACTGTTGATTGGTGTGCCTCTCCTTGTTATTGCACTGCTTATCGGTGCAACGGGCTTTTGGGTGCAGGGCAAGATAACTCCTGGAAGTCCGGGCGAGGACGTCGCGTTCACGGTCCCCAAGGGCGCGACGACATCGCAAATTGCAACTGCGTTGGCGGAAAAGAAGGTGGTTTCGAGTGCTTCGGTATTCGAGTGGTACGTGAAATGGAAAGGCGGAGATCCATTCCAGGCCGGTGACTACGAAGGTTTACGTGTCAACAGTTCCATGGGTGATGTTGTCGACATTCTGAAGGCGGGTCCAGCGCCGCCGAAGACCGTTGTTTTTCTCGTTCGTGAAGGTCTGTGGGTTTCGGAATTTAAGAAACTCGCCCTCGAGAAGTTTCCAACGATGGACCCAGCCGCGCTCGATGCCGCGTTAGCGAATACACATCCTTCACTTCAGCCGACGGGTTCGGCGAATCTCGAAGGATTTCTGTATCCAGCTACCTATGAAATAGCGCAACAAGATGTTGGTAATGCACAAAAGCTGGTTGATCAGATGGTGGTTTCGTTTGATCGCGTGTCTCAGAGCGAAGGGCTGCCGAACGCGACGACGAAGCTCAGGGGGGTAGCGGGCACCAAAGCGATCTCGCCGTATGAAGCGTTGATTGTTGCGTCGCTCGTGGAATCTGAAGCAAAGATCGATGCTGACCGCGCCAAGATCGCGCGTGTGATTTATAACCGACTTGCACGGGGTGAGAGCTTGGGTATTGATGCGTCAGTGCTCTATGCGATTCAGAAGCGCAAGGCGACGCTTACTGAATCCGACCTCAAGACTGATTCGCCCTACAACACGCGCTTGAAAAGGGGCCTACCGCCAGCCCCGATCAATTCGCCGGGACAGAAATCAATAAACGCTGCGCTGAATCCTGCTCCAGGTGATTGGCTGTTCTACGTGCTCACCAATAAAGACGGCCTGCATTACTTCACAAATAACCTGGCCGATTTCAACAAAGCGGTCGCCGACGCCAAAGCCCGAGGCGTTTTCTGATGAGCCCCACTGGGCAGACTCGAATTGCGGCAGTGATCGGGGACCCAGTCCGCCATTCGCTTTCTCCGACGTTGATGAATGCAGCGTTCGAAGCAACGGGGATCGACTGGTCCTATGTGGCGTTAGAGGTCGCAGCGATGCAACTTCCCGATGCGTTGGCTGGCGTGCGCGCGCTCGGAATCGCCGGACTTTCAATCACCATGCCCCATAAGGAAAGTGCGGCTGCTTGTTGTGATCGCCTCTCTCCGACAGCTGAGCGTTTGGGAGCAGTGAACTGCATCGTCAATGACGGGGGAGTCCTCACCGGCCACAACACTGACGGTGATGGATTCATCCGATCATTGCGTCATGGTTTCGCATTCGAACCAGCGAACAAGCGCTGTGTTGTTTTCGGCGCGGGCGGAGCGGCCCGCTCAATCGTCCTTGCACTTGCCGATGCAGGGGCATCAGAAATTGTTGTCGTGAACAGAACGCTTGGCCGCGCTGAGAGAACTGCTGCTCTTGCTGGTGACCGGGGAGAAGTCGTGGCCCTCAAAGGCGCACAATCAGATCTCGTCGATGCAGCCCTCATTGTGAATGCAACCTCTATAGGGATGGGTGAGCCCACGGCAAACGACGTTCCGTTCGACGCGTCAGTGCTGCACGACGGCCAAGTGCTCATTGACATTGTTTATAAGCCCCTTGAAACACCGCTGCTGGCGATTGCCCGAGAACGAGGTGTTTCTGCTGCCAATGGGGTCGCAATGTTGGCCCATCAAGCAGCAGTGCAGTTTGAATTGTGGACCGGAGTCGATGCCCCGATCGATGTGATGCTGGCCTCTGTGGCCGACCAACTCGGCTGAGTTTCGACAATGAACACGGTCCGCCTCCTCGTGTGCATCGTGTTGGCGGTTCCGTGTGGTGCTTTGGTTTCCAACATCGCCGAAAAGTTCGTCACTGAACGTCCGTTATTTCAGCCTTCGGTGAGCCCTCGCGTTTCAGCGCGCACGCTTGCCATCGGAATCATAACGATGGTGGTTTTTCTACTTTTGAGTTGGAGATTCACCGACGCATCGTGGGCTGAACTCTTGGCCTACCTCGCTGGTTTCGCCGCCGTGTTGTTAGCTAGTGTTATCGATCTCACCGAATATCGCCTTCCCGATGTTGTCGTCCTGCCCTCACTAGCGACTGGTGTGGTGCTCATCGCGAGTATTTCAATCGTTGACAACTCCGCCGATCGAATGCGGTATGCGTATGTTGCTGCGCTTCTGGCGTTTGGTGTTCTCCTGATCGTTCACTTGATCTCACCCAGTGGAATGGGTTTTGGAGACGTGAAGTTCGTCGCGCTACTCGGTCTGATGGTGGGATGGCAGGCGCATTCATTCGGTGATGCGGTGATCGTTGTTCTCTGGCTTTTCCTCATCGGGTTTGCCTTCGGTACGGTCGGCGGAGTTGCACTTATGGTTCTTCGGGGTCGCAGTCAGGCCTTCCCGTTCGGTCCGTTCTTGGCGATTGGGGCCCTCTTCACGGTCCTTTTGAGCCGAGCGTTTGTGGGCTGACTCAGGCCAATAGCGAAACTGGCTTCGAAAGGGGTGGAACAGGCCGGTAGATTGAACCGGTGCTGCGTTATCTGACCGCCGGTGAATCCCATGGCAAGGCCCTCGTTGTCATCCTCGAAGGCCTTCCTGCTGGTTTGCCCATCACCGTCGACCAAATAGGAAATGAGCTGGCCCGACGCCGACTTGGCTTCGGTCGTGGGCCTCGCATGAAGTTCGAAGCCGACGAAGTCACCATCCTCGCCGGTGTCCGTCACGGACTTACCCTCGGTTCCCCAGTCGCGATCGAAATTGGCAACAGCGAATGGGAAAAGAAATGGACCGAGGAGATGTCTCCTCATCCTGGCCAGACCTCTCAGAAACTGACGACACCCCGTCCGGGTCATGCTGACCTCACTGGTATGCAGAAATACGGCTTCGACGATGCTCGCAATGTGCTCGAGCGAGCATCGGCTCGCGAAACAGCGGCGCGTGTCGCTGCTGGTGCCGTAGCGAAAGCATTGCTCTCGCATCTCGGAACCGAGGTCGGTTCGCATGTAATCGCACTGGGTCCAATTCGTGCTTCCGTTTCCGCCCGCCCAGAGCCCGGCGGGTTTGGCCCAGTCGACGATTCTGAAGTGCGTTGTCTCGATGCCGTTGGCGAAGCGGAAATGGTCGCGGCGATCAAGGCCGCGCAGAAGGCCGGCGATTCGCTCGGCGGTGTTGTTGAAGTGGTAGCCCACGGGGTTCCGATCGGGCTCGGCAGTCACGTGCACTGGGATCGTCGCCTCGACGGATTGTTGGCCCAAGCTCTGCTTTCGATTCAAGCTGTCAAAGGCGTCGAGATCGGCGACGGATTCGATGTCGCTGCTCGCCCAGGGTCTGAAGCGCACGACCCCATCGTGTGGGACGAAGTTGCGTCGACGTATCGGCGAACAAGTGCGAATGCCGGAGGCATCGAAGGCGGGATGTCGACTGGAGAAGTACTTATCGCTCATGTGGCGATGAAACCGCTTGCGACCCTGAATCGCCCCGTCCTCGCCACTGTCGATACCGCAACCAAAGAGGCCGGCGTCTCATTTCGCGAACGCACCGATGTCACTGCGGTTCCGGCCATGGGTGTTGTCGCTGAAGCCATGGCAGCTCTTGTTATTGCCAGCGAGGCGCTTCGCAAATTTGGTGGCGACTCGTTAGAAGAATTCGTTCGTAACCACGACACGTTCATTGCCCAGGTTCGCGAGCAAACGTCACGGATCGATACCACGGGCGCGCTCGATCCCGACGCAAAGCCGCTCAACTGGGACGCCGGACAGGCGTTCGCCGACGGCGCCGATGCGCCCAAGGCGTGAACAGCGCCGGATCCAGTTCGGCACACATTGTGCTGATCGGGATGATGGGGGTGGGCAAGTCAACTGTGGGGCGTCGGGTTGCCAAGGAACTGTCGCGCCCATTCGTTGATTCTGACGATGAAGTTGTGGCTCGCACGGGGCGCGCGGTCACCGAGATCTTCGCCACCGACGGCGAACCGGCGTTTCGGGGGATCGAGGCCGGGGTTATGGCTGATCTCCTTAGGTCACCAATTCCCACAGTGATCGCTGCCGCCGGTGGTTCAGTGCTGAGTGAAGCGACCAGATCTGCGCTGCGTGAATCGGGCACCGTTGTCTGGATGCGCGCTCCTGTCGACGTTCTTGTGGGTCGGACCTCTCGCGGAACGCACCGTCCCGCACTTGCCAACGACCCCCGGGCAACATTGACGCAAATGGAATCTGACCGGGAATCGCTCTACAGCGAAGTAGCCGACGTCACCGTCGACTGCACTGCTCCAATTTCTGATGTGGTCAGCTCCATCGTTCGCTCGGTGAACGAGGTTGATGCTCAATGATCGTGGTCCCTGTTCAGCTCGCAGATCGCTCCTACGAGGTTCTTGTTGGCGACGGCGTTCGGTCAGAACTCTCTCGTCTGATTCCGCAGCGAGCGAAGCGCGTGGCGATTGTTACTCAAGAAGGTCTCGGTATCGAAGTCGACCCAGGGCGTGAACACAAGGTTTTCACGATGGGTGATGGCGAACAGTCGAAGTCAATGTCCACGGTTGAGTCGCTTTGCCGACAGTTCGCTCAGTGGGGTCTCACTCGTGCCGACTGCGTGGTCGCGGTCGGCGGAGGAATCGTTACCGATACCGCTGGTTATGCCGCTGCCTCCTATCACCGCGGCGTTCCTGTTGTGCATGTCTCCACCACGTTGGTAGGGCAAGTCGATGCAGCAATAGGCGGTAAGACGGGTGTGAATATCCCCGAAGGGAAGAACCTGGTTGGCGCTTATTGGCAGCCTTCTGGCGTTGTGTGCGACACCGGTCTGCTCACAACATTGTCGCCGCGCGAATACCGATGCGGTCTCGGTGAAATCGCCAAGTATCACTTTCTCGGCGGCGAAGGCCTCGACGCGTTGCCAATCGACGAACAGGTCGCCGCTTGTGTTGCGATCAAAGCAGCAGTTGTTGCTAGCGATGAACGCGAAGGTGGTGCTCGCGCCACACTGAATTACGGGCACACGTTGGCTCACGCAATTGAGATCGCGGGCGACCACGATCTTCGCCACGGAGAAGCAGTAGCGATCGGTCTCATCTTTGCTGCAGAGCTCGGGCATCGTTTGGGCCGAATCGATGTGGAGCGAGTTGCCGAACACCGCCGTGTCGTGGGAGCCTACGACCTGCCGATGACGCTTCCATCTGGTCTGAAAAATGCTGAACTCCTCGCCCTAATGGGTCGGGACAAAAAAGCGCTCGATGGAATTACGTTCGTTCTCGACGGCCCCACTGGGGTTGAATCTGTCACCGGAGTCGAATTGTCACTTATCGAAGACTCACTTGATGCCATCCGTTCCGAAGGAGACCGCTGATGTCGAACGCTCCCATTGTTCTCTTGCTTTCTGGCGTGAATCTCAATCTGCTCGGCGATCGTGAGCCTGAGATCTACGGCACCTCGACCCTCGCTGATCACGTAGCCACGGCAACTGCGGCAGCGGAAGGCCAAGGGCTCGTCATCGAACATTTGCAGTCGAACGCCGAGTCAGAACTCGTCGAGGCAATTCACGCTGCGCGTCGCCGGTGTGCGGCCATCATCTTCAATCCCGGGGCATTCACGCATTACGCCTGGTCGCTGCACGATGCGCTTGCAGCGTTCGATGGTCCGATCATTGAGCTGCACCTTTCTAACCCAGCGGCTCGCGAGGAATGGCGTAAGACCTCGGTGGTTGCCCCGGTGGCCACGGGGACCATCGCCGGATTCGGTGGCGACGGATACCGCCTCGCTGTCGACGCAGTGGCAACGCTGTTGAAGTGAGCGACGTGGCTTCCGCATCTTCAACGGTTTCGATTGCTCAACGCTTCGCTGAGCTGCCGCCGTTACTGGTGGCCGATCGCGTCGATCGGTTGCGCGCAGCATTGGTGAACGCTGAGCTTGATGCGTTGTTGGTCACAGCAAGAAGCAATATCCGCTATCTGACGGGTTTTACCGGTACTGCCGGCATGGTGGTCATAACTACCGAAGACATGGTGCTGGTTACTGACGGTCGCTATACAGAACAGGCCGCCGATCAACTTTCAGCGTCAGGTGCGCCGTCGCGTCTCGAGATCACCTCGACCGCTCAACGCGATGTCGTCGCATCGGTTACGGGTGGAGCATCGCGAATCGGCCTCGAAGCCGACCACATCTCGTGGTCAACACAAAGTCGCTACGCCGACGACTGGTTCAGTGCTCAGCAGATCATTGCCACAACCGGAGTCATAGAAACACTTCGTCGTTCGAAAGACACTGCAGAACTCGCCCGTATGGAACTTGCTGCTGCTATTGCCGACACCGCACTTGCTGAGCGTCGATCCTCGTTACTCGACGGCCTCACCGAGTCGGAGTTCGCTCTTGCCCTCGATTCGGCAATGCGCCAACTCGGAGCTTCGGGAACAAGTTTTGAGACCATCGTTGCGTCTGGTCCGAACGGGGCCAAGCCCCATGCGCGGCCTACCGATCGTCGTATCCAAGACGGCGACCTTGTCGTGATCGACTTTGGCTGCATTGTCGATGGCTATTGCTCTGACATGACTAGAACTGTCGCAATTGGCGAGGTCGATCCCACCTGTCTGCGGATGCTTGAGGTTGTTACGGCTTCGAACGAAGCAGGTGTCGCAGCAGTAGGACCAGGCGTGCCGGCATCGGAGATTGATGCGGCCGCTCGTTCGGTCATCGCCGAAGCCGGTTGGCTTGATTCCTTCACCCATGGCACCGGCCACGGGGTTGGTCTGGACATCCATGAGGCTCCGAGAGTGGCCGCGACCAGCGCTGATACGCTTTCTCCCGGCGAAGTCGTCACCGTCGAACCGGGTGTTTACCTCCCGGCGTACGGCGGGGTCCGAATGGAAGACAGCGTCGTCGTCACCCCCGATGGGTGTCGACCCCTCACTCACACAACGAAGTCACCGAAGCCCTGACCTGCGTCACGGTTCCGGACCAGGAAGGCCCCGATGCCCACGATCACCACGAACGACATCAAGAACGGTATGGCCCTCGATATCGAAGGCGTGCTGTTCGAAATTGTTGAGTTCCAGCATGTGAAGCCGGGCAAGGGTGGCGCGTTTGTTCGCACAACCCTCAAGAACGCTCGTAATGGCGCCGTCGTCGAGCGCACCTTCCGTGCCGGTGAAAAAGTTGAGCGAGCCATGATCGACAAGCGAGAGATGCAATTTCTCTACCGCTCAGGCGATGACTATGTCTTCATGGACAACACGACCTTTGATCAACTCAATGTCGGCCCATCTTCACTTGGTGATGCCTCTAACTATCTCGTGGAAAATGGTGAGGCTGTTCTCAAGATGTACGGCGACGAGATCGTGGGCATCGAATTGCCAGCTGCGGTCGAATTGAACATTGCTGAAACCGAGCCCGGCATCCAGGGCGATCGTGTTTCAGGTGCTCGTAAACCCGCCACCCTTGAAACCGGGCTTGTCATCCAAGTTCCTCTTTTTGTTGACCCAAATGATCGCGTCAAGGTTGACACCCGCACCGGCGAATATCTGACCCGGGCGTGAGCGAGGACTTCGGAAACGCAACCAATCGACACGACGCTCGCGAGCGCGCTTTCCACCTCCTCTACGAAACCGAGATGAAGGGCAACGCGATTGCCGACGTCTTGGCCGCGTTGCCCGTTGGTCCCGATGAATTCGCTACCGAACTTGTCGTCGGAGTCGGAGCGAATCAGGCAGAACTCGATGCGATCATCGCGACCCACGCCCGCAACTGGGATGTCGATCGCATGCCGGCACTCGATCGAGCCATCCTTCGGTTGGCTACCTACGAACTCATCCACCGGCCCGATGTTCCGACCGCAGTGGTGATCTCCGAAGCGGTGGAATTGGCGAAGTCCTACAGCACCGATGACAGCAGTCGCTATGTAAATGGCGTGCTCTCAGCGGTAGCAGGCGCGGTTCGCTAAGACGCGATACAATCTCCTTCTGATCGTTAAGCGGGTCCCGTGAGGCCCGGACGGACAGGAAGGACCACGAACGTGGCTGAACGCGAACGACGCCTTACGCCCCCATATGGGGGCGTTTTTGTTGCCCGCACCCGGGTCATGACTGCAGATGACATGAAGCGGGCCACCAAACGCATGGCCCACGAAATCATCGAGCGAAACCAGGGTCTCGATAACCTCGTTGTCATCGGTTTGCAGACCGGGGGTGTACCGCTTGCCTCCCGAATCTGCGATGCCCTTGAACTGATCGACGGCACGGAAGTCCCAGTCGGTTGTCTCGATGTTGCGTTCTACCGAGACGACATTGGGCTTCGGCCGGTGTTGCCCGAGACCGTCACCGACATTCCCTGCGACCTCGACGGCCGCACAGTGATCCTGGTCGACGACGTCCTGTTCACCGGACGCACAATCCGAGCTGCGCTCGATGCTCTGTCTGACTACGGAAGAGCACGAGCCGTGCAACTGGCAGTGATGGTCGATAGGGGCCATCGAGAACTGCCGATCAGACCCGACTATGTCGGCAAGAACCTTCCGACACGACGCGACGAAGCCGTCGATGTCACAGCCGACGGCGTCGATCTCGGGGAGATGGTCAAGTGAATCGACCAGTCACCAACCCACGCCACGGTCGCTTGCGCAGTTTGTTAACAATTTCCGATCTTGGTCCCGATATTGCAACGGGCATCTCCGAGGTCATGACGCTCACCGATTCATTCGTCGAGGTAAGTGAACGAACGATCCCGAAAGTCCCGGCGCTGCGTGGCCGCACGGTGGTCTCACTCTTCTTCGAAGATTCCACACGTACCCGACTCAGCTTTGAAACCGCAGCAAGGCGGCTTTCCGCCGACACCATGAATTTCAGTGTGAACACTTCTTCGGTGAAGAAGGGGGAGTCACTCCGCGACACGATCGAAACCATCGAGGCCATGGGGGTCGACGCGATCGTGGTTCGGCACGCTTCGGCGGGCGTTCCTCGCCAAATCGCACAATGGGCGACAAGTGCGGTAATCAACGCCGGCGACGGATGGCACGAACATCCCACGCAAGCGCTGCTCGATTGCTACACAATTCGCCAGCGGTTAGGCGATATCACCGGAAAGCGAATCGCCATCGTCGGCGACATCCGTCATTCGCGAGTCGCTCGCAGCAACATCGCAGCCTTTACTGCCCTTGGCGCCGACGTCACTTTGGTTGCACCGCCAACTCTGCTTCCACCGAGCCTCGAAGGTTGGCCAGTCAAGGTGAGCACCGATATCGACGCCGTACTACCCACGGTCGATGTTTGTTACATGCTCCGCATGCAGCGCGAACGCATGACCGAGGCACTCATTCCGACTATCCGCGAATACAGCTCCCGCTACGGGCTGAACGAACGACGTGCGGAACTGCTCCCTGACCACGCCCTGATCATGCATCCCGGTCCTATGAATCGAGGGGTCGAAATCGACGCTGCGGTTGCCGATCTTCCCAACACCGTCATCGTCGACCAGGTCCGCAACGGAGTGGCGGTGCGCATGGCGGTTCTGTTCCTTCTCCTCGGAAGCGGAACCACATGGGGAGGCGAAGCCGATGTCTAAGAACTCAAACAACAACGCGACGAACCGAAAGGCAATTGTGTCCGAGTCAGCAGGATGGATTCTCACTGGTGGGCGGGTCGTCGATCGGACCGGCGAACGAATTGCAGACGTCGCAATCGCTCCCGACGGAACGATTGCTGCAGTCGGTGTCGATCTTGATCTCAAGGCACTGGGTCTTACGAAGGCACCGGTACTCGATGTCACTGGGTGTGTCGTTTCCCCCGGATTCGTTGACATCCACACGCACTTGCGTGAACCGGGCCGAGAAGAAGCAGAAACGATCGAAAGCGGAAGTCGAGCTGCCGCGCTTGGTGGCTACACCGCAGTGGTGGCGATGCCGAATACCGAACCGACCATTGATTCGGTTGCTGTCGTTCGCCAAGTGCTCGATGCAGGACTCGCAGCAGGCTTGTGCGACGTGCGTTCGTCAGCCTCGATCACTCTCGGACGCGAAGGCGACGCACTTTCACCAATGGCAGAACTGGCGGCGGCCGGCGTTCGAATCTTCACCGACGACGGTTGCGGAGTTCAAAACGATCGACTCATGCGCCG
>CAMCTW010000009.1 GCA_945878645.1 Bifidobacterium breve
GTCACCAGAGCGACTCTTCCCTCAACGACTCCCATGGCTCCCCTTTGATCCCCAGCATTAACTTCCGTGGCCGACGCTACCGGTCCACGGCCTAACATCGCCCCCGCACCAGCAGACCAGTGGTCTGTTCAGATTCAGGGGGAACAAAATGCCAGTTGCAGGTCAACGCGATCCAGACGAGATCCGAGGCGCACTCACCGAGTGGATGGCTCGACAGATGCCTGAGGCCACTGAAGTCACCATTACGAATCTCGTTGTCCCGCAATCAAGCGGTTTCTCAAATGAGACATTCCTGCTCGACGCCAGCTGGGTGGAAGACGGCAAGAAGGTCGATGCCGAACTCGTCTTGCGCAGTCAGCCAGTGATGAGTTTGTTGTTTCCCGAGATTGATCTCGTTACGCAGCAGTACCTCTCGATGAAACTGCTCGGTGAACATTCGAATGTTCCTGTTCCCAACACGCGTTGGGCCGAACGCGACACCTCCATCATCGGTGGACCGTTCTTCATGATGGATCGTCTGAACGGTGTCGTCCCTGGTGATGCACCGCCGTATACCGAATCTGGTTTTGTCGTCGATATGACCGACGAACAGCGAGCACGTTGGGCCCACAACGGCGTTGAAGCGCTCACGCGTGTCGGCCGCGTCGATTGGAAGGCTGCAGGGTTCGATCATCTTGATCAAAAGCACCACGGCAAACTTGGCCCTGAACAACGTCGCGGGTATTTCCAGAACTACAAAAACTGGGCGATGAAGGGCGAGGCACACCCCGTCATTGA
Source organism: Bifidobacterium breve (assembly GCA_945878645.1). GTDB lineage: Bacteria > Actinomycetota > Acidimicrobiia > Acidimicrobiales > Acidimicrobilacustridaceae > Acidimicrobilacustris. The sequence goes on from CAMCTW010000009.1 coordinate 778, forward strand.
TCCGGCATGGGACTGGCTTGTTGCGAACTGGCCCGAAGACGGCGAGCACATTGAATTGTGTTGGGGCGATTCGCGTCCGGGCAACCAGATGTACGGCGGCGCAGACAACACCGAAGTCATTGGCGTATTCGATTGGGAAATGGTGTCGCTCGGCAATAGTGAAAGCGATCTTGGTTGGTGGGTGTTCTTGCAGCAGTTCTCGATTGAAAGCGCGGGCGCGACCTTGCTGCCCGGCATGCTTGATCGCGCGCAGACCATTGCGTTGTGGGAAGAGCTCATGGGTCGTCCCGCAAACCATGTCGACTTCTACGAGATCCTTGCCGGATTCCAGTTCGCTCTCGTCATGGTGAAGTTGGCCGAGATGTACGTCGCTGAATCAGGCGACCCGTCGATCGGCGCCATGGCTCTCTACAACCCGGTCACGGCAATCACGGCTCGCCTTCTTGGTATCGAGGTTCCGGGCTTGGCTGACGTGTTGAAGCGACCAGAGGCGTAAGCCGCTCATCTTTCAGCGACAACTCGGGCGGCGATGCCCTCAAATTCAACAACATCGCCAGCGCGCAACTGACGACCACGGCGAATCTCAACCTCACCGTTCACCGTGATCTCGCCCTCGGCGAGCAAGAACTTCGCGTCGGAACCCGAATCGACAAGGTTCGCCAACTTCAGAAACTGGCCGAGACGAATGGTGTCGGTGCTGATTTCGATCTCGTGCATGGGCACCATCTTCGTCGGTGTCGTACGCTGCCGCACACACAGTCGTGAAGGAGTCGTCATGGACAGCAGCGAAGCCCGCAATAAAGAGGTCGTCGAGAACTACTGGTACGCCCATTTCGAGCGGGACTGGGAGACCATGGCCACCTTCTTCACTGACGATTGCCACTACACCGACGTCGGCATGGACCCAGTGGGGGCCGTCGGGGGCGCCGCCATCGTTCGTCGCCTCAAGATCGGCATCGAACCGCTGCAGGGCTACTTCCACTTCCCCAAACACATCGTCGCCCAGGGCAACATGGTGATTTGGGAACATATGGAACGCTGGATGTTCCATACCGGCGAGGTCATCGACCATCCGTTCGTGACCGTGATGGAAGTTCGTGACGGCAAGATCAGCCGCTGGCATGACTATTCACATATCGGTCACCTGATCGACAACGCGCCGCAGTGGTGGCTCGATCACATCATCACCGCATCTGCCGAACCAGCCTGAAGTCCTCGCCCGCAAGGGCATTTCTGGCCCATTTCCAAGACCGAGCGCTACGAACAGCAAAGTTCCCAGAAACCCAAAGTTCGAAGGTTTCGGACCGATTTCGCGCTCCGATGTGCAAACTGGGTCCCGGGCGAACTAAGAAACATGTCGGACACTTCAAGGGGCCATCGGTGGACGACCGGGCTTCCTGATCGACGGACGGTTCTGTTTCCGTCATGTCCTGACAATTCGCCTCAACCTTTCCGGAGAGTCACACTCCATGACAACGACGACCGAAGAAGAAGAACTGCTCGGTGTTGTACTTACACCTCGACAGATCTGGGAACTTCTCGACCTTCTCAACGATGCGCCCGGCGATGCCGACGAAGACGTGCTCGACGCAGTAGCCAACAAGTTGCGTTCACCTCGGGTATTCACGCGTGTCAGCGCTGCTCGCTACCAGGGCCGACTTCTTGCGCTCACTCCCGACGAGCATCGTGCGCTTGTTGACCTTGTTGAAAACGACAACACGCCCTCTGATGACATCATCAGTGTGGTGGGTGCTCGTCTTGTTGGGCTTGTGCCCGATCGCACTCGCACCGGCAAGATCCGCGACTGATCTGTTCGTTCTTCGAACGAACATCCAACGTTCCGGGGGGAACCATGACCGAGCTTGTACTTGATGATCACCGCCAGCGGAATTTCGATCTCGTGCTGCAAGTATTTGCTGCTGTCAGTGCCGGCGATGCCGATGCCCAGGTCATCAATTACACCGAGGACATCGTCCTCGACTTTCCCTTCACCGACCCGCCCTCTGTCGTAAGCGGCCGGACTGCAGTTCACGAACGCCTCATCAACGCGTTCAAGGTCTTCCAGTTCGATCTCACCATCACCGATCTTCACCCATGCCTTGATCCCGACGAACTCATTATCGAGTTCACCGGTGCCGGTTCGTATTTGCCTAACAATGCTCCGTACGTCAACCGCTACATCGCGGTGTTTGGTTTTCGCGACGGATTGATTTATCGCCAGCGCGAATACTTCGATCCAACGCAAGCCGGAAAATCAGCGAACGCGTAAACGCTCGCCCGCCTACTTCTCTGCGGGCTCCCAATACGGACGACGGAACGGATACTGCACTGCGGTAACGACTGATTTCGCGTGGATCATCTTCTTGATCATCGAGACGTTCTCGTGGAACATGATCGGCATGACGCGGAAGGTTCCAACAGGAATCGTGAGTCCGTACACAGGATGCACTTTCTCGACCTCGGCATAGGTTCCGAAGATTCGATCCCACAAAATGAAAATGCCGGAGAAGTTCTTATCGATGTAGAGCTTCTGGCGCGCGTGATGGGCCTGATGATGTTCCGGCGTGTTGAACACGTATTCGATTGGTCTTGGAAAGCGTCCTCGCCAACTCACGTGAAGTGGCAACTGGTACAGCATCACGAATCCATAGATCACGAAAAGAGCCGCCGGCGAAAATCCGAGCAGTGCCCAAAGCGATACGAGAACGAGGTCCCAGGCTTCATCAAGAAAGGAGATCCGCACCGCTGTCGATGGGTTGTAGTGCTCACTTGAATGGTGAACGGAATGATTTGCCCAAAACAGTTCCATCGTGTGGCCTAAACGATGGGCCCAGTAGTAAGTGAAATCCACGACGATGAACAGGAGAACCGCGATGACACCGGTCGATGCGCCTCCAAAAATATCCTTTAGGCGGTCATTGATCTGGAAGATGGAGTGACCTTGCAACCATTGTGCAAAGGCGTAAAGCAAAGGAATCACGATCAATGCGGAGCCAATGCCATAAATCAGCGCGATACAAAATGATGAGGCGCCGTCGACAAATGTTGTGCTGTCCAACTTCTGACCAGTTCGCGAACGAGACCGTCTCCAGCGAAGGAGTTCGACGCCGAGAAGTAAAACGACACCAACTGCGAAAATGATGCCCTGCAATTTGTGGGTTCGGAACTTTGAGATCACCCAAACAGCGCCGATTATGAGCGCAATAGCAAGCGGAAGCCACGAAAACCGCTCAAAGATTTTTGATTCGGATTTCGTTGGATGCGGATCAATTGGTGTCGTCATTCCAAATTCCTGTCTCAAGTGGTCGGTAGTTGTTTCGGCGCCGCAAAAAATTGAATCGCTCTTAGACCCCTAGCGATTTCTTGAACAATCGAAGGTCGTTGACGAACGCTTCGGGACGCTCGAACGCGGCAAAATGTCCGCCGCGTTCTTGTTCGGTCCAGTGAACGATGTTGTATTTCTTCTCGGCCCACGCTCGTGGCGTTTGCAATAGTTCGTAGGGGTACTGCGCGTGTCCGGTGGGAACCTCAACGCGTCCTGACCAGCCTTGTGCAGCGCCATTATTGGCTCGCTGCGACTCGGCGTAAAGACGCGCGGCCGAGCCAACCGTGTTCGTGACCCAATAAACCATGACGTTGTCGAGCACTCGGTCCCATGTGTAGGTCTCCGCAATGCTGTTGTTGTCCAGATCGCTCCAGGCGTTGAACTTTTCAAGAATCCATGCCGCCAGGCCAGTGGGTGAATCGGTCAACCCGTAGGCAAGTGTTTGTGGCTTCGTGCTTTGGATCGCCATGTAGCCCGTGCCATCGGCAATACGGGCGCCGGCAGCGGCAAAGCGTTCGTTATCGGCATCGGTCACGCCCGCCATTGCGTCGGTGTCATCAGCTCCTGGAAACGCAAAAATCATGTTGAGGTGAATGCCCAGAAGGCGATCGCCATAGGTCTCACCCAGTCGGCGAGTAACAATCGCTCCCCAATCGCCACCCTGAGCGACGTAGCGGTCGTAACCGAGTTGTTGCATCACGTCGGCAATGGCATCAGCAACGCGATTCACATGGAATTCGGGCTGCACCGTTGGCCCAGAAAATCCGTAACCGGGCATGGACGGCATCACAACGTGGAACGCATCCGCAGCGCTACCGCCATAGGCCTCAGGATCGGTCAGCGGACCGATGACATCGAGAAATTCCACGAACGAACCTGGCCAACCATGGATCAACGCCATCGGCGTCGCATCGGCATGCTTCGAACGAACGTGGATGAAATGCACCTGTTCGCCGGCGGCGGTGGTCATGAAGTTGGGCCACGCGTTCATGCGGGCTTCGCGGGCACGCCAGTCGTACTGGTTGCGCCAGTAGTCGACGGCCGCCTTCACTTCGGTGACCGGAATGCCGAGCGACCAAAGTTCGCCTGGTGCCTGGTCGGGCCAGCGAGCGTTGTCGAGACGAAGGTTCAGATCCTCAAGGACCTCGTCGGGAATAGCAATGGTGAACGGTTGCGGCGTCATGGCCAAACGCTACGTCAGCCGGCGAAGGTCACGGTTACTCGGCTGGTTTCGCGACCATCAACTACAGCCGACACCGTCGTTGTGTGTTCATCTTCGATACCACCCAACGTGACCGTTGCGCCCGGCAGGATCGAACGCTTCATGGCGAGATCAATCTCAACAATGCGGTCATTCGGGCGACGACGCTGCGCTGCGCCCGCCAATCGAGCGACCTGTGACGAGGTGTCGAGGATGATGTCGGCGAGACCGGCTTTCTGAGCGGCTTCGGTGTGGTGATGTGCGCCCGCCCACACATGATTCGCCTCTGCTCCGCTCCGGATCGATTCGGTGCTCACGGTGAAGTCTTCTGTCCACGCGAATATCGCTGGCTCCTGTGGGGTCCGTGGTGGAGCGGCTCCCGGTTCACCGGGTCGGTAACCCAACATTCGAAATCGCTCGACGCCAACAAGTTCTCCGGCAGTCGTTGATGAGGTCACCTCGATCACCCAATCGCGACCCGGCCCAAACTTTGTCGAACGCTCAGACCCGAGTTCGGCGATGCGTTCTTCAGACAACAGTTGATCGCCGATGCGAACCATGCCAGTGAGTTTGAGTTCGTAACCAACCGCGATCGCAACCGGGAGTTCGAGCAAGTTCTTCAGCTCATCGTGCAGCGCGACGCCCGTGGGCGCTGCTTCGCCAGGAACTGGTGCATACAGTGATCGAGCAAAGGTCGTGTACATGATCGATGGAACAACATCACCGACGCATTCAGGCCATTCAGTTCCGAACACCGCTGTCCATGCATCAACAACATCTTGAGTGACTACGGAAGATGGATCACGCGTCACGCGTCGCTCGAGCAATTGCCCAAGCGCGTCGTCGGTCATCAGCGCTTCATTGCGCCGGCGGTAATGGCACCGTCGACGTAGATGACCTGACCGCTCACGTAACGAGAATCATTGCTGCAAAGAAACGACACCACGTCGGCAATGTCGTCAGGAGCACCCACGCGCTTCATGGGAACGCCCTGCGCGCGTTCATTGGCGCGCTCTCCTTGAAAATTGCCGGCGGTTCCGTCGCTCACAATGAGGCCTGGCCCGATGGCATTCGAACGAATGTTGTCGGCACCAAGTTCAAGCGCCAGTGTCTTCGAAAGAGATTCAACCGCCGCCTTAGTTGCCGGATAAATACCGATATCAGGTGAGTTCGTCCATGCCGCACCCGATGACATGTTCACAATGCTTCCGCCACCGCCGGCGCGCATCTTCGGAACAAATGCTTGGCAACACCACACGATGCCTTTCACGTTGACTTCAATGACCGACTGCATTTGCTGTTCGGTGACATCGAGAATCGATGGAAAGTTCCAGATACCTGCGTTGTTCACCAACGCAAAGCATTCGGGAATCTGATCGGCAACGGCAAATACTGCTGCACGATCGGTGACATCGAGTTGAAACGCTATGCCCCCACAAAGGTCGGCAGTTTCGCGCGCAGCATCGAGGTTGAGGTCGAGACACACCACATCGAAACCATCTTCGGCTAAACGAAGACAATCAGCGCGGCCTAATCCTTGGCCTGCTCCGGTAACAACGGCAACTGACATCAGGGCACTCCATCCATTTTGAAAAGCTTCATGGCATTCTCACGCAAAAACTTGGGCCAGACACTGTCCTTCAATGGAACGTTTTTCATTTCGGTGAATATTCGCTCAAGTGTGAGACCTGCGGGGAAATACCCGGCGTACATGATCTTCTCCGAGCCTCGCGAGTTGGCGTAGTCAAGAATCGCTTTCGGGTAATGCTTCGGTGCGAATGCACTCGGCATGTAATACAGACCCGGCCACTTGAGCATGAGTTTCACGGCAAGCGCTTCCCACGGCTCGGCTCCATGGCGCATCACGATCTTCAATTCCGGGAAGTCGTAACAGACTTGGTCGAAGTGCATGACGTGCTGGCATTCGGCAGGGAAACGAGGACCAGGAATACCGGCGTTGGAAATAATCGGAATGTCGAGATCAATGCAGGTTTGGTAGATCGGGTAGTACCGACGATCACTCACCGGAACCTGCGGGAGACATCCAGCGGGAAATGTGGTGACCGCGCTAAGGCCATCGGAGTCATTGGCTTCACGAATTTTGCGAACCGCACCTGTGATGTCGTTGGGATCAACTTCAAGACTGAAGAACACGCGACCAGGGTGGCGCTTCTTTGCTTCACGGCTCGTGTCGGTCAGACCAAACAACCCCGCAGCGACGCCGTACTTGTCCATTTCGGAGAAGGTGAAGTCGATGGGGTCGACTTCTTCGCCTGCTTCTTCGGGAACGTCTTTGAACATGTAGCCAGCGGGCATTGCAAGATCGTCAGAACCCTTGTCCTTGATCCCGCCCTGCAAGTACTCGTAGACGGCCTTCTTGTCGCGGAACGGAAATCCGATCATCAGATCGATTGCGCCGACGTTTCCTTCGTATCCCATTGGTGTCCTCAGTGCTTGATGTGCGGGTCAGTCAAGCACATCAAGATTCCACTCCCGGAAATAATCGGGATTGCGTCGATCGCGCATCGATTCGTAACGCTTACGCATCGTTTCCTCACTCGAAGGGTTTTCGGGGAGGATCCAGAACTGATCGTCGCGGATCGCGTTCGACACTCGATCGGCAACTTCTTCTAGCGGCGTGACTTCGAGATCCGGATTGGCGGAACGCATAATTTTTTCCACATCGTCATAGGTGAAGTGACCCTGAGTGCGTTCCTCTTCGCGCGCGTATTCCTCGGGACGAGTCGACCAGGCCTCGAAAAGTTTCGTGCGCAACATTCCCGGTCCGGGGAACAACACCGAAGCTCCAAGTTTCGTCTTCCGAGTGCGCAGATGAAGCAGGAGTGCCTCGGTCATCGTCACGACCGCGGCCTTACTAACCGAATAGATCGGGGTGTCGGCCATTGGAGCGATGCCGCCGTTACCTGACGTCGTGTTCACGATGTGTCCCTCGGTGCCTTGGGCGATCATGATCGGGATGAAGGTCTTGATCCCCCACGCCACACCGAACACATTGACGTCGAGACACCAATTCCAGTCGGCTTCCTCGTACTCCCACAACGCAAGTTGTCCACCAGGACCAATACCCGCGTTGTTGCACACGACATGTACTGCCCCGTAGGTATCGAGTGTCGCCTGCGCGAGTGCTTCGACCGACTCGAGTTTGGTGACATCACACTGAACGCCCGTAACTTCAAGGCCCTCACCCCGCAACAGGGCGACGGACTCTTCGATTCGTTCTGGGACGATGTCGGCCATAACGACCTTCATCCCGTCCTGCCCGAAGCGTTGGCACATCGCGAGACCAATTCCGCTCGCGCCTCCGGTGACGACCGCGACGCTGCCGGTGAAGTCCTTCATGATGTCCTCTCAGGAACGTTGCAGTTGAGTGTGTGGTGCGAGCCCGGGACACTTTGACGCGTCTTCGGGAACCTCGCGAAAATCGAGGAACTCGAACACCTCGGCCTTCGTCGGACACCACTTGTCGGCAAGAGGCTGCAGGGCCTCGACATCGAAGTGATAGAGCCGAGCCGCGTTGGTGGTCAGCATCTTGGTTGTCTCGTCTGGGTCGACTCCACCAAAGGTGAGACGGAGTTGCTCACGGGTGTAGGGATAGGTGGCCTCGAGATGCGGGTAATCACTGCCCCACGCGATGTTGTCGACACCGACCTGATGACGCAGCGCCCCTTCGATCGGTCGCAGGAAACTGGCGCCGATCGCGCATTGGCGCTTCCAGTACTCGCTCGGCTTCATCGTCATCTGTTCGGTCGCTACTCGACCGAACAACGCCTCTGATCCGTAATTGGCATGCTTCATCCGCTCAAAGAAGACATCGAGTTCGTCGAGTGTGTCGACGATCCACTTCGTGCCTGTTTCGGTATTGACGAACCGGAGATTCGGATATCGCTCGAAGACACCACTGAACATGAGATGCCACAACGCCCGATGACCCCACCAGGTGACTTCGAGCATGAACATGGCCATTGACGCCGGGTAATACGGGCCGAAGTCCGGAGTTCCTCCGCCACTGTGATGGGTCACCGTGAAATCGAGATCGGCACACGCAGCCCATAGCGGTTCGTAAATCGGCGAATACAGCGGTTCGAAACCAGAACCAGGGGGGGCGCCAGGCAGCAACATGCCACCGCGCAAATTGTTCTCGCGGGCCCATTCGAGTTCGCGCACCGATCCTTCGACATCGCCGAGGAACACCTGCACGACACCCGATCGCTGCAGGGGTGCTTCGGCGACGAAATCGGCAAGCCATCGATTATGGGCGCGCAATCCGGCGAAACGGAGTTCGGCGTTGTCGATGGCGAGCGGTGGAGCTTCGAACATCGTGGAGGGAACGGGCGCGAAAGGAGGCTGGGTGTTGGGGAAGATCACTTCGGCAACGACGCCATCGGCTAACTGCTCGCTCCAGCGTCGCTCGAGATCCCAATTGCGATTCGCATCGGCAACTGGATCGCCGCCTACACCAACGTTGAGCACCGATTCATCGCCCATGCGTTCACTCATCATCTGATGAGCGGCCTCGATCTGCGCGACCCACTGGTCGAACTGCTCGTGGTACTTCTTCTCGAGATAGGGCTTGTACCCACGAATGTCGGAGCCCGCGTGGCAATCAGCAGAGATAACGACGTGGTGTTCGCTCATCGGTCAGTCCTTTGAACCCAGCACCGACATGTCGTCGTAGCGCTGGTGGATGAACGGTTCGATGTCGCCACGCGGCACGGTTCCCATCACCTTGGCGTGGATCACCGTGGCGCGCTGTGCCCATGTGGCCTCGATGATTCTGCGCACGGGCAGATCAGCGATCGGATCAAGCGGAGAGTCTTTGAGAATGACCGTTGCGTCGACGAGTTCGACGTCGCGTTCCTTGTGGTGCTTGTAGGAGTGGATCAGAAGCGGATCGCTGTCGAGATGATCCTTATTCTCCGGTGAGGGAGAGATCTTGAAATAGAAGTCGCAACTGTCGCGCTCAACGGCAGGACGGCTTCCGGAAATGGTGCCGGTTACCTCCGCGAGGGTGAAACCGAGACGAGTGAGTTTCCCCGAGACACTGTCGCCATCGCGATCGATTGAGAGTTCGGCAATCTTCTTGGGTTCACCGAAGACCTCGCGCCCACCGACGGTGGCCTGTTCCGTCGTCATCGGCATGAAGAGCGGGTATTCGCCCTCCTGATCACCATGCATGGCATGGACACCGAACCAACCGGCACCGAACCGAAGATTCCCGGGCATCACAACCTGCGTGAGGTTGAGCCTCACGTAGGGCTTTGCGTGCGGAGTGAGCGGTTTCGGAAGGACCGCTGCGATGACCTCGGGATCGGTCTCGTAGATGACTTCGAGACACGTCGACCAGGTTTCGGTGCCGGTGGCCTCGAGTTCGCGGTTGCGGCGTTCGGCCGGTGACTTCGCGGCGTAGCGAATAGACATGACATCCCCCTTCAGTGGTCACGCACCCCAGTGTCGTGCCCTGTAGCGAGGTTACTGCGCACGCGACTCCGAGTGCTCGAAAAACACGAGGGAGGGGGCAGGCGCGCGTCGGTTTCATTAGGGTTTGACCCCCATGGCTGAGCGACGCACCCGAGAGGGCACTGCCACCTCCGAATTCGGAGTGTCCAAGCGCGAGAACCACGACTCGACGTCGTTCTATGAGCGTTTCCCGGCCCCGACATTGCTCGACGACGACACGGTTGTGCCGTGCCCGGTGAAGGACACCATCTTCTGCGGCGACTCTCGCGACCTTTCAGCGATTCCCGATAACTCCATCGCCCTCGTCGTGACCTCGCCTCCGTACTTTGCGGGCAAGGCCTACGAAACCGAGTTAGGCCAGGGCGCAGTTCCCGCTTCGTATCTCGATTACCTCGTAATGTTGCGCGATGTATTCGCCGAATGCTGGCGAGTCCTTGAACCGGGCGGCCGCATTGCCGTGAATATCGCGAACCTCGGGCGCAAACCGTTCCGTTCACTCGCCAGCGATGTCACAACAATCCTGCAGAACGATCTTGGTTTCCTGCTTCGCGGCGAGATCGTCTGGATCAAAGCCGAAGGGGCCAGCGGCAACTGCGCGTGGGGTTCCTATGCGTCAGCAGCTAATCCCGTGCTGCGCGATCTCACCGAACGCATCGTGATCGCCTCGAAAGGCCGGTTCGATCGAGCGCAGAAGCGTTCCGTGCGTGAAAAGAACGGTCTACCGTTCGAGAACTCAATTGATCCCGACGATTTCATGGCCTGGACCCTCGATACGTGGAAGATCGCGCCGGAATCAGCCAAGCGTGTTGGTCACCCGGCTCCGTTCCCGGCCGAACTCCCCCGTCGCTGCATTGAACTGTTCACTTATGTCGGCGACACAGTGCTCGACCCATTTATGGGAGCCGGCCAAACCGCCATTGCCGCGATGCGCACCGGTCGTCATTACGTAGGCATGGAACTCGACCCTGACTATGTCGCCCTTGCCGAACGACGCGTGGAAGAAGCCCGCAACGCTGGTTGACTAGTCCCATGCTCACCAAGGGAATCAACCACGTTGCCTTCATCACCGCTGACCTCGATCGCCTGATCGCGTTCTACACCGAGGTGTTCGACGCAGAACTGATGCGCGATGGTTCTGAGTTTCCCGAGGGCAAAGGTCCCCGCCTCGCTGTTCTCAAACTGAGCGAATGGTCAGAGGTGAACGTCTTCGAAATTGAAGGCAATACCGAACACGAACGTCAGACCCCAATGTTTGGCCGCGGCCGCGTTGACCACTTCGCCATCCAGGCCGAATCACTCGAAGCCTTCGAAACCATTCGTGAGCGCCTCATGGCCAAGGGCTCGACCGATGATTTCGTCACCGATTTCGGCCCGTTCCTTAGCCTTTTCTGGCGTGATCCCGATGGCCTTGAAGGCGAAGTATGTGTCGACAACCCCGATGCAACGCCCGGCGTGATGAATCCGCCAGGTACCCGCGCTGCTCGGTACAGCTGAGCGATTCGAGGCCCATCGCCTCGTGCCTTGCTCCCGAGCCCGGATAGGCTGCGCACCAGTCATTTCACCCGGAGGGGACCATGGAGCAGACGCTCGAAATCACCGAAACCGAGGCCGTCGAGACCGACGAGGCCATCGAAGAAGAAATGCTCGTCGAGGAGATCTCCATCGACGGCATGTGCGGCGTCTACTAAGACCCGCCTGAATGTCCTCGGGCATTCACTCTTCATGACCGCCGTTGCCTTCGATGCCGACCGCCCCTGGCGGCTCCACGAACGGGTCGCGCTGCGGCCCGAGCCCTTCGGCGCGCTCGCCTATCACTATGGCAATCGCCGACTCACCTTCTTGCGTTCGCCTGATCTGGTGACGCTGGTTGAGTCGCTGAATGACCAGCCTTCGGCACGCGCTGCGTTCGATGCCGCTGGTCTCGACGCCAAGCGATGGCCGTCATTTGAAAAAGCACTCACCTCACTCGCCGCTGGCGACTTTCTTGTCCTTGAAAACGTCGCGTAGGAAGACACCACATGACCGCGCTCACTGAACAACTCGCCGAGGGACTCAACTCCCCCATCTGTCTCACCTGGGAATGGACCTACGCCTGCGATCTGCAGTGCGTGCACTGTCTGTCGTCATCGGGCCGTCGTGATCCCGACGAGTTGTCGACCGAACAGATGAAGGACGTCGTCGACCAGCTCGCCGAGATGCAGGTGTTCTACGTCAACATCGGCGGCGGCGAGCCCATGCTGCGTCCCGACTTCTTCGAGATCGTCGAGTACTGCGTCGAAAAGGGTGTTGGCGTGAAGTTCTCGACCAACGGTGGTCGCATCACCGCCGAGACCGCCAAGCGTCTGGCGTCGATGAACTACGTCGACATTCAGATCTCGCTTGATGGTGTCGACGAAGTAACCAACGACGCGGTGCGCGGTGAAGGCACCTACGCCCGAGTTCGCACCGCCATGAACCACTTGCGCGATGCCGACTTCGGTCAGTTCAAGCTTTCTGTCGTCATGACTCGCGAGAACGTTGAGCAGGTTGACGCGTACGAGGCGCTCGCCAACGAATACGGCGCCGAGTTGCGACTCACCCGCTTCCGTCCGTCCGGCCGCGGCATCGAGACCTGGCACGACCTGCATCCGACGCAGGCACAACAGGTTGAGCTCTACCACTGGCTTCTGGCCCGTCCCCAGGTGCTCACCGGCGATTCGTTCTTCCATCTCTCTGCACTCGGCGAACCGCTTCCTGGTCTCAACCTCTGCGGTGCTGGTCGCGTTGTGTGTCTGATCGATCCGGTTGGCGACGTGTTCGCCTGCCCGTTCGTCCTACACGACGAGTTCAAGGCCGGTTCGATCCACGGCGAAGGCGGCTTCCGTGCCGTGTGGCAAACATCCGATCTCTTCACCTCATTGCGCGAGCCCTCGAACCCGGGCGCCTGCGGTTCCTGCGGAAGTTTCGATGCGTGCGGTGGTGGCTGCATGGCGACCAAGTTCTTCACTGGCCTGCCGCTTGACGCTCCCGATCCGGAGTGCGTGTTCGGTCATGGTGAAACAGCGCTGGCCGAACTCGAAGCCAACGGCGGCGCCGTTCGCCCCGGCGTCAGCAAGGATCACTCGAAGCCGATCGGCTTCGGCAAAAAGCGCATCCCGGTTTCAATCCTCTGACCGTAGGATTCATCCATGGCCAACCTGCGTCGTGACGAGATCAACCGTTCAGGTGTGAACGATCTCGAAGACGAGCGCGGCGTGGATGTCTCGCAGATTCAAGCCCAATTGCGACTCAGCGTGCCCGAACGGGTTCGAACGATGGTTGCGATTGCGAACACGAAAATCGCCATGCAAGAAGCGGCAAAGAATCAAGCCGCGTTGCCGCACTTGGAAACCTTGCGCGATCAACGAGCGGAGTAGTTCCTACTCGGAGAGTGGTGGCTAGTTACTTGTCGCCCAGAGTGACGAAGAAATCGCGCGGGGCGACCACATCGTCGGGCGTGAGTTCGCTGATATGCGACTTGCCGAGGCCAAGCAGGCATGAGTCGATGCCGCCGTGCAGGATGTCGAGCACGTTCTCGACGCCGGCCTGACCATTGGCAGCGAGACCCCACAAGTACGCACGACCGATCATCACGGCCTTCGCTCCCATAGCAACGGCCTTCACAACATCGCTGCCGCGACGAATACCGCCGTCGAGCACAACATCGATGTCGTTACCGACTGCAGCAACAATTGCCGGGAGCACACGAATTGGCGATGGTGTTCCGTCGAGGTTGTTGCCACCGTGGTTCGAAACGGAAAGGCCCGTGGCACCAAGGTCACGAACGCGTTTGGCGTCGTCGACACGGCACACGCCCTTGATGACAAACGGTCCGTCCCACTGCGAACGCAACCATGCGATGTCTTCCCAACTGGGAGGAGGCATCTGCATCCACTCGTAGTACGCACCAAAGAATGCGGGCGGCTTCTGGCCGGGGTGCGCCATGTTCGGCGCACTGAGGTCGGGAAGCTTGCCGGTCTTGAGATAGGCGATGAGCCACTTGGGCTTTGACAGTGCTTGCGGCGACAACTTGATCATCGTCTTGAGATCAAGTTTCTCGGGGATCCAGGGGCTACCCCAGTCGCGACCGTTCGAGAAGGTCCAGTCGAGCGTGAGGATGATGCCCTTGGCGCCGGCGGCCTTGGCGCGCTCAAGGCGCTGCACCATGACGTCGCGGCCACCGCTCCAGTACATCTGGAAAAGCAATTGCGAGTTCACCGCAGCGACTTCTTCCATCGACTTGCTGCCGAATGAACTGAGACCCATCGGGATGCCGCGGTTGGCGGCGGCGCGCCCGACAGCAACCTCACCGTCGGGATGCACGGCCTGTACGCCCGTGGGCGAAATGATCACGGGCATCGAAATATCGAGACCGAACACCGAAGTGTTCATCGAACGTTCGGCCTGAAGACCAGCGACATGAGGGGCGAGTCCGAGTTGATCGAACGAGGTCAGGTTGCCGTTAAGCGACAAGCCCTTTTCGGCACCACCGATGATGGCGCCATAGACCGACTTCGGCAGACGCTTCTCGGCCCGGTGCTGTGCCACGGCAACAGTTTCAAACCACTTATTGGCCATCTCAGCCCTCCCAGAACGAAGGTGAACTCTACCGGGACGCCCCGATCAGGCCCCATTCGGCCGTCAGTCACCAAAAAATATGGTGACCATCGTTCGGATCATCAGGAGTGAGCACCCCGAATTCCTGCCGAACCTCTTCGAGTGGGCGTTCCGCTAACAGGAGATGATCGACAAACGCGAAATCTCCTGTGGTTTTCGCCCCACGCTCAAATTCCTGGCCGAGGAGTTCCGCAGCCCCCGGCCTCGCCAACGTGTACTCGCTTTCGACGATGTCATCGATCGTTCCCAGCCCCGCCTCGTGCACCACCAACGGAGAAAAGAACGCAAACGTATTCACGGGGTTGTCGTCCATTGCCATTTGGAATGCGCCAAGGGCAATCTCACCTGGGCCCGTCGGAGCAATGCCCGAGATCACGTGAATCATGTCGTGATCAAAATACAGATACGTATTCGGCGTTACTTCGGTTCCGGGAACCGCGAATCCATAGGTTCGGTAGAACTCACTGAGCGACCAACCGACGGTTCCTTCGGGCAGTGTGTGAAAACGTTCGATGCGCTCTTGAAGTTCAGGATCGAGTTTCGGGGTTTCTACTGCTCGATCGCGGAAAGCGACCTCAGAACGATCTACTGCGAACGCGTTGAAAAATCGATCGAAATCACTCTTCGCTTTTTCTACGCCCTCGTCGATGGCGGTTCGGAAAATTTGTACTTCTTCGGGCGAAGAACCCAAGGCTGCGCTGTAGGACTCTGTGGCTCGCACTTGCTCATCAGTGAGCGGATGGCGACACATTTCAAGGGTGAACATGACTTCACCAAATCGACGACGAGCGCCAGCGGTCGTGATGACGGCTGCGACCTCCGCCGACGACAGCGGCGAAAGGCCGGCTGGGTCAAGGTCTGGGCGCTGCCATAAGTGAGCAGTGATCGCCCGCAACACCGCGAGTTGTTCATCCGTTGCACCGCCGTCCACATCAATAGCTCCAACGAGCCCACGAACCATCGGTTCAACAAGTTCAGGTGAAACAAGCAACGCCATATCCGCACGCTTTCTTATGCGAACTTGCACGCTGCCGCCCGCTACTTGTGTCTACCAGAACAGGTGATGACCATCGTTCGGGTTGGTTGGGGTGAGGACACCGAACTCGGTACGGATGTCAGCCAACGGCCGATCAGCCATAGCGAAGTGGTCGATCCGAGAGAAGTCGGCGCGGCATTCGCCACCCCGGACAATCTCAGCAGCCATCAGTTCGGCCGCTCCGGGCCGAGCCAAGATCCCCTGCTCGGCTTTGACCTTGTTTGAATCACCGAAGCCCGCTTCATGAACGATGAGCGAGGCAAGAAGCGCCGACCGGTTCACTGCGTCGTCGGCCATTCCCATGAGGAATGCACTGAGCGCGACTTCGGCTTCGGCCGTGGTCCCCATTCCAGAAATCACATGGGTCATGTCATGGCCCACATAGAAGTGATTCATCGGCGAGGCTTCCACGCCAGGCAAGGGCAGGCCGGCGATGTCATAGAACTCGACAAACGCGTGGCCAAGCGTGCCAGGTGCACAGGAACGCAACTTCTCGATGCGGGTGACAAGTACCGGTTCACTTGCGCCGTCGATAGCTACCGCATCACGAAGCGATGGTTCGACTCGCTCGTTGGTGTTCCCCAGAAGGAATCTTGCGAAGTCCGCCTTCGCTTGTTCGGTTCCTTGGTCGACCATCGTGCGAAACAGCGCGGCATCAGGACCAACAATGCCGATCGCGCGTTCGTAATCTCCCGCACGTTCAAGTTGCGCGTCAGTGAGCGGGTGACGGCAGGCTTCGAGCGTCACGATGAGTTCTTGAAAATGGCGGCGATCGGTCGGTGACGTAACGATTGCCGCGAGTTGTTGCGGGGCGAGTGGCGTCTGCGCACGCAGATCAAGATCGGATCGATGCCAAACCTGCCCGGCAATTGCCTTCAACACCAAAAATTGTTCATCGGTTGGTCCGCCGTCAACATCGCACGCGCCGAGCAAACCAGCGACAAATGGCTCAACAAGTTCGGGCAAAAGCGCTAGTGACACGAAATCTCCTATGCGGAACGTCTATCGACATCCAACCACAGCCTCGGCATCATCGGCATTCGACCCGTAGGATCACAAAAGACTTCCTAGGGGGAACAATGGAATCCGCGCTTGCCATGGCCGAACTGGCCGAACTCATTGCTGCAATCAATACCGACGCCGACGATCCGCGTTGGAACTTTGATTCCGATCTTGATCGCGCGTCGTATCGAGAATTCGCAATGCATTGTTTGCACCATTCACTGCAGTTCTGGCTCGAGGCCGACCCGCTGCGACCGCGATGGAATCGTTGGTTCATGCCAAACAAAAAGTTACTCGGCGATAACCCCGACACCGTGTACTACGGGACTGTTATCGACCCCACGAAGTCGTATCGAATTCGCGGCAACATCGAGAACGCTTGTTACACGTCATTCACCGTTGAAATCGGCACGGCCGGCGGCACCATGTCGCAGAAACTCGGCCACACGCTCAACAACACCGAATTCGAGGTTGACGCGGCAGGCAACTACGAACTCATTGCGTCACCGCAAGGCAGCGGACCGAACTGGTTGCGGCTCGATCCTGAAGCCGGTTCCATCACCACTCGCCACTATTTCGAGTGGACGCGTTGCGCCGCGCTCGATCCGAGCCTCCATATTCCGCTCTTGATTGAACCGATTGACGATCCCGGTCCGCCTCCGGTGCCCGACGATGCTGCAGTGGCCGCCAACATTCGCCGTGCCATCACGTTCCTCCGCTCGGTTACCGCCGACTGGGGTCATAACCCAATGCCTCCTGGCGCGATTCCCTGGGTATCAGCCGAACCGAACGCGTTCACTAATCCACCCGCCCACGACGGCAATCTCGGTATTGGTTACGCGGCCACCGATAACATCTACCGATCGGCTCGATGGAAGTTGGCGCCCGACGAGGCGCTCGAGATTCGTGGAAGTTGGCCACGGTGCACATTTGCCAACATTGTGTTGTTCAACAATCACATGCAGACGCCGAACTACGACCGACGGCTCGTGTCGCTCAACCGAGTGCAGACCGAGGTTGCTGACGACGGTTCGTGGCGAATGATCCTCGCCCACTCCGATCCTGGACTCCCCAACTGGCTCGATACTCGTGGCCTCGAACACGGCACGATGTTCTGGCGATTCCTCATACCGACCGAACCGCTCACGCAGCTCGAAACTCGGGTCGTGAAATTCTCTGACCTTTCCTGACCGCGAGCGGGCAAACTAGGCCCATGACTTATGCGCTCGAAGGAACCGTCACCAGCCTGCATTCCGATGGCGGGCACAACTTCTCGAAGCCATCAATCGATGAAGCGGTGTTCCTTGCCGGCATCGGTATTGAAGGCGACGCGCACTCCGGTCCAACCACCCAACACCTAAGTCGACAGAAAAAGGACGCGAGCCGCCCCAACCTTCGCCAGGTCCACCTCGTGGCCAGTGAGATTCATGATGGCCTTCGCAGCGAGGGGTTCGAGGTTCCTTTCGGTGGTTTCGGCGAGAATCTCACCACTCAAGGTATTGAACTAGGTCAACTACCTGTCGGGACCACGTTGCGTCTGGGCGACGACGTGATCATCGCTCTCACCGGCTTTCGCGATCCGTGTTCGCAGATCGACAAATTTCAAGAGGGATTGCGCGCCGCAGTTTCTTTCAAACCCGAGATCGGGCCCCAGTTGTTTCGCAACGGCGTGATGTCAGTTGTCGTGCGCGGTGGAACGGTGCGCGTTGGCGACACCATCAAGGTTGCGCTGCCGGCCGAACCACACCAGACGATGCAAAAAGTCTGATCAGACGAGATCGGATGTGAGGTCTGCGAACTTCACGACCTCGCATGTGGGCTTCTCGATCTCACCTTCAGGCAAGAAGAAGCGGAAAAACATTGTACCGAGATTGCGACCTTCGGTATCGATCCAGTTGGCGTGACCGGGGTCGGAATGAGCCAGCACAAGTGTGAAGGTTCCGTCGGCGTTCAACGTGGTGTTGGCACGGTTACGACTGACCTGACGGTTCACGTAGTCGTACATCTGTGACCAACGGTTCCAGAGGCAGAGGTTGGCGAACACACATTCGGGCCAGCGACCGCGAATCACGAGTGCTTCGTCGTCACCAATCAAATACGGCGCCATGGAATAGGCCGCGTCGAACGCCGCGAATGCCATGTTGCCAGGCACAATCGGTTGCGGAAGTTCATTCGGTACACGAGAGACAAACGGAATGGGTGTGTCTTCCGAGGGTGCGACCGAAGCAACGGTCTTGCTGCGCACATGGTTGATAACGCGCTGCAACCCTTCTGACACTCGTTCGTCATTCCAACGGGGCGGGGCGGGAACCTTGGTGACCGCTTCAATGCTGATCGGCACATGCAATGTCTGCGATGCCGACGATGACCATGGGAACTCGAAATAATGGCGAGTGGTGATCCGTCCACCGTCGGTCGGAATCTCAAGCCAGTTGCGATTGGCTTTGGCCCCGCCGAGGCGAATCTCGTAATTGCCGTCGGCATCAATGTCCATCTCGGTGTCATTCAGAACACCAGAGGTATGTGTTGCGTACGAACCGTCGGCTGCGCCGGCTTCCATCGTGAACGAGGTGTAGACCGCGCCAGCAATATTTCCGCGAACGATGTATTCATTGTTCGGAGCGACTGGCGTCTCGAAATAGACGGCATCGGAATTGTCGCCGGTGAATGAACGGGTCGGCGACACGATGCGATTGAAAACCGGGCGCTGCGGATCGAACTCCTGATGGGAATACAGCGCGCTCTGGAGAATGTGGGTGAGATTACGGAATCCCTCGGCCACGTCGTCATCGGTCATGACCGGGCCCGGAACCACCCATTCCTCCCCTGCCTGCTGCAGCAGTGCCACTAATTCGTTGTACTTCTCTCGCGACTTGAGCTCGCCCATGTCTTCCCCCTTGAAAACGTCAGGGATGCATCCTCGCGAAGATTGGCCCGGCCTGCACACAAGCGCCTCAATCGGTTTGGGAGGCTACGGTCGGCTCCGTCAAGGGGGACATATGAAAACAACCGAAGAACGACTGGCCGAAGCACTCGATTATCTCGATATTCGGCGTCTGCAGGACCGTTATGCCGACATTGT
Source organism: Bifidobacterium breve (assembly GCA_945878645.1). Lineage (GTDB taxonomy): Bacteria > Actinomycetota > Acidimicrobiia > Acidimicrobiales > Acidimicrobilacustridaceae > Acidimicrobilacustris. Next base: position 20,537 of record CAMCTW010000009.1, read on the forward strand.
CACCCGTCGGGCGTGGTCCGAGCTCCACGAGATCATGAGGCCGGGCTGCAAGCTCGAACTCGATCTCGGCGATAGCCAAATGATGTTTGATGGTCCCCAGGCCATCGGCGATTTCATCAGCGAGCAACTCGAGGCGTTCGAATTTTTTGAATTCGTCATCCTCAATACCGTGATCGAGGTTGACGTGGAAGGCGGTGTTGCCGGTGGTCGTATGTACATGCAGGAACTCCGGCAGAACGTGAGCGACGGTCGCCGCACCAACGCCTACGGCCTCTATCACGATCGTTTCGAACGTCATGACGGTGCCTGGTGGTTGGCCCGCCGTCGCTACGGCTCGTTCTCTCGCACCATCGCTCCGGGCCCAGAACACGAACAGGTCGTCTTCCCCCTTCCCGTGCACGACCTCCGCACGCTGTAATAAACGACCCTAAAAAACGGGGTCTAGGCCGCAAATTCAATTCCTCTTCAAAGTCTCTTCAAATATTGTCTTCTCATGGTGTTCGAAAAAATTGAAATTGATGAAGACGCATGCGCCGCCGTCATGGCGCAGCACGGCTTCAGCACAAGGCAGCAAGCGGTCAACTACGCCTTGCGCAAAGCTGTCGTGATCCCGATGACCATCGTGGAAGCGAAAGCAATGAGGGGAACCGGATGGGATGGCGACCTCGCTGATCTGCGCCGTCATGATCGTTGAAGCTAGGTAGACCAATTCTTCGAGAACAGGTCATCCACCCCGCTCAGGACTGAAGGTCGACCTCGTTACCGTTGCCGTCTCGCGCCTCAAGGGTTCGTGTTGTTGAAGGCGCGCCGCCAATTCCAATCGCTGAAAGCACCTCGAATGCTGAATCAGTCGCCGTTGTACCTGGCGGTTGACGGAGCGTTGCGCCTTGTCGGTCTTCATCGAGATGCCATCCGCGTTTGCTCAGCGCGTCAGCAACGTTGCGGAGACGAGACGCCGAGAGTTCGTTGAATCGGACAATCAAGACGCTGCTTCCGCCCTGCTTGGCGTTGATCACTAGTGGGTGCCACCCCTCAGGCGCACTCACCGTGGCCGAGGCGTCGACCTCTTTTATCAACACATGCGCCCGCAACGACACGATGGCTTCAGTGAGAATGCCAACGGCATCGAAATCAGTGGGGTCGATGACGACAGCGGCGGCCATGGGCCCAGCCTCGCGCACGGGGCCCAGCACGGGGAATGTCGCCCACGCAGCCGCCCCCGTAGGATCCACAGCGTGGGGAGGACTCATCATGGCTCGTGAACATCCTGTTGCCGTTATTACCGGAGCAGCTCGGGGAATCGGGGCGGCGACCGCGGCCCGGCTCGCCGCGCGCGGCTTCACCGTGGCACTGATCGACCTTCCGCTGGAATCGCCGGGACGCCATGGTGAGATCCCTGGCCCCTATCGCCCCGCCCACGGACAAGACCTCGATGAAGCGGCTGCGGCATGTAACGGCCGCGGTCACGCCCACGCCGCTGACGTTCGCGATCCCGAAGCACTAGCTCGCGTCATCGACACCGTTGTCGCACATCACGGTTCAATCGATGTTGTTGTTGCTGCCGCTGGTGCCGTTGCTGGTGGCGTCCCGCTTTGGGAAACCGAGGACGACACATGGCGAACGATGATCGATATCAACCTCACCGGCGTGTTCAACATCGCTCGCGCAGCATTGCCCTCGATGCTCAACGCTCCCTTGCCGCGTAACGGTCGATTTGTCGCCGTTGCTTCCGCCGCTGCCCACCACGGACTTCCGCAACTTGCTGCTTACTCCGCCGCCAAACACGGTGTTGCCGGATTGGTCAAAGCACTTTCTGCCGAACTTGCCGACAGCGGTGTTACCGCCAACGCGGTGTGCCCCGGTTCAACCGCCACCGGAATGCTCGATGCCAGCGCGGCGATCTACGGGATGGCTGACCGCAGCGAGTTTGCCGGCCAGGCCCGCATCGGTCGCCTTATTGATCCCGATGAAATTGCCGCAACGATCGAATGGCTGTGCGTCGATGCACCCGCGGCGCTGACGGGTTCACTCATTGATATCGATGGCGGATTCCGCGCATGAGTTCGTTTAACCGCGCCGCGGTCGACGCAATCTGCGCCGACGTTGTCGGACGTCGCAATGAAATCGATGTTGTCGTTGCTGCACTTGCTGCCGAACGCCATGTCTTGCTTGAAGGGCCCCCCGGAACGGGCAAGTCCTCATTGCTGCGAGCGCTTGCTCATGCGTCTGGGGTTGAACTCGTCTTCGTCGAAGGAAACGCTGAACTCACACCGGCTCGTCTCGTAGGAACCTTCGACCCCGCTCGCGTGCTCACCGACGGCTACAGCCCCGAGGTGTTCCTCGATGGTCCGCTTGTCGATGCGTTGCGCACCGGATCGTTGTTGTACATCGAAGAGATCAATCGTGTTCCGGAAGAAACGCTCAACGTCATCATCACGGCGATGAGCGAACGCGAACTCCACATTCCCCGCCTTGGTCGCGTCGTCGCCGAATCGGGTTTCCGGGTTGTGGCCGCAATGAATCCGTTCGACGCGGTCGGCACAGCCCGAATCTCCTCTGCCATCTACGACCGCGTTTCCCGAGTGTCGATGGGTTACCAGTCGCTGGAAGAAGAAACCGAAATCGTTGGCCGCGAGGCGAAAGGTGCGGGCGCCGGACCACTCGGCAACCGTGCGGTTCGCGTTGTGCGGGCAACACGAAACCATTCTGATGTTCGTGTCGGTTCTTCGGTTCGAGGAGCGATCGATCTCTCGCTCATCGCCGAGCAACTCGCCAACCTTCGCGAGCAATCGGTCACCGATGAAGAACTTGGACTCGATGCCGCGCTCGCGGCCCTTTCCGGCCGTATTCGCGTTCGAGAAGGTTCAGGCCGCACGCCTGAAGCAATCGTGCGCGATCTCTGGGCAGCCAATCCGCTCGAACTCGACGAACAATCACCCGGGAGTGATCCGGGAAAAGCCTGAGCCCGTCGCCCGATAACGGCGGCGGGGGCAGCCGACCCCCTCAAGCTCCTGACGAAGAGCGCGTGCTTGAAGGCGAAGAAGCCGAAGAAGCGTTGGCCGAGGCTGGTCGTCAATCGACGTCTCGTCGGCAAATGGAACAACACGAATCATTTCAAGAGATTTCGCCCGAAGTCGGCATCCTCGATGAAGAAGCGTTTGCCGATGCTTTGCGCGACGATCCCGACGAGACACTCACGCTGCTGGCGGAACTCGTTGGGGCAACTGATGAGAAGTTGCGCGAGTTAGCTCGTTCGCTCGCCGGTCGAGTGGTTGTCGATGTGGTTCGCACTGGCGCACCGCGACGCCGAGGAATTGGTCGCTTACGGCACCGGCGCGCTGATCACGGTGGCGAACTCGATGTTGACCGGAGCCTTGAAACGATTGCTGCATCACGAGCACGAGGCGATGCGCCTTCGCTTGAAGATCTCACTGCCCGTGATTGGTCGAAACCCAATCTTGCCCTCTGTCTTCTCATTGATCGCAGCGGTTCAATGGGCGGTGAGCGTTTAGCGACCGCAGCCGTTGCCGCAGCCGCATCGCTATGGCGAGCACCAATCGATACGAGCGTGATCGCATTTTCCGACGATGCCATCGTTATTGCCTCTCAAGGTTCGGGTCGCGATGCCGAGGATGTCGTCAACCAGATTTTCCGTCTTCGTGGCCATGGCACAACTGACCTGGCGTTCGCGTTTCGCACCGCAGCAGCGCAACTGGCGCGCTCATCAGCGACTCGAAAGATCACCCTGTTGCTGTCCGACGGCCGAGCTACTGCTGGCGACGACCCCACTATCGCGGCCACGAGCCTCGACGAACTCATCGTGTTGGCACCAGCCGAGGATGCCGAAAATGCGCAGGCGCTCGCCGACTCGGTAGGCGGCCGCTGCGTCATGGTCTCAGGACCGGCGCATATCCCCGAGGCATTGGCCGACGCTCTGCAGTCCTAAACGTGTGCGTATTGGGCTATCGGTGCGACGATGGTGCCAATGACTTCCGATCACATCCTCGGCGATCTCACCTGGACAGATGTTCGCGACACAACGCGCATTGTGCTGATCCCCGTCGGAAGCCTTGAACAACACGGCCCCCATCTGCCGCTCGATACCGATACTCGGATTGCAACGTCGCTGGCCGAGCATGTGTGCGAACTACGCGAGGACCTTGTTCTTGGCCCCGCGCTCACCGTCGGCGCTTCCGGTGAGCACGCGGGTTTCGAAGGTACGTTGTCGATCGGAACCGACGCCCTCACGACGGTTCTTGTTGAACTGGCCCGTTCCGCCGACGCATTCCGCGGCGTTGTGTTCGTTAACGGGCACGGTGGCAACCGTGATGCCCTTTTGGCAGCGCGAGCGATCCTTCATCACGAGGGTCGAACCGTTGTGGCCTGGTCGCCATCGATTCCCGGTGGCGATGCCCACGCCGGCCATACCGAAACCTCAATCCTGCTTGCCCTCGATCCTGACTGCGTGCGGGTCGATGCCATCGAAGTCGGAGCCACAGCCCCACTCAACGAGTTACTTGAAGACCTGCAGGCTGGCGGCGTGAAGTCACGCAGCGCCAATGGCGTTCTTGGCGATCCCACAACAGCCACTGCCGAACATGGAAACGAAATTGTCATCACGCTTGTTGCTGATCTGGCGCGAACGATCGACAAAGTATTCACACAATGACGACGTCTGAACTCACCGGTCTGCACGTCATCGCAGATCCGTCGCTTCAGCAACGTGAACGCGGGACTGTTCTGATTGGTGGGTCCCCACTTCGCATTGTCCGCATTAGCGAAAAAGGCGCCGACCTCGTCGACGCACTTTTAGATGGTTCGCCCGTTCCGCCGGGAAAGGGCGCGACATCATTGGTTCGCCGACTTCTCGATGGCGGATTGTTGCAGCCTGTACCTCAATCAACGCCATTCACCGCCGCCGATGTCACGGTTGTGATTCCTGTTCGCGGTTCGCTTGAACCGAGCCTGCTAGATGGCATCGGCGAAGTCGCGCACATCATCGTGGTTGATGATGAAAGCTCCGAACCGATCACGGTGCCATCGCACACAATGCACGGCGTAAAAGTTCGCTGCCTACGTCGCGACACCAACGGTGGTCCCGCCGCCGCGCGCAATACCGGCCTTGGCGCCGTTACCACCACTCTTGTGGCGTTTGTCGATGCCGATTGTGTTCCTCGCGCTGGTTGGATTACTTCGTTACTCACGCAATTTGGTGATCCCAATGTTGCTGTCGTTGCGCCACGAATCACGTCAGTTGACCCATTGGGAACAGCAGATCACCCACTCCTTTCGCGTTATGAACGAGCGCATGCCTCGCTCGATCGCGGGACACAACGAGGGCGAGTGCGTGCTCGGACTCGAGTTTCCTATGTTCCGTCGGCCGCGCTCGTCTGTCGCGTCGATGCACTTCGGGGAGTCGGCGGCTTCGACGAGGCCATGACTGTTGGCGAAGACGTCGATCTGGTGTGGCGTCTCGATGAATCAGGCCACACCGTTCGCTACGAACCAAGTGTCACCGTTGGCCACCGCCACCGCACCAGCCCGTGGCCCTGGCTGCGCCGGCGCTTCGACTACGGGACGTCGGCCGGCCCGTTGGCCAAACGCCATCCCGGAGCACTGGTTCCCATCGAAGCATCGGGGTGGAGCATCGCCACTTGGGGCCTCGTTGCTGCGGGTCACCCGATTGTGGCGGGTGCCGTTGTCGGGGCCACCGCAGGAATGCTGAGCGGGAAACTCGACGCACTTTCGCGACCAATGCCTGTGGCTGCGCAACTGGCCGGTCGCGGTCATCTCAGTGCTGGTCGCACCATTGCGCAGGGTCTTGTTCGGCCCCTTTGGCCGCTGACCGCACTCGCAATCATCGTCATTCCATGGCGCCGTCTGAAACTCGCGCTTCTGGCTGCGGTGCTCGCGCCTTCGATCATCGACTGGATTCGCACTCGACCCAACATCTCGCCCGTTCCCTACGTCGCGCTGCGCCTTGCCGATGACATCGCCTATGGCGCGGGCGTATGGGTCGGTTCCGTGCGCGCCGGAACCATCGAACCACTCATTCCCGATGTCACTAGTTGGCCGAAAGCCAGTCGCTATACGCGCTGGCGCACCAGCAAAGCTCAGCCCTAAAGAGGCTCAGCCGACGTTGAGAAGGTCGACGACGAACACCAGAGTTTCGCCGCCCTTGATGACACCACCGGCGCCACGATCGCCATACCCAAGATGCGATGGAATGGTGATGCTTCGGCGGCCACCGATTTTCATACCGGCAACGCCCTGATCCCAACCAGCAATGACTTGACCGGCACCGAGGCGGAACTCGAAGGTGTCATTGCGATCCCACGATGCGTCGAACTGCTGCCCGTCGCTCCACGCAACACCGACGTAGTGAACAGTCACGTTCGCGCCGGAAAGAGCTTCGGCACCGGTGCCAACTTCGATGTCTTCGATGACAAGGTCGGCCGGCGGTGCGGTGTCGGGAATGGTCACGGTGGGTTTGGTATCAGCCATGGCCGAAACTTAGTGCGAGTCAGGAACGATGGGCCACAAGGGCTCGCCATTCCCCATCTTCTCGAACATCATCAACAACCGCTCCGGCCTGATTGAGTGCTGCCGCGACGGTTTCGGTCTGCTCGGCGAGCAGTCCACTTAGAACCAACACGCCGTCGGGTTTCGTGATCTGGACCAAACCTTGGGCCATCGAACACAGTGTCGCTGCGCTGATATTGGCCAACACAAGGTCATAGGTCGCGCTGTCGAGTTCCACAATCGTTGCTGTCGAAACGTCAACGACATCGGCGACATCGTTATGGCGCGCATTTTCGATTGTCGCAATGATCGCGTCAGGGGAAACATCTGTGGCGATTGCCTCTCTCGCGCCTAGACGCACCGCAGCAATCGCCAAAATGCCACTTCCACAACCAATGTCGGCAACCACTGCACCGGGCGTGACGAACTCTGCCACAGCCTCCAAACACAGCCGCGTGGTCTCATGCGATGCACTTCCAAACGCGTGACCGGGATCGATCAACAACACAAGGTCATCGGTGGTCACATCTGGCGGGGCATCGAGCCACGGCGGAACGATCACGATGTTGGAACCGGCTCTCCATACCTGGGCATGTTCTCTCCATGCATCAAGACCGGTCTCCGCGGCCACAGATTCCGCCGTTACTGTCCAACGATCAGAAAGCGTTTTCACGACGAGTTCTGCCAGCGTTGCCTCGCAGCCAATTCGAAGTTCGATCGACCCGTTGGCCAGTGCGAGTTCTTCAACCCCGCTGACGCCCAAGTCCCAGACCAACCCCGACACCTCATCAACCTCGTCCTCGTGCACAACGAGAACTACTGCAGCCCATTCGGTCACAACGCGTCGACGCCAAACGGGTTTCCGTCGAATCGATCGACTGTCGCAAAATTTTGAACTGGTTCGCGGCGCAACTTGGTGGGCTGATGCACGGGGTGCCCGATCATCATCACACCGGCTAACGAAAGGTTGTCGGGAACGTTGAGCAGTCCACGAACCTCGGGCTCGACCCGCGCATGCATCGTGGTGATGACGCCACCGAGTCCTTCGGAACGAGAGGCAAGAAGAATGTTCCACATAAACGGATAGATCGATGCTCCCGCAACCATTGTGTAGTGGCCAAGATCACGATCAGTTGCCACTAATCGCTCCAAGTCACCGAACACCGCCAAGATGATCGGTGCACCAAAGGTGATTTCCACTCGATCGCGAACGATCTCGTCGTAGTCGCCACTCGCTCGCGCCGCATCGACGACCTTGTCTTCAAGTTCGCGATCACCAACAGGCGACCAGGGTGTGAAACCGGCGGCAGTCTGGGCGAAGTAATCGCGCCATGGTCCGAGGTACAACTCGCGCAACGCAGTTCGAAGCGCAGGGTCTTTCATCACAACGACATGCCAGGCCTGACGATTCCCGCCATTCGGAGCGAAACGTGCATGATCGAGAATGCGCGTCAACGTCGCGTCATCGACTGGTTCATCGGTGAACTCACGTACCGAGCCAGTTCCTCTGATCGTGGCGACCAGATCCGTTGACTTCTCCATCACAATCCTTCCCTCACAAACCTTCTTATGGCCGTCGCCCTTAGGGGCGGATTGTCACCGACCGAGGTACTCGTCGCGGATCTGTTGCTTGTAGAGCTTCCCCGTTGGGAGTCGCGGCAACTCATCACGAAAGTCGATGACTCGCGGCACCTTGAATCCGGCGAGTTGCTCGCGGGCATAGGTACGCAATCGTTCGATGGTTGCGTCGTCCGCCGCAATTCCGGGTTCAAGCTGCACCACAGCGTGCACGTACTCGCCGAACTCCGGATCGGGGAGGCCGAACACCGCAACATCAACGACATCGGGATGCATGATGAGCGCAGATTCGATTTCGGCTGGGTAGATGTTGACGCCACCGGAAATAATTGTGAACGCGCGGCGATCAGTGAGATAGAGAAAGCCGTCTTCGTCGAGATAACCAATGTCACCAAGCGTCATCCAGTTGTCGCGCTGCGGATGGCGACTGTCTTTCGTTTTTTCCGGATCTCCGTGGTATTCGAAATTGGCTTGGGGCTGTTCGAAATACACGAGACCAATTCCACCGGTTTCGAGTTCAGCGCCTTCTTCATCGCAAATATGCGGAATGCCATTAATCGGCTTACCGACCGAACCCGGATGTGCCAGCCATTCCTCGGACGTAAGGAATGTCATGCCATTGCCTTCGGTGCCGGCGTAGTACTCGCTCACGATCGGACCAAGCCACTCGATCATTTGCCGTTTGGCCTCGGGCGGACACGGCGCGGCGGCGTGCACCATCAACTGAAGACTCGACAAGTCGTAACGAGCCTTGACCTCGTCGGGCAGTCCCAACATTCGCACCATCATCGTGGGAACAACCTGCGCGTGAGTGATCGAATCGCGTTCGACCACGCGCAAGAATTCCTCGGCATCGAACTTCTCGAGCACGACAACGGTGCCACCGAGTTCGTGAATACCGCAGGACCAAATGATTGCGGCCGAGTGATACAGCGGGGCCGGACACAAATAGATCGACTCAGAGTTCATCCCCAACATGAACTCAAGGAGCAAGGAAATCGTCCCGCCCTGACCATCGTCAACCATTCGATCAGGAAGTGCGCGCTTAATTCCCTTCGGCCTACCGGTGGTGCCCGAGGAATAGAGCATGAAGTCACCGCGGGGTTGCGAGGCAAATGCTTCGTCAGTGGTCGATGCGAGCGCGTCTTCGTAGGACTCAAAACCGTCAACGGTTCCGTCCATCATCAAACGCACCGGGCAATCCGGGATGAACGCCAGCATTTCCTGGGCAACCTTCGACTGATTCTTCGTGGAAATGAATGCTTTCGCGTTGGAATCGGTAATTAGGTAGGCAGCTTCCTCCGCTTGCAGATAGCGGTTGACCGTCACCAAATACATGCCAGAGCGCAACGCGGCCCACGCCACTTCGAAATACCGCGGATTGTTTTCGGCGAAGATCGCCACCATGTCGCCGCGAACAAGTCCTTGTTCGGCCAAATAGCGAGAGAGTCGCTTTGAACGCTCATCGAGTTCGGCGTAGGTCACGACCGTTCCCGAAGAACCCATAATCACTGCCGCTTTGTTTGGCGTCGTACGCCCGTGTTCTCCCGGATACATGATTCCCCCTTGCGAAGACCGAAATGCCCGTGACAAAACGGACCCTAGTCCCGACTCTGCCGGGTGAACTCGGAGTGCAGTGCGTTCAGTCGCTGCTATTCATCGTTGTGAGGGCGGCGCGACAGGCCTCACAAACGGGGTACTGATAGGGGTCGCGCGTAGGGATGAACTTCTCCCCGCACAGTGCGGTGATTTCCTCGCCCAGCACGTAGCCGCGCATTTGGTCATCCTTGCGGATGATGTGCGCGACTTTGCCCTCTTCAAGATCAGGGTCAGAGGGCCGGGTGTCTTGGCGTTCACTGACGTCGGATTCGGTGATCGAGAGACGAACTGCGGTGCTGCTCACGCTGTCATCGTACCGCTCCCTACAAGAGGGCCCGAAGGTCAGGTCCCGCGAGTATCCCAATGCCAAGGTTCGCTCGGGAGGTTGTAGAGCCCAAACCGAGCAGCATTCGCCGCCAGCCAGACAAATCCTGGGTTGCTTTGAGAATTGATGAACCGGCCATTGGCCATGAAATCAATGGCCAAGCCACGCTCATGATACGAGTAACCCGGTCGGGCCGTTGGGGGTGAGCATGCGTCTGGTGGCATCTCCCAAATGGCGTACTGCGAGGTTCCGCAGTTCTGACGTCGTAACGCGATCTGGGCATTGAAATCTCGATAGCCATAGCCACTCAGATTGATTCCATCTGCGGATGCTGCATTCAACAATCCACGAACTCGGGTGGCGATGCTCGATGCAACCGTGATTCCATTCACCGTCGTTAGCGCAGGTGTCGGATAGGGAGAGTTCCCACCCGGCGGAGTGGTAGTGGTCGTTGAACCCGATCCCGAACCCGAACCCGAACTCGGGATGCCAATGACGGCGTTGGCGAGCGCAGCGGCTTCGTCGGCAATCTGTCGGCCTAATCCCGCATCCATCCGCGAGAGAAAAGCCGCATCCGAAAGCGTTTCGTCAAGTCGCTGCCGCACTTGGCTTGCGACTGCTTGTTGCTGAGTTTGCGCAGCCGACAGCGACTGAAGCGCGCCTTGCGCTTCTGCGGCGTGTGCCTCTGCGTCGGCCTTGGATTGACGTGCACGCGAAAGCTGCTCTTCCAGTCGCGCCTTGGTGGAACGCAACTGATCGATCACATCGGTATCGGTTCGCGATTGCATATTCAAAAGTGCGTTTCGCGTTGCGTCTTCTTGCGCGCTCATCGCCTCAAATCGGCGCATGAGGGCTTCGTCAGGTGGTTCCACGTAGGCCTGGACCGCGTACTTCGCCACGCGCGCCCGCAGCGCATCAAGATCCCGACTGGTCTGTGCCGCATCTCGCTCAGCCTGCGCTGCCTCTGCCGCGCTGGCATCAGCCTGGCGACGAGCTTCAGAAAGCGCCGCCTGCTGACCGCGCACGTTTTCGTTCAGTGTGCTGAGCGCCGCAAGAACCTGCGCCTTCGACCCCTCGAGCACATTGACCTGAGCGGCGACCTTGGCCTGCTCGGCCCGAACGTTTGCCCGCTGCGTTCGCGCGTCGGTGGCCACTGCACCCGCATCGACCGACGAACCAACGGCCACCCCAAGGGTGCTGGCACTCACCAGCACCGCAGCTGTAAGCGCGAAAAAGCGCCGAGTGCGCCGACTCTGCTTGTCACTGCGGGGGGATGTGGTGGCCATGGTTCCTCGTCAGATCACGTCAACGACGCAATCGTGGAAGGCCCGGTATCCGCCCGAGAACTTCAGACCTTACAACAGGGGCCCCACGGATCGTCAACACCTGTGGAAAACTTTGTGGATCTCACTGTGGAGAGGCCCCTTAGGTCTGGGGATGACCCTGTGGGAAACTTCCTCAAGCTGGAGGTGATGCCTTCTCAGGCTGCCAAACACCCTCGGCCATGTAGTCATCGGCCGGGAACTCCGTTACCCACACCCGGATCGAGGGAAGCGATGCACCGATAGAGGTGTGAACTGCTTCGGTTACGGCACTGAGCAGGGCTTTCTTCTGTTCAGGGGTGCGGCCTTCGAGCATGTTGATCTGGATCAGCGGCATAGGAGACTCCATTTTGTGGTCGGCAGTACTGTCCTGATCATGACCTCTCCATCTGGATCCGTCGACCCGCTGTCCTCCTTTGAGCAGGTCGCGGCCCAGCGCCGGTCCTCACTTCTGGTTGATCGAGAGCGTGTCGTTCCCAATGAACTCCTCGACCGTCTCCTCGTTGTGGCGGCCACCGCTCCGAACCACAAGCGCACGTTTCCGTGGCGGTTCCGCATCATCACCGGCGAAGGTCGGTTGCACCTAGGTGAGGCGTTGGCCCAGGACCTCATCGACGCCCACCAGGCCGAAGCAAAAATCGAAAAGGCTCGCGCCAAATATCTGCGCGCCCCAGTGGTGATCGCCGTTGCCGCGGTTCAGGGCGAGAACGACACAATGACCGCGGAAAATCGCGACGCGGTGTCGGCCGCCATCCAAACGCTTCTGCTCGGCGCCACCGCCGCCGGTCTCGCTTCGTACTGGTCAACAGGCGCGGCCATGACATCGACTCGGCTGCACGAGTTTTGCGGTTTTGATCACAGCGACACGGTCGTTGGACTGATTTACCTCGGCTGGCCCACGGGCACACCACCCCCCATCAATCGACCCGCTCCCGAGGTCATTCGCATTGGGACTCCGCCCGCGACCCCGTAGGGTTTCGTCGATGGCATCGACAAAAAAGACCCCCCGAAAATTCGGACCTGATCGTCCCGACGCGCCTGGACTTGTTCGCCGTCAACGAATGTGGTCGGTGTGGGGCACTTGGTTGTTCATCCTCGTGTTCTTTGTTGCCCCAATCATCTTCGGCAACACCTTCTTCGTTCTGCCCGCCGTCGGCTTCACCGTCGCCCTCATTGCCACAATGCGTCGTTCGCGTCGACCCGACGGCCCCGATGCAGAAACGCTGTCAAAAGGCGAGTTGCGCGCGGCGAGCCCAGAGCATCCGGTTTCGGTGAACGCGGTGTGGTCTCCGGGCGCTCGCGTGCGCGGTGAGCCAGCGAGACCAGGCTTCTTACTGTGTGACGGAAAGCGTCTGCGTTTCGAATGTCTCGATGAGCAGATCCGCTTCGATACCAGCATCGACCGCATTTCGCTGATCACTGTCCCTAGTTTCATGCGCCCCCAACTCGACCTCTCGATTGGGGGAGCCAATCATTCCGTCCGCTTCTTCCCAGCTTGGGATCTTGGCGCCACCTTCGTCGGACCAACCCTGGTCGGCGAGTGGTACGCACAATTACGCGAACTCGGAGCTTCCTGACATGGCCCGGATCAATCACACGCCTGATCCGAATCCCACCCGAGCCAAAGCACGCGCTCGTCGCAACCTCACGCTTGTCGTGTGGTGGGGTGTTGCGCTGTTGTTGCTCTTTCTCCTTTCAACCGGCGCACCGTGGGTACTGGTCATTCCCCTCTTGGTCATTGGCGCGCTGGTCATCACCAACACCATCCAGGTTGTTCGCGGCGAAGGCGCAGAGCAGTACGCGATCGAACCGGGTCGACTTTCACAGTCAACGCTGGACTCCGACCCCATTGCCGTTCCGGTTACTCGCGCACCTGATCGCCGAGAAAAGGGACGGCGCCGCGGCACGCTTCACTTTGCGGGAGGGCGATTGTCGTTCGTGTTCAGTCCCGACCCTCAATCTCGTTCCAAAAGGGTCAAGGACGATCTTGAAGGGACCACTGCCTTCGATGCCTGGCCTTCAGACATTTCGCTCGGCCCCCGCCCGTCAACGATGCGCCCACAACTTGTCCTCGTAGTCGATGGAATCACCCATGTCATCGAATTCACGATGCCTGAGGATCTCGCTGCAGGGATGCTCGGCAAGGTTGTGGCCGGCGCGTGGTTCACGCAGCTTCTCGAGCTTGGCGCGATCCCTTCAAACGCAAATTCTTAAATGCGCCAAGGTTTCTGCTCGTCGCCGTGTCAGCATTAGTACGTGACTGCTCCCCCCGCTGAT
>CAMCTW010000010.1 GCA_945878645.1 Bifidobacterium breve
AGCCGGTTATCTCGGTCGTGTTCATTCGCGATATCGGTAACGAGCGAGTGATTCCGTTCTTGTACTTCGTGATCTCCTTCGCGCTGTTCATCCTTTCTGCTGCGGCCCTGCACAATCGTGACAAGACGCTCATGAAGAACAAGGCGATGGCCGAAGCTGCGAGCAAGGAAAGCTGAACAACGTGGGCCAGTATCTGCCGATCTTCGCAATGCTTGTGCTGGCGATCATTTTCGCTGTTGTGAGTCGCGTGATTTCTCAACTACTGGCACCCCGTCAACCATCTGAAGCTAAGTCCTCGCCCTACGAATGCGGGATCGTTCCCGATCAGTCGACGCCCGAGCGATTGCCTGTGAAGTTTTTCCTTGTGGCCATGATCTTTATCGTCTTCGACATCGAAATCATTTTCTTGTTTCCGTTCGCTGTGGTGTTTCGTTCACTCGGCGGTTACGGAATCGCCGCAATACTCATCTTCACCGCAGCGGTCTTCGAGTCGTTTGTGTATCTGATTGGCAACGGCGCTCTTGATTGGGGTCCGATCAAGCACCTTCGTCGTTCCGACATTGTTTCGCCTGCCCGAACCGCTACGAGCACCATTCGTCGCGTCGGTTTCGAAGGCCGTTCCACCAAAGAGGCGGCATAAGTGTCAAACGAGACAAGACCTACTGGCGGACTCCTTGAGTCAGGCCTTGAAGGACTCAGCCATAACTTCTTCACCGGCACGCTTGAGGAGCTTGTGAAGTGGGCTCGTCGTCATAGCGTTATGCCAGCCACTTTTGGTCTTGCGTGTTGCGCGCTCGAGATGATGGCCGCCGGCGGACCGCATTACGACCTTGCTCGTTACGGAATGGAAACGTTCCGCGCGTCGCCGCGCCAAGCCGACCTCATGATCGTTGCCGGTCGTGTCTCGCAGAAAATGGCTCCGGTTCTTCGCCAGATCTACGACCAGATGATGGAACCCAAGTGGGTTATTTCCATGGGTGTCTGTGCATCCTCGGGCGGTATGTTCAACAACTACGCCATCGTTCAGGGCGTCGATCAGATTGTCCCTGTCGATGTGTACGCCCCAGGTTGTCCGCCTTCGCCGGAAACGCTTATGCACGCGATTCTCACGCTGCACGACCAGATCAAAAATGGCGAACTCACGCGCCGCAAGGGTGAAGGCGCCGGTCTTGTTGTCGAACAGCTTGGCCCCAATGGGCCTGTGCCTGTCACCTTGGGTCAGGGCTGAACATGACCGATGTCGACGCCCAAGACGGCGAGGTTGACACCCCGACCGAGATCGCACCCGAGACACTTTTCGGAACGTTGCTGACTCGTTCGCACGAGCAACTTGTGCTTCATCCAACTCGGGAGGAGTACGCCGGACTGTTGGCGACCTTGCAAGCCGATGGCTATCACTCGATCATCGATCTCTGTGGTGTCGATTACCTCACCAATTTTTCGCGTGAACTTCCTCCGGGCATTACGCCAGAGCGTTTCGAAGTCGTCGTGAATCTCATCAACCACCGCGAACATGCTCGGTTGCGACTGCGCGTGCAGATACCTGAATCCGATCCAGTACTTCCAACTGCGTTTGGGCTCTACGCAGGCTCTGAAGCAATGGAGCGCGAAACGTTCGACATGTTCGGCATCGTCTTCGATGGTCACCCTGATCTCACCCGAATTCTCATGCCCGAGGACTGGATTGGTCACCCGCTGCGCAAGGACTACGACATTGGTCGTATTCCGGTGCAGTTCAAGGGTGCTCCGGCGAATCGTTGATCTCATGACCGCTACTCACGAACTTCCAACCAACGTGAATCAGACCTCCGAAGGCGCTCAGGAACTGACCTCCGCCGGCGTTGTTGCCGCAGGGGAGCGGTTGCGCGAGTTGGGCGCGGTGCTCCGGCTTTCAGAAAACGACGCACTCCTTGCCGAGCGCGAACAGGTTTCTGACGACGAAACCATGATCATCAACATGGGTCCACAGCACCCGTCGACTCATGGTGTGTTGCGTCTCATGCTCGAACTTCAGGGCGAAACCGTTCTCCGCTGTAAGCCGATCATTGGTTACCTCCATACCGGCATGGAACGCACCGGTGAAGAACTCACCTATCTGCAGGGCCCCACCAACGTGACGCGCATGGACTATGCCGCGCCGTTGTTCACCGAATTGGCATTTTCCCTCACCGTCGAAAAGCTTCTCGACATTGAGGTTCCCGAGCGTGCGATCTGGATCCGCATGCTCATGACCGAGATGAATCGCATCTCGTCACACTTACTTTTTATGGCAACAAACGGCATGGATCTTGGTGCCGTCTCCATGATGCTCTACGGCTGGCGTGAACGCGAAGAAGCACTTCGCTTCCTTCAAGAAGTCACCGGCCTGCGCATGAACCATAACTACATCCGTCCCGGTGGCGTCGCTGCTGACCTTCCCGACGGTTGGCGCGATGGCGTGCTGCGTCTTCTCGACATGCTCCCTCCTCGTCTCGCTGAATACGACACGCTGATGAACCAACAGCCGATTTGGCGTGAACGCCTGCAGGGTGTCGGCGCAATCACCGCAGAGGAATGCCTTGCTCTCGGGGTTACGGGACCAATGCTTCGTTCAACGGGTTACGACTGGGATCTCCGTCGCGACATGCCGTATTTGGCGTTCGATCAGATCGAATTCGATGTCGTTGTCGGTTCTTACGGAGATTGTTTCGATCGTTACGCAATTCGACTTGCTGAAATTCACGAGTCAATGAAGATCGTGCGTCAGTGTCTCGAGAAGATGCCGAAGGGCGACTACCGCATCCAGGACAAGAAAGTCACTCCGCCGCCGCGTGCGCGTATCGACGAGTCCATGGAAGCGCTTATTCATCACTTCAAGATCTTCACCGAAGGCTTCAAAGTTCCTGAAGGCGAGGCCTACGTCGCAATCGAATCACCTCGTGGCGAACTTGGTTGCTACATCGTGAGCGACGGTTCTTCGAAGCCGTATCGCATGCATGTTCGTGCTCCAAGTTTCGTCAATCTGCAAAGTCTTCCGCACCTCATGCAGGGCAGTCTCGTGGCCGATGCTGTGGCCATTATTTCGAGTGTCGATCCCATTCTTGGGGAGGTTGATCGCTGATGGCTCGCCTCACGAACGACAACGTTGAACTCGCGCGCGAAATCATCGGCTGCTACCCGCGACCAAAGTCTGCGCTCATTTCGCTGTTGCATCTTGCGCAAGAACAAGACGGGCACCTCACCGACGAAGCAATGGCGCACATCGGTGAACTTGTGGGTGTTTCTTCTGCCGAGGTTCTCGGAACGGCGTCGTTCTACGAGATGTTTAAGATGGAACCAGTCGGTCGTTACATGGTGAACATTTGCACCAATATTTCTTGTCAGTTGCGCGGCGGCGAGGAACTCCTTGCGCATGCCGAAAAAACGCTCGGAATTCGTCCGGGGCAAACCACCTCCGATGGGCTTTTCACCCTTGAAGATGTCGAATGCATCGCTGCCTGCACCGAAGCCCCGTGTCTGCAGGTCAACTATCGCTACGAACATCGCATTTCGAACGAAGGTTTCGATCAGCTCATGAACGATTTGCGCGATGGTCGCCGTTCTGACATCCCCCCTCACGGAGTACTGGCTGAAATTCGTCAGCACATTCCCGCCGATCGGCGCGCTGGTAATGTCACTCCCGAAGACACAGCGATACCGGTTTGGGTCGCAGCAGCGGGGGAGGGCGAGAAATGATTACCGATGCTCCTCGAATCATCACCTCGCGTTTCGATAGGGCCGATAGCCACACGCTTGCTGGTTACGAAGCCACCGGTGGTTATCAGGCGTTGCGTAAAGCACTTTCGATGGGTCCGGCCGCAGTTGCCGACGAGGTCAAGACCGCAACTCTTCTTGGACGCGGCGGCGCCGGTTTCCCTGCCGGTGTGAAGTGGGGTCTCGCTCCCGAGAATGTGTGGCCGCGTTACCTCGTGGTCAATGGCGATGAATCCGAACCCGGCACCTACAAAGACCGCCTCCTTATGGAGCGCGATCCCCATCAACTTATTGAGGGTGTTCTCCTTGCGAGCTATGCCATCGGTTGCGGTCAGGCCTTCCTTTATGTCCGCGGCGAAATGGCCCTTGCTCAAGAACGCATTGCCACTGCGTTAAACGACGCCTATGCCTCTGGCTACGTGGGCAAAAACATTCTTGGCTCCGACTTTTCTGTTGATGTCGTGCTCACATGGGGCGCTGGCGCGTACATCGTGGGCGAAGAAACAGCGCTCATCGAAAGTCTTGAAGGCAACCGTGGAATGCCTCGCCTTAAGCCTCCATTTTTCCCGGCGGCCAAGGGTCTGTACATGCAGCCCACGATCGTGAATAACGTCGAGACACTTGCAAATCTGCCTTGGATCGTTACCAACGGTGGCGAAGCGTTTGCTGCACTTGGTGCTGAAACATCTCGCGGCACTCGTATGTTTGCGGTTTCGGGCCATGTGAAGAACCCGGGTGTCTTCGAAGTTGAATACGGCGTCACTACATTCCGTGACCTCATCTACGCCCCCCAATATGCGGGCGGCATTCTCGGCGATCGCGCGCTCAAGGCATTTATTCCGGGTGGCGCGTCAGCTCCATGGTTCTTCGATGAGCATCTCGATCTACCGCTTGAGAAAGTCACCGTCGACCGAGCTGGATCAATGCTTGGTTCTGGCGCTGTCGTTGTGATGGACGAAACCACCGACGCGGTCAAGGCCTGTTTACGTGTCGTTCGATTCTTCGCCCGCGAATCCTGCGGCAAATGCACACCGTGTCGTGAAGGTACGACTTGGCTGCAAAATATTCTGCAGCGAATTCATGACGGATACGGCCGTCCCACCGATCTTGATTTGCTGATGGATGTTTCCGACAACATTTCTCCTGGAATCACTTGGCCGCCCAAGCAGACCACGATCTGCCCGCTTGGACCATCAGCGGTCTCGCCGATTGCTTCGGCAATGCAGCGATTCCGTCCCGAGTTCGAGGCGCGGATCGCGCAAGCCGAAGAAGCTCGTCACTCGGTCCCGGTGAACATCACGAAGGCGTCTTCGCATGTCTGAGTCTGGCGTGACCGCAATCGACGGCGTCGCCGTTGAAATCAATGGCATTGAGTTCATCGCTCGTAAGGGCGAACTCCTTATCGATGCCGCAGAGCGCGCGGGTACCTACATTCCGCGTTTTTGTTACCACGAGCGCATGAAGCCAGTTGGCATGTGCCGTATGTGTTTGGTCGAGGTCGACACTGGTCGCGGTCCCGCGCTTCAGCCGAGTTGCATGATCGAGTGCACGCCGGGAATGAAAGCCGACACCGAATCTGCAGTGACAAAGAAGGCGCAAGACGGCGTTCTCGAGTTTCTCCTCGCCAACCACCCGCTCGATTGTCCGGTTTGCGATAAGGGCGGAGAATGCCCGCTCCAAGATCAAACAATGGCCTATGGGCCTGGCGAGAGTCGCTTCATTGAAGAGAAGCGACATAACGAAAAGCCGATTCCGATCAGCGACCTCGTGCTGCTCGATCGCGAACGTTGCATCCTCTGCGATCGATGCACGCGCTTTGCCAAGGACGTTGCCGGCGATCCGCTCATCCACTTCATTCATCGCGGCAACAACACCGAAGTCAACACGTTCCCCGATGAACCGTTTGCGTCGTACTTCAGTGGCAACACCGTGCAGATCTGCCCGGTGGGTGCGCTCACGGCCACGACCTATCGCTTCAAGGCCCGTCCTTGGGATCTTGAGACCACCGAATCAACCTGCCAAACCTGTTCGGTTGGCTGTCGTATCTCAATCGATTCCTCACGCGATCAGGTCCAACGATTCGCCGGTGTCGATATCGATCCGGTCAACTGGGGCTGGCTCTGCGACAAGGGCCGTTTCTCGAGCCAAGTCGTTACCTCAGATGCTCGGCTCTCCGAACCACTCGTGCGCGATGGGTCCAACCTTGTCGCCGCCAAGTGGTCCGATGCGCTGAATCGTTTCGCAAGCGCCCTCGACAACGCGTCATCGGCGCAGTCGATCGGGGTTATCGGTGGTTCACGTCTGACCAATGAAGACGCCTACGCCTGGTCGAAACTTTTTAAGGGCGTTCTCGCTACCGACAACGTCGATGCACAACTCGGCGATGGTCTGCCTGCGCACGCTGTTCTTGGGCTTCCAGCTGCAACAATCGACGAAGTTTGCGCTCCGGGTGGAACGGTGCTGCTGCTTGGCCCCGACGTCAAAGAAGAACTTCCGGTTCTTTTCCTCCGACTCCGTCACGCCGCTGTTGAAGATCGCGTCACTCTTATTGAGGTTTCGCCGCGTTCGTCTGGGCTTACGTCTCTCACAAAAGCATCGGTGCACCCACGTCCGGGTGAAACCGCCGATGTTGTTGCCGCACTCATGGGATCAGCGGCCATCGACCGCGAAATTGCCGGCGTTTCCATGGCCGAACTCGAAGCAGCTCGGAATTTGCTGAACGCCGCAACCGGTCCGATCACTGTTGTTCTCGGTCGGGCATCGTTAGCGGAAGCTTCCAGTGTGACAGTTGCCGCGGCGTCAACAGTTCTTGCGGCTCGCCCTGACACCACCTTTCTTTCAGCGCTCCGACGTTCCAATGTGCGTGGCGCTCTCGACATGGGCCTCGCTCCGGGTCTTCTTCCTGGGCGCGTCACTCTCGACGATGCTCGTGAGTGGTATTCCGAAATCTGGCCTGCGCTTCCGGTTGCCGAGGGTCTCGACACGGAAGGCATCCTTCGCGCTGCTGCCGACGGACGCATTGATGTACTCGTTCTTCTTGGCGCTGACCCTCTCGCCGATTTTCCCGATGCCGACTTGGCCGAGCGCGGCCTCACAGGCGCTCGAACTGTGCTGGCGGTCGACACTGCCCTCAATGCGTCGAGCAAACGAGCCGATGTCGTGCTCGCAGCAGCAGGCTTTGCCGAGAAGGCGGGTACGACAACCAATATCGAGGGTCGCGTTAGCACTCTTTCGCAACGCGTCACTCCGCCCGGTACCGCTCGTGCTGACTGGATGCTCGCCGCCGAGGTTTCGTCACGACTTGGCACCGATCTTGGTTTCGAGAACTTCACTGATGTGCTCGCCGAAATCTCAGCAGTCGCTCCGGCGTACCTTGCGCTCGATCAGGCCATTGCCGAGGGTTCGCCCGATGGAGTTTTGCTCCCGCTCGATGTTGTTGTGATCACCGATGAAGACGACGACGACCTTGTGATCGTTGACGAAACCGTCACGATGTCCGAAGACGGAGCGTCTGTCGATGTCACTGCTGATGTTGTCGACGACAACGCCGAAGATGTCGGCGATGTCGAAGGACTCATCGAACTGATCGCCGACGATTTCGATGTTGCCGGTTCTTTGCCTCCGTTTGTGCGGTTCGCCCCGGTCACAAACATTGCGTCGCCACCTGTCGATTCCTACGGGTTCCGTCTTGTCGCATCGCGAAAGCTGTACGACCAAGGAACTCTCGTGCAGTCAGCACCCGCGCTCGCTCCGCTCGCTCCTGGTTCGACGGTTTCTCTCAATCCGTGGGAATTCGATCGACTGGGAGTTGCCGAAGGCGGACGTGCTGTTGTTCGTACAGCAAAGGCCTCGGTAAAGGTTGTCGTGCGATCCGATTCCGGCGTGCCTCGTGGCGTTGCTGCAATGATCGTGAACCAAGCCGACGGCCGCGTAAGCGATCTGGTTTCTGCCGATGAACTTGTGGCCGAGGTCAGAATCGAGACCGATTCATGAACTCGATTCTCGTTGCCATGAACCAGTTCCGTGGAGGTGTCGCCAATGCTTAGTGGCGATCCGCTTCTGTCCGGACAGATTGACCTCGCTGTCGTGCTTATTGTCTTGCTCAAGGTCGTCGCCGTTTTTGCGTTCCTTTTAGTGGCGACCATGCTCATGATTTGGTTTGAGCGCAAGGTCGTTAGCGATTTCCAGAATCGTGTTGGCCCGAATACGGCTGGCCCGTTCGGCATCCTTCAAACACTCGCCGATGGCATCAAGTTCTTTTTCAAAGAAGACCTCATCCCCGACAGGGCAGAACGACGCGTCTTCATCCTTGCGCCGCTCCTTACTGTGGTTCCTGCGTTTTTGTTGTTCACGATCGTCCCCTTCGGCGGCGACTTCAGTAATGGGCACGACGGTTCAGTCGAATTATTTGGCCACACCACGTATCTGCAGTTGGCAGACCCGGCGATTGGCATTCTCTTCGCGCTCGCCATGTCATCGATAGCGGTTTACGGCGTCATGCTCGCCGGTTGGTCCTCAGGCTCGAAGTATCCGCTCCTCGGATCCGTGCGTGCCTCGGCACAGATGGTGTCCTACGAAGCTGCACTTGGTCTTTCGGTATGTGCAGTCGTTCTCACCACAGGCACACTCAGCACGCACGGCATCGTGATGGCCCAGGCCGGCAGCGGCTGGGGCGGATTCATTCCTCATTGGAATTTGATCGCGACCGGTTTCGTTCCGTTCGTGGTGTTCTTGCTTGCGAGCCAAGCGGAACTCAACCGTCCACCCTTCGATCTTGTCGAAGCCGAGCAGGAACTCGTTGGCAGCTATCACACCGAGTATTCGTCAATCCGTTTCGCGCTTTTCTTTGTTGCCGAGTTCATGAACTCGGTCACGATGGCAGCCATCATCGTCACGCTGTTCTTGGGCGGCCCCGCCGGCCCCGCACTTCTCGGTCCGGGTTGGCTCTGGGGAATCATCTGGTTCCTCCTCAAGATGACAGCGTTTCTGTTCTTGTTTGTCTGGGTTCGCAGCACACTTCCGCGCGTTCGCTACGACCAACTCATGGACCTTGGATGGAAGGTGCTCATTCCTCTTTCTCTCGGATGGTTGCTCCTCCTCGCTACGTTCTGGGTCGCTCGTGATCAGCAGTGGAACGGATTCGTGACGGTCGCGCTTGGTGCCGTGGTCGGGCTTACCGGTTACGGGCTCCTCAAAGGCGCGATTGCAACTTCTAAAGCACGTCGACTCGAAGGGGTGGTGGACTGATGGGATACCTCGGAGGTTTCCTCGTCAGCCTGCGCCAGATTGGTCGCAAGCAACGAGTGACGACGCAGTACCCGAAGGAAAAGGCACCAAAGCCGATCCGTGTGCACGGGCGTCACGTACTCAATCGCTACGAAGACGGAATGGAAAAGTGCATCGGCTGCGAACTCTGCGCCGGCGTCTGTCCTGCGAAGTGCATCTTTGTTCGTGGTGCCGATAATCCGATTGACGATCCCGTATCTCCTGGCGAACGCTTTGGGTATATCTACGAGATCAATTATCTCCGTTGCATTCACTGCGATCTCTGCGTCGAGGCCTGCCCGACCGAAGCAATTACCGAAACCAAGATGTTCGAGTTCTCGTTCACTAACCGGGCCGATGCGATCTACACCAAAGCTGAACTCGTCGTTGACGACGATGGAATGCCGCAGAAGATGCCATGGGAAGACTGGCGCGAAGGCGAAGACCTTCCGACGTCAGCCTGGATGCGCGCCACGTCGCCGTCTGGGTCTGCCGCGTTCGAAGGCGTCGTTGGGTGGTCTGGTGAACTTGGTTACGGCATTCGCGCTCCGGAAGCCGCACAAGAGATCAAGGACTCGATCACGACTCCGCTGGACATGATCGATGAGCATGGCCACGGGCACGAGGACCACGCCCCAGGAACCGCTGAACATGTTTCGCCTGGGCACGAGGATCACGCTGACGATGAAAGGGGCGGTGATCTCTGATCATGGAGACCGTCGTCTTTATTGTGAGCGCGCTGATTGTGCTTGCTGGTGGCCTCGGAGTTGTTTCGTCGCGCAATCCGGTGCACGCCGCACTCAGCCTTATCGCCACGCTGTTCGGAATCGCAGTGCTGTTCCTCAACCTCGGTGCGCAACTCCTCGCAGTTGTCCAGGTCATCGTCTACACCGGAGCAATCGTCGTTCTGATTTTGTTCGTCATGATGTTGCTCGGCGTTGATCGCGAAGAAGACCTCGAAACCGAGCCATTGGTGGGCCAGCGACTTCTTGCCGGCCTTATTGGTCTTCTTTTCTTGGGTGCGGTTCTGGCCATCATCGTCATCGGCAAGGATGCCATCGTTACGGGAACACAGTCGGTCACCGGTGCAATCTCGCCCACGGTCTCGAACATCACCCAGATCGGTACCGAACTGTTCACGACTTATGTGTTTGCGCTTGAAATCACTGCGGGCCTTCTCACGATCGCTGTGGTGGGAGCTGTTGTTCTTTCCCGACGTCCGAATGATCTTGCACCGATTCCGGAGCCCGAATCCATGATCAACATGGGCGACGAACCTCTTACTGCCATTCCCGAGGAAGGAGCGCACTGATGGAATCAAACCTTTCCTTGGCGTACCTGATGCTTTCGGCGATCCTCTTTGTGATCGGTGGCGTTGGCGTGCTTATCCGTCGGAATCCGCTCGTCATGATCATGTGCGTCGAACTCATGCTTAACGCAGTGAATCTTTCGTTCGTGACGTTCGGAAAGATGCTGAATGACATCTCTGGTCAGATCATCGTGTTCTTTGTAATGGTCGTTGCTGCAGCTGAAGTTGTGATTGGCCTCGCCTTGATTGTGGCGATGGCACGACGTCGTCCCGGCGCTACCGCCGATGACCTCCGGACACTGAGGGGATAAGGGACATGGTCGGTTTGGTCTGGTTAATTCCTGCGCTTCCCTTGGCTGGGTTCTTGCTGTTGGTGTTCTTCGGCAAGCGCATTGGCGAGCCCCGGTCCGGTTGGATCGGCACGGGTGCGGTCGCCCTTTCGTTTGTGACCGCCTGTGTTGTGTTCGCCGGACTTTGGGGCGAGCCGGAACACACCTACGAACTCTCGTTGTTCGAATGGATCCCAGCTGGAAACTTCAGCGTTGATATTGGTTTCTTGCTCGATCCTCTTTCAATGGCGATGGTGTTTTTTGTAACGGGTATCGCAGCGCTTATCCATCTCTACTCAATTGGGTACATGCATGGAGACAGTCGTTTCCCGCGTTTTTTCACGTACCTGAACCTGTTCGTTTTCTCGATGCTCATCCTCGTTCTCGGCGACAACTTGGTGCTTACGTTCCTGGGCTGGGAAGGCGTGGGCGCTTGCTCGTACTTCCTCATTGCGTTCTGGTTTGAAAAGGATGAAAACGCCAGCGCCGGCAAGAAGGCGTTCATTACCAATCGCGTTGGCGACTGGGGCTTCATGGTCGCAATCTTCATGACGTTTTTTGCCTTTGGCACCGTTACATATGCAGAGTTCCTTCCGTTGTCTCCGGGACTCGCGGAAACCACGGCGACGTTCATTGCACTGATGCTGTTTGTCGGCGCCATTGGTAAGTCGGCACAGATTCCGTTGTTCATCTGGTTACCCGACGCCATGGCTGGCCCCACCCCAGTATCGGCGCTTATTCACGCTGCAACGATGGTGACCGCAGGCGTGTACTTGCTCGTTCGTGTGAACCCGATCATCGCCGCTTCGGCATCCTGGATTCCTTGGATGATCGCCATCGTCGGTATCGCAACAGCATTTCTCGCCGCGACGATTGCTATGGCTCAACAGGACATCAAGAAGGTCCTCGCATACTCAACCGTTAGTCAGCTTGGATACATGTTTTTGGCTATAGGTGTCGGTGGATACACCGCAGCGATCTTCCACATGATCACGCACGCATTCTTCAAGGCGCTGTTGTTCCTTGGTGCAGGTTCTGTTATCCACGGGATGCACGATGAACAAGACATGCGCCGTATGGGCGCTTTGCGCAAAGTCATGCCGGTCACCGCAGTCACCTTCATTATTGGCTGGCTTGCTATCGCCGGTGTCCCGCCGTTCTCAGGCTTCTGGTCGAAGGACGACATCCTTGCGTATGCACTCCATAAGAGCCCGATCCTCTATGCGATTGGTCTCATCACTGCATTGCTCACCGCGTTCTACATGAGCCGTCTCGTATTCCGCGTCTTCTATGGCGATGCACGTTGGGGTGAATCAGCCGAGGGTGAACTCGCCAATCTCAAGGCTCATACGGCTGCCGATGTCGCCGAATCGGATGATCACGCAGACGCACACGACGGTGCACATGCTGGCGCTGGCCACGGTGCGGTGCATCCGCACGAATCGAAGTGGCCAATGTTGGTCCCGCTTATCGTGCTGGCGTTCTTCGCCGCTATTGCCGGGTTCTTGAACCTTCCGTTCACTCACAACCTTGAGTTCCTCAATAACTGGCTTGAGCCAGTCGTTGGCGAGAACCAAGCGAACTTTGATCTTGGCGCCTTTCAGCTCACCTTTGAACTCGTACTCTCAACGACGATCGCACTGCTCGGTATCTTCGCCGCCTACATGGTGTACCTGAAGAACAAAGTCGATCCTCGACGCATTGAACTCCCGTTCTTCGCCAACGGCTGGTACATCGACCAAAGCATCACAAAGTTCATGGGTGGCGCTGGTCGCAAAGGATTCGAACTCATAGCGATGTTCGACAAGGTGGTTATTGATGGCGCCGTTAATGGTGTCGGTCGGGCTACTCGTGGTGGTGCCGCCCGACTCCGTTCCATCGAGAACGGTTATGTGCGCTGGTATGCACTCATGATCGGCGTTGGTGCGGTTCTCCTGGTCGCCTTCGCAATGACGCAGGTGAGCTTCTGATGACCGCCTCGATCCTTTCTTCCGTGTTCGCCTCTGAAGGCGCGGCCTCGTTCCCAATTCTTCCGGCACTGATTTTTGTGCCGTTGATTGGAGCGATTCTTATTGCGCTCATGCCGCAGTCGCGCCCCGAACTTTCGCGACAGATGGCAATTATTACGGGGCTCCTCACGGGGGTTCTCAGTATTGCGTTGTTGGTCGAGTTCAAGACCGGCGATGCCGGATTCCAGTTTGTCGTTCAGCAAACCTGGGTGCAGTCCCTCGACATCAAGTTCTTTCTTGGCGTCGATGGCATCTCGTTATTCCTTGTTGTGCTCACAGGAATCTTGTTCCCGATCGCGCTTTTCGCAGCGAAGCCAGAACACAGCCCGAAGGGTTACTACGCGTGGCTCACACTGCTAATGGCGGGCTGTATGGGAGCGTTCCTTTCGCTTGATCTTTTCCTGTTCTTCTTGATGTTCGAAGTCACGCTGGTTCCGCTCTACATGCTCATCGGCAAGTGGGGCCACGGTCGTCGGGTCTACGCCGCAACAAAGTTCTTCCTCTACACGATGCTTGGTTCAGCGTTCATGCTGGTTTCCATCGTCACTCTGGCGGTTGTTGCGGGAGCGGGCGATAACGGTGGCGTGTCTTTTGACTTCACCAAGATCATCGCTTCTGACAGTTTGGCAACAAGCACCGGCCGTTGGTTGTTCTTGGGCATGGCCATTGCGTTTGCGGTGAAGGTCCCATCCTTCCCCTTCCATACGTGGCTGCCCGATGCGCACACCGAAGCGCCGACCGCGGGCTCAATCGATTTGGCCGGCATCCTTCTGAAACTTGGCACCTACGGTTTTCTTCGTTACGGACTTGAACTGTTCCCCGAAGCGACGGTGTGGTTTGCGCCAGTGATGTTGACCTTGGCCACAATTGGTGTGGTCTATGGAGGCATCGTCGCGGCCATGCAACGCAACCTCAAGCGCCTCATCGCCTATTCGTCGGTCTCCCACATGGGCTTTGCGCTTATGGGTCTGTTCGCGCTGAACGTCGAAGGCATCGAAGGTTCTGTGCTGCAGATGATCAACCACGGCATTTCAACTGGCGCTCTGTTCATCCTTCTCGGATTCCTCTACACCCGCCGCCACACCTACGAGATCTCTCAACTCAAGGGCATCGGCAAGGTCGCACCGGTCTTTGCTGGGATCTTCACCCTCGTGATGCTCTCCTCGATCGGGGTTCCTGGGCTCAACGGATTCGTTGGTGAATTCCTCATTCTTCTGGGCACCTTTATGGCTCACCGTTGGTGGGCCGTCGTTGCTGCTACTGGCGTCATCATCGCGGCGTTGTATCTCCTCTGGGCCTACCAGCGCGTGTTCCAAGGCGAGCCAGACGAAGCAAACAAGTCATTCCCGGATCTCAACATCTCTGAGAAACTTGTGTTGGTTCCGCTCATTGCTCTCATCATCTTCCTTGGTATCTATCCGAAGCCAGTCCTCGATCGCATCGAGCCTTCGGTGAAGCGGGTAGTTACACGGCTTGAGATGAAAGTCGATGGGTTCCAAGAACCAATCACTCGCAACGGCGCTGATTTACTCCGCATCACCGAGTCATCGCACACGATGAATGGTGAACATGGCCTTGGCATCGCAGCGAATGGACCGGAGGCGAACAAGTGATCGGTTCCCTCTTCGCTCAGGCTGCTGTCACGTCTGCGACAGCAGATAATGGGATCGTTCATGTTGTTGGACCATCCATTGATTGGGTCGCCCTTCTGCCGCTGCTGATCTTGCTTGTAGGCGCGCTCCTTACGCTCACGTTTTCCTCCTTCTTGAAGGGTCATGCGCCGAAGGGTCTCTTCACCTGGGCCACTGTTGCGATCGCTGTCGGCGCCGCGATCAGTGCGGTTCCAATGTGGGCGCGAGTGCAGGGCTGGAATTCGCTGCTGTGGTGGAACCTCGATCATGCTCAAACCGGACCGTTCAGTACGGCTGGGGGAGCAGTTGGTATCGACGGTTTCTCACTGTTCATCACGGTGGTGCTGTGTGTCGGCGTTGTGCTTGCAGCGCTCCTCGCCGATGATTTCTTGCGCCGCGAATCAATGAGTGGTCCCGAGTTCTATGTCCTGCTGCTTCTGTCGGCGGTCGGTGGCGTCATCATGGCCATGTCGAACGATCTCATCGTTCTGTTCATTGGTCTTGAAACACTCTCTATTGCCGTTTATGTGCTCGCAGGTATGAATCTGCGTCGAGTGCAGTCTCAGGAATCAGGCCTCAAATACTTCGTTCTTGGTGCATTCTCCTCCGCCTTCCTGCTCTACGGCATTGCGATGCTTTATGGAGCAACTGGATCAACAAACTTTGTCGACATTCGTGAGTTCATGGCGACGGTTGTCCCGATCCACAACGGATTACTGCTTCTCGGACTCGTACTCGTGCTTGTCGGTCTGGCATTCAAGATCTCTGCCGTGCCATTCCACGCATGGAGCCCCGATGTTTATGACGGCGCTCCCACTCCAGCGACTGCATGGATGGCTGCCGGCGTGAAGGCTGCCGCAGTCGCGGGCCTCGTTCGGGTCTTCATGCTGACGTTCTCGAATTACGCCTCGACCTGGAAACCCATCATGTACGTCTTGGCCATTTTGTCGATGGTCCTTGGCGCTGCGCTCGCGATCGTTCAGAGCAACGTGAAGCGGATGTTGGCCTATTCCTCGATCAGCCATGCGGGTTTCATTCTCATGGCGATTCAGGCGAACAGCGGAAACGGCATCACCGCGTCAGCGTTCTATGTCGCCGTCTACACCTTCATGGTGGCGGGCTCGTTCGGTGTGGCCGCCATTGTCGGCCGCAAAGGCGATGGAAACCACGAATTGTCTGATTATCAGGGCCTCGTTCGCTCGAATCCGTGGTTGGCGGGCTCACTCATCCTGTTGCTCTTAGCTCAGGCCGGTGTGCCCTTTACTGCTGGCTTCTTCGCTAAGTTCCTGGCGATTACCGCTGCCGCCGATGCTCATGCAGTGCCATTGGCGCTGGTGGCCATGGTCTCGGCCGTGATTTCGGCATTCCTGTATCTCCGGATCATCGTGGCCATGTTCATGTCTGGTGGTGACGACGGACTCGAGGAAGTTCCTCGTTCAAATCGGCTCCGGGTTCCATTTGCGGCCGGACTGGCCATCGGAATCTGTGTCGTTGTTACTGTCGTTTACGGTCTGTTCCCAGACCTGCTTCTTCACAACGCTCGCGCCGCTACTCCGGCTGCGGTTCAGTACGAGCGTCCCTCCGCCACAGGGTCCACCACCGCCGGTGGCTGATCACACAAGATTGAACGGCTTTCTCTATGCGACAAGGATTTCATGCCGTGTTCGGCCCTTCTGTAGTGTCCGGGAACGATGACTGAGTACTCCGATTTCGTCAGGCAATATCTCACCGTCGTGATTTTCGCGGGCGTTGGTATTGGTCTTGGAGCCGGTCTGCTCGGTATCGGCAAGATCTTCCGCCCCACTCGCCCTCAAGAGCAGAAGTACCTGGTCTACGAGTCAGGCGTCGATCCGGTCGGTACGGGTTGGTCACAAAGTCAGATTCGCTATTACATCTATGCGCTGCTCTTCGTCATGTTCGATGTTGAAGCGGTCTTCATGTTCCCGTGGGCCACACGACTCGAGGCCTATGGTGTCTTTGGTCTGGTCGAGATGCTGATTTTTGTGGCGATCTTGGCGCTTGGTCTGCTTTATGCCTGGCGGAAGAAGGTGCTCCAATGGGCTTAGTCGAAAGTGGCAAGCTGCCCAAGCCGCTGGCCAAACTCCTCAACATTTCCCGTAAGTATTCGATTTGGGCCTACCAATGGGGTCTTGCGTGTTGCGCGATCGAAATGGGTGCGGCGTTCGCATCGCCGCGTTACGACGTCATGCGCCTTGGCGTGATCCCGTTCCCTGCGAGCCCGCGCCAGGCCGACCTCGTCGTGATCGCGGGCACAGTGACCGACAAACTTGCTCCCGCCGTTGTGCGTCTTTACGAGCAGATGCCCGATCCGAAGTACGTCATCTCAATGGGTTCCTGCGCCAATTGCGGCGGTCCTTACTGGGATAGCTACTCAGTGACCAAGGGTGTCGATCAGTTGATTCCGGTTGACGTTTACGTCCCTGGCTGCCCGCCACGTCCGGAAGCACTGCTTGAAGGAATCATCCTTCTTCAAGAACGCATTGCTCACGAGGACATGGCTGAGCGTTGGAAGGGTGGACCAATTGTCGTCAGCTGACACAGAAACGCCCGAAGAGGCAGCGCCCGCGACCGACGATGCGCGAGAAGCCGTTCTGGCTGAATTCACGTCGCGCCTTGGCGACGGTGTTCTTGGTTCTCACATCCGCGTCGGTGACGATCTCTGGATCCGCGTCGATCGCGCTCATTGGCTCGAAGCAGCCGAGGTCGCAAAGTCGATGGGCTACCGATTCTTCGATTTCCTGTCTGCGATCGACTGGCTTCCTTCGCCGTTCGGTCGCGACATGGATGCGCAAGAAGACCTCGTTGTTGCGGGCACTCCGGCCAAGGAACCTGAAGCAATCGTGCAGGGCTACGCCGGCGGCGACACCCGTTTCCAACTTCTTGCTCGTTTGTACTCAATCAGCGCGGGAATGGGCATCACCTTCAAGTGTGATCTTCCCGACGACGACCTCACTGCGCCGACATGGTCAAACGTGTTTGCCGGTGCGAACTGGCACGAGCGTGAAGCGCGCGAAATGTTTGGCTTCTCGTTCGATGGCCATCCGAACATGATCAACATGTACTTGCCTGTCGATTTTGTGGGCAATCCGCTTCGTAAGGACTTTCCGTTGCTGGCTCGCCGGGTACGTCCGTGGCCCGGCATCGTTGACGTTGAACCAATGCCCGGTGTTGCCGATGAGGAAGGAGAGGGCGAATGACCGCTGTTAGTGATCCGCAATCCGTTGCTGCCCTCGTTGCTGAAGCGAACGACAACCGCGTGAACCTCGATTTCGAAACCGAGGGAATGACCCTCAACATGGGTCCGCAGCATCCCGCTACGCATGGAACGCTCCGCATCATCGCTCGCCTCGATGGCGAGCAGGTGATTTCTGCCGAACCGATGTGTGGCTACATGCATCGCGGCTACGAAAAACTCACTGAGGTTCGTACCTATCCGCAGATCAATGCGCTTATTAATCGCATCGACTGGCTCGGAAGTTTCGCCAACGAGGTTCCGTTCATCCTCGCGGCGGAGAAGTTGATGGATGTTGAAGCACCGCCTCGTGCGCAGTGGATACGCACAATTCTTTTTGAAATGTCGCGTGTTGCAAACATCTCCCTGTTCCTCGGTGACTTTGGTTTGCAGCTTGGTGGCATGACCGCTGGTTTCTATGCATTCCGTGACCGCGAATGGGTACTCAACCAGATCGAATCTGCAACCGGTGGTCGGTTCCACCCGAACTTCGATCGCATTGGTGGCCTGAAAGACGATCTGCCCAAGGGCTGGATCGAAGAGTCTCACACGGCGATGGACAAACTCCTCGCTTTCTGCGACGAGATGGAAGATCTTCTCGTCGGCAACGAAATTTTCCAAGGCCGGACCCGCGGTATCGGCGTCATTCCAGCCGAGATCGCGCTTTCCTACGGCCTCTCCGGCGCCAACCTTCGCGCCTCCGGAGTCGACTGGGATCTTCGTCGTGACAATTGTCCTCCCGGACTCGTCTATGACCAGGCCGACTGGAAAGTCTGGACACATCCCGACGGCGATTGTTTCGCTCGCACCTGGGTCCGCCTTCAGGAAACTCGTGAAGCAGCAAAGATCGTGAAGCAATTGCTCGACACCATCCCGAGTGGTCCGGTTATGGCCAAGGTTCCGCGCATCATCAAGGTGCCTGCGGGCGAGGCCTACGTGGCAACCGAGAATCCTCTTGGCGAAATGGGTTACTACGTCGTGTCGAAGGGCGACCTGGTTCCCTTCCGCGTCAAGATCCGTTCAGCCTCGTTCAACAATATTTCCGTACTGCCGTGGGTGGCCCGGGGCGCGTATGTTCCCGACCTCATCTCGATCCTCGGCAGTCTGTATTTCATTTTGGGTGACATCGACCGATGACACTTCTCCTTGCCTCGTTTGCGCCGCCGTATTGGCTCTCGACCCTTATCAAAGTTCTCGTCATCAGCGCAGTGGTGCCTACTACTGCACTGATTCTCGGCATGGTCTTCTTGTTCAAGATCATGTCGTGGATGCAGAGCCGTCTTGGTCCGCAAGAAGCAGGCCCGCGCGGAACCTTGCAGCTTCTTGCTGATGGCGTGAAGTTCCTTCAGAAGGAAGACATCGCACCCAATGGTGCCGATCTTTGGGTCTTCAAGGTCGCCCCACTCGTCGTACTGATGTCAACTCTCGTTCTCTACGTGACATTGCCAGCTTCAATGCATCTTGTTGTCGCCGACCTTGATGTCGGCGTGTTCTTTGTGCTCGCCGTGGCATCGTTGTCGGTCATCGGCGTGCTCATGGCCGGGTGGTCATCGGCGAGCAAGTACTCACTTATGGGTGCGCTGCGTGCCGCTGGTCAGCTCATCGCGTATGAACTTCCGATGGTGCTTGCCGTCATCGGCGTGGTCATCCAGGCGGGCACGATGAGCCTGAATGGCATTGTTCTCGCTCAAAACAACGGTTCGATCTTTGGTTGGAGCGGAATCGGGTTCCCGTACATCCTCACTCAGTTCCTCGGCTTCTTCATCTTCATTGCAGCGGTGCAAGCAGAACTCACGCAGCCTCCGTTCGATATGCCGGTTGCCGAATCCGAAATCGTTTCCGGTTATCAGGTTGAGTACACCGGTTTCCGATTCCTCATCTTCTTCTTGGCCGAGTTCGCCACAGCGTTTGTATTTGCCGGAATAGCTGCGGTGCTCTTCCTTGGCGGCTGGGCCGTCCCGTGGCTTCCCACCGAGAGCGATTGGTATTACGTGCTCGGCCCGATCGTTCTGTTCGCGAAGGTGATGATCGTCTCCTTCATCATCTTCTGGGTGCGATTCACCTACCCGCGTTTCCGTGAGGATCAGCTTCAGAGCCTCGCTTGGAAAGTCCTTATCCCGTTGGCCCTCGTAAACATTGTGGTCACTGCTGTGCTGAAGGTGGTGCTCTGATGCCTCCCAAGCCCAAGGTTCCAGGCCTCATTAAGGGTCTTGGCGTCACGTTCGGCGAGATGGTGAAAACCCTCAAAGACGGTCCGCAGACAACTCGCTATCCGCACGAGCGTGAAGAAGTCGCGCCGCGTGCTCGTGGTGTCATTGCGCTCCACGAAGAGAACTGCACCTCGTGCATGTTGTGCGCGCGTGAATGTCCCGATTGGTGCATCTTCATCGAGGCGCATAAGTACCTCGCTCCGCCTCGCCGTGAAGGCGGCAAGCCTCGTCAGAAGAATGAACTCGACCGTTTCGACATCGATTTCTCACTCTGCATGTACTGCGGAATTTGTGTCGAGGTCTGCCCGTTCGATGCGCTGTTCTGGAGCCCGGAACACGAGTACTCCGAAGTCCGTATTGCCGATCTTCTTCACGACAAGAGCCGTCTCGATCAGTGGATGCAGACCGTTCCGGAATTTGAGGCCTATGAGGCTGGCGCTGAAACCAAGGTCAAGAAGGTTCCGCGCTGATGCTTGCCCTGCTCGTCGCTCAGAACATCGCGTTTTACATCATCGCTGCGCTGATGGTGGTTGGTGCTCTGCGCGTTGTTACCTGTAAAAACCTGATGCACGCCGCGTTGTGGCTTGTTCTAGTTCTTGCTGGGGCTGCTGCGCAGTACATCCTTCTGGCTTCCGAATTCGTTGCCATCACTCAGGTATTGGTGTACTTGGGTGCCATCATCGTGCTGTTCCTTTTCGGCGTCATGCTTACACGAGCGAAGACCGGCACTGACGAAGATCTCGACAATAAGAACTCTGCAAAGTTCATTGGCGGCGGAGTCGCTGTCCTGCTCCTTGGGCTGATGGGCTACTCACTTATCGACGGTTTCAAAGACACCGAGTTTGGCAACCTGATGGTGCAGCGCACCTCCGAGGTGAGCGATTCGATTTTCTCCACGTATTTGATTCCGTTTGAGGTTCTGTCGGTTCTGCTGCTTGCAGCTTTGATCGGCGCAATCGTGATTGCGAGGCGTGACTGATGTATCTGAACCAGTTCCTCCTCTTGGCCGCAATTCTTTTCTGCATCGGCGTGTATGGCGTGCTTGCCCGCAAGAACGGCGTGCTCGTTCTCATGTCGATTGAACTTATTCTCAATGCCGTGAATATCAACCTGGTTGCGTTCGGCGCTTATTGGAACGCCAACGACAACACCAATGTCTCAGGTCAGGTATTCGCACTCTTTGTGATCGCCGTCGCAGCGGCCGAGGTCGGAGTTGGCCTTGCACTCGTGCTTCTCATCTACCGGAACCGACAGAGCATCGATATCGATGATGTCGACATGTTGAAGGGCTGATCAGCGTGTTCAACATGATCGACAAGGTTTGGATCATCCCCGCCCTCATGGCGTCGTCGTTCCTCGTGATCCTTTTCTTCGGTAAGCGCTGGGGCACCCGGGCCACCGCCGGAATCGGTATTGCCGCTGTCTCAATTTGTCTCATGCTTTCAGTAATCGTTGCTGGCAACTGGATCAGTCGCGTGAATCACCCGCCCGCTGGGGCCGCCTTGGCCGCAGAGGTTCTTCAAGCCAACGGCCTCACTCCGCAAACCGGCGAGAACATCGCCGGTGAAGTCAACGCCGAAACGCACGATTCAGGTGAGACCGTTGCTGCGGGTTCACACTCATCGACGAGCGAGGCCACCACCGAGGCGTCGGCTTCGGAGCATGGCGGCGAACACGAATCTGTTCCGCCGGTTGTTCGCACCGTTACCTGGTTCCAAATCGGCGGCATGGAATTCGAAATGGGCACGCTGGTCGATGGCCTCGCCGCCATGATGCTCATCACGGTTTGCATCATTTCGTTGCTCGTGCACATTTACTCAACTGAGTATCTGCACGGCGATGTTCGCTTCACTCACTACTACGCATTCCTGTCGTTGTTCACGGCGTCGATGCTCTTCTACGTACTCAGCTCGAACACACTGCAAATGCTTGTGGGCTGGGAATTGGTGGGCGTCTGTTCATTTGGGCTGATTGGCCATTGGTGGGAAGAGAAGAAAAACACCGATGCTGCGCTCAAGGCGTTCCTCACGAACCGTGTTGGCGATATCGGCCTCATCCTTGGCGTTATCATTACGTTCTTTGCCGCAGGCGGAACAAGCTTCAACGTTCTCCACATCAACGAATACGCGCTGTCTCAGGGCGCGAACACCACGCTCCTTCTGGTAGGAGCGCTGTGTCTTTTCGGCGGCGTCACTTCAAAATCGGGCCAATTCCCGCTACACACGTGGTTACCCGACGCCATGGCCGGCCCCACGCCGGTGTCGGCACTTATTCACGCCGCGACCATGGTTGTCGCTGGCGTGTATCTAATCGCTCGTCTCTACGCAGTCTTCTTTTCTGGTCTCGCAATCGGCAGCAGCACGTTCCACTACGTGGCATTCATCGGTGGCTTCACCACCATCATCGGCGGATTGTTGGCATTCGTTCAGACCGACCTCAAAAAGGTGCTGGCCTACTCAACGATCTCGCAGCTCGGTTACATGGTCATGGCCCTCGGTGTTGGCGCCTGGACCGCCGGTGTGTTCCACCTCTTTACCCACGCGTTCTTCAAGGCGTGCTTGTTCCTCGGTGCTGGTTCGGTGAGTCACGCGTGTCACCACACCTTCGATATGCGTGAAATGGGTGGTCTCCGCAAGAAGATGCCAGCCACGCATGCCACCTTCCTGATCGCCACACTCGCGCTTGCCGGCATCTTCCCGCTGGCGGGCTTCTGGTCGAAGGATGAAATTCTCGCTGGCTCTGCGAGCGGCCAAGACAACGCGTACACGATCATGTTGATCTTCGGTCTGATCACGGCGTTCCTTACTGCCGCATACATGGGTCGTGCCTACTGGATGACTTTCTGGGGCGATTACCGCGGCCACGCAAAGCCGCACGAATCACCGAAGGTCATCACCGTTCCGCTCATGATTCTTGCTGGATGTGCAGTGGTGTTGGGCTTCACGAACTTTCCCAAGTCGTTCTTCGGTTTCAAACTGCCTGGGAGCTTCACCACGAGGTTTGAACATTTTGTTGAACCCACGTTTGC
Source organism: Bifidobacterium breve (assembly GCA_945878645.1). Taxonomy (GTDB): domain Bacteria; phylum Actinomycetota; class Acidimicrobiia; order Acidimicrobiales; family Acidimicrobilacustridaceae; genus Acidimicrobilacustris. The sequence goes on from CAMCTW010000010.1 coordinate 22,767, forward strand.
CTTCCCGCCGATTCAGCATGCTGCGTTCACCCCGTGGTTGGCGATTGCGTCAACGATTCTCGCGGCCGGTGGTTTGTTCGTCGCCTACCAGTACTACGAAAAGAACCGTGGTCCGCATGGCCTGACCTCGCGTAACAAGGTTGCCATGGCTGGTTACACGTTCCTTGAGAACAAGTACTACCTCGACGAGCTCTACACCGGTGTTATCGCCGGCAGTACCAAGGGGCCACTCGCTCGTGCTGCAAATTGGTTCAATCAAAACATTCTCGATGGCATTATCAATGGCATCGGTCTTGGCGCTCGAAAGATCGCCGCAGTGGTGTACGTAGTTGCCGATCAGCTCATCATCGATGGTGCAGTAAACGGATCTGGTCAGGGTTCTGAAGGAGCAGGTCAACTGCTTCGGAAGATCCAGACCGGCAAGGTCCAGCAGTACGCCTCGATTCTCTTTGCCGGTGCGGTAGTCCTCGCCGGTGTACTCGTGTTCGTCGTCTAGGAGCCCAGGACAATTCGATGAAAGATTTCCTGAACAGTTGGGGTATCAGCCTGATGGTGTTCCTCCCCCTTGTGGGAGCGCTCGCCATGTTGGTCGTGCCCAAGGCCAAAGAGCAGTTCCACAAGGTCGTCGCACTCGCGGCAAGCCTCGTGGTCGGATTCATTGGAATCCTGCTCATGACCAACTTCGACTACGACGCGAGCGGAAGCTTGCAGTTCGTTATCGATAAGGCATGGATCCCGATCATTAACAGTCGGTACATCGTGGGCATCGACGGCATCTCGCTGCCGATGATCGCCCTCACGTTGCTCATCGTGCCGTTGTGCATCATCTATTCCTGGAATCGCTTCCCGGAGCCGAAGAATCCCAAAGCGTTCCTCATCCTCATCCTCATTCTGGAAACGGGAATGCTCGGAACGTTTGTCTCACAGGATCTCATCCTGTTCTTCGTCTTCTTCGAGGTTGTCCTTCTGCCGATGTACTTCATGATCGGCGTCTGGGGTGGCGAGAAGCGTCAGTACGCCTCGCTCAAGTTCTTCCTCTACACGTTGTTTGGTTCGGCGCTCATGATCGTCGCCTTCCTTGCGCTGTATTTCCTGTCTGACCCGATTGAAGTCGGCGGACAACTCATGCATTCGTTCGATATGCGCATCCTGCCGGAATTGGCAACAGGCATTTCAACGGGCGCAGCACTGTGGATCTTTGGTGGCATGTTTATGGGCTTCGGCATCAAGGTGCCAATGTTCCCGTTCCATACGTGGTTGCCCGACGCGCACACCCAAGCACCGACCGTTGGCTCGGTCATCCTTGCTGCAGTGCTTCTGAAACTCGGAACCTACGGCTTCATCCGCATCGCCATTCCGATCCTTCCGAGTGCTGCTGAAAAGTGGGCGCCGTTTATCGGCCTACTTGCAGTCATCGGCATTATCTACGGAGCGTTGTGTTGTTTGGCGCAGTCCGACATGAAGCGACTGATTGCGTTCTCATCGGTCTCACACATGGGTTTTGTGATGCTCGGCATCGCCACGCTGACCACCTTTGGTTTCCAAGCCGCCATCTTTGGCATGGTTGCCCACGGTCTCATCACCGGCTTGCTCTTCTTTGTGGCTGGATCCACCAAGGATCGCTATCACACCCTCGATATTTCTCGCCTCGGCGGAATGCTCAAGTCCATGCCTCATATGGGCTGGATCCTCGGCTTCTCGGTGATGGCTTCGCTCGGTCTTCCCGGTTTGGCGGGCTTCTGGGGAGAATTCCCAGCGATCTTGTCTGCTTACAACCCCGGCCTTGGTCTGAACGTTGCCTTCTTCCGTGTACTCATGGTGATCGCTGCGGTCGGCACTGTGCTGGCAGCTTCGTACTTGCTGTGGATGTATCAGCGAGTGGGCTTCGGCGTGCCGACGAAGGAATACGAAGACGATCCGCACCTGCACGACGTCACATTCACTGAGTGGTTGGCCTGGACGCCAATTCTCGTGCTCATCGTTGTGCTCGGCTTCATGCCCAACATTATTTTCAAGGTCACCGATGGTGCGGTTGAGCGCACAATTGCGATCGTGAACGGGCTCGGAGGCTGATCCGTTGCTCGCCCAGTTGCTGACTTTCGCCTGGAACGCACCCAGCATCGACTACCACGCCCTCGCGCCCGAAATCATCGTGGCCGTGACCATCGTGGTGTTGATTCTCCTCGACGCGTTCACTGGCGAGCGCTCGCGATGGGCGTCGTCATCGGTTGCCGGTATCGGTCTGCTGGTGGCACTCATCCCGATCGCAACGCTTGCGTACGACGGAGTAAACCGGGTGATGTTCGGTGGCGGATTCGTCGTCGACAACTACGCGCTCATTCTGCAGGCGTTGTTCCTCGTAGCTGGTTATATCGTGATTTTGCTCTCGACGAACTACATCGCTGAAGGGGACTATCACGAGGGCGAGTACTACACCCTCCTTCTTTCTTCGATCCTCGGCATGATGGTCATGGCCTCAGCCCGTGATCTCATCAGCATCTTTATTGCCCTCGAACTCGTCTCCATCCCGGCCTACATGTTGGCGGCATGGCGGAAGCGTGATCAGAAGAGCAATGAAGCGGGTTTGAAGTACTACCTCATGGGCGTTTTCGCTTCGGCGATTCTGCTTTACGGCATGTCGCTGATTTTTGGAATCACGGGTTCGACGCTGCTTGTTGACATCGGGGCGGAACTTGGTTCCTACGTTTCCTCGCAACCCATCATCACGCTGGGAATCGCGTTCGTGCTCATCGGCTTTGCCTTCAAGGTGTCTGCGGTGCCGTTCCATCAGTGGGCGCCCGATACCTACGAAGGTGCGCCCACTCCGGTCACGTCGTTCCTTGCGGTTGCTTCGAAGGCAGCAGGTTTTGTCGCCATCCTCAACGTTCTCTTTATTGGCTTCTACGAGCGCCACGACGTCTGGGAACCGCTCATGTGGGTGCTTGCCGCGCTTTCCATGACCGTGGGAAATCTCATTGCACTTCGGCAGACCAATGTGGTGCGCATGCTGGCCTACTCGGGCATCGCTCAGGCCGGTTATATCCTTGCTCCGCTTGCGGTCGCGGGCGCCACGCTGGGCACTGGTAGCGAAGCGCTCCGGTCCATCGTGGTGTACCTGCTCATCTACGCCGGCATGAACCTTGGCGCCTTCGCCGTCGTTCTTGCGGTCTCCCGTAAGACTCGCTCTGGTGACATCAAGAGCTTTGGCGGACTGTTCTCGTATGCACCCACGCTCACGGTGTGCATGACGATTTTCCTCTTCTCCCTCGCGGGCATTCCGCCGGCAGCGGGTTGGTTCGCGAAACTTTCAATCTTCAGTTCGTTAGCTTCGGCCGGAAGCGCATCGGGTTACGTTCTCGCTGTCATCGTCGGTCTGAACTCGGTGATCGCATTCGGTTACTACGGCCGTCTGATTCGTGTCATGTGGATGGACGAGGCTCCCGATGGCGATCGCACGCCAATCAAGGTGCCAGCCTCGCTTTCGTTCGCACTCGTCATCACCGTTGCCGTCACCCTTGTATGGGGTGTGTTCCCGGGTGCACTTACGCACTTCACCGACCAGGTCAACCTTTTCTCATTGCTGCGCTGAACCACTGAGGTTCGCGCTGCGCTGAACGATCATGACCGACGAGTTCCAATCTCGGTTTCCGGTCGGAACAACGTTGTCATATGCGCAGTATATGGACATTGCGCTCTATGACGAGTCAGTTGGTTTCTACGCGACCGTTGGCCGTGCTGGTCGTCGTGGTGACTTTCTGACCAGTCCCGAAGTCGGCCCCTTGTTTGGCGCGTTGATTGCTCGACGGCTCGACGAGGAATGGTTGGCACTCGGCTCTCCCGAAACATTTGTCGTTGTTGAGTTCGGAGCGGGGCCGGGAACGCTCGCTCGCTCGATTGCGTTCGCAGGACCAGAATGCGCGCCAGCACTTCGCTACCTAATGGTGGAACGTTCTGCAGAACAACGCGCACTGCATGCTGAACACCTTGAAGGCTGGATGGGCGACGTCGACGCTGCAGGTGTTGAAACGTTCGTGAGCGGAGTCGGTCCCGGCCCGAAGTTCGCCTCGAGCCCGATCGCACCGTATGGAATTACTGGCGTCATTCTGGCCAATGAACTTCTCGACAATCTGGCCTTCGACATCGTTCGACACGACGGTGCAGGAAACTTCGAACGACTCGACGTCCATCACACCGGAGAGGGTCTTGAGTTTGTGGTTGCTCCAACCGAGGTTCCCGCGTCACTTGCCCCTGTGTTGTTCTCGGCTCCGGCGGGGGAGTGGATGCCGCTCCAGGAACATGCGGTGCGGTGGCTTATGGAAGCGGTCGATCGACTCGATCGTGGATCTGTGATCGCCATCGATTACGGCGCCGCAACAGACGAGATCGCCAGACGTCCTGATATGGGTTGGCTCCGGACATTCGTTGGTCAAGAACGAGCTGGGCATCCGTTGGATGCGCCGGGTGGATGCGATATCACCGCCGATGTTGCTGTCGACCAACTTGCGACCGCAGTCCGACCAACGGTCATCACTACGCAACGACAGTTCCTCGAACGGTTAGGCATTTCACAGCTTGTCGAAGAAGGCCGCCAAATCTGGATCGAAAAAGCGTCGGCCCCTGATGTCGAGGCGCTGCGAGCCCGAAGTCGGATAGGCGAGGCCGAGGCGCTTCTTGAATCGGGCGGTTTGGGTGATTTTGTCGTTCTTGAATGGACCATCGGAATGGCGGAGGCGCCCGAGGGGTCACCCGAGAACCTTCGGTAGGATCACCAACGCAAAGGGCGATCGTTCGCCCACCGTTTACGGGGAGTGTCATGACTGAACCGACGATTGAGGACTATCTCCACGAGAACCGGTTGTTTCCTCCGTCACCGGAGTTCAAGGCAAATGCGCTGACGTCCGACGATTCGCTCTATCGTGAGGCCGATGCTGATTACGAAGCATTCTGGGCGCGCCAGGCTCGCGAACTACTCACGTGGAACTCTGATTTCACCACCACTCTTGAGTGGGAGCTCCCGTTTGCAAAGTGGTTTGTTGGCGGAACCCTGAACGTTTCTGAAAATTGTCTCGACCGTCACGTGGCCAATGGGATTGGCGATCGCGTCGCATATCACTGGGAAGGCGAACCGGGGGACACGCGAACTATTACTTACGCCGATCTTCTTGAAGAAGTAAAGAAGTTCGCCAATGTGCTTAAAGGTCTTGGACTCAAGAAGGGCGATCGAGTCGCTATCTATATGCCGATGATCCCGGAACTCCCGGTGGCCATGCTGGCGTGCACTCGGATTGGTGTTGCTCATTCGGTTATTTTCGGTGGCTTCTCGCCCGATTCGATTATTGATCGCGTTCAAGATGGCGAATGCAAAGTCATTATCACTGCCGACGGTGGCTACCGACGCGGTGCAGCATCACTACTGAAGCCCAATGTCGACGATGCCGTGGGTTCGTGCCCATCAGTTACTGATGTTGTCGTTGTGCAACGCACCAACTCCGACGTCACGATGGTGGAAGGTCGCGATCACTGGTACCACGACCTCATGGGAACAGCATCGGCCGATTGCCCAGCAGAGCCGATGGATTCCGAGCAGTTGTTGTATCTGCTTTACACCTCAGGAACCACAGCCAAGCCCAAGGGCATCATGCACACCACCGGCGGTTATCTGACGCAGGTCGCGTTTACCTACAAGTACGTCTTCGATCTCAAGCCCGAAACCGATATCTATTGGTGCTCCGCTGATATTGGCTGGGTGACAGGTCACAGTTACATCGTTTACGGACCTCTTGTGAACGGTGCAACGTCGGTGCTGTATGAAGGCACTCCCGATACGCCGGGCAAAGATCGCATGTGGGACATCATTGAGCGTTACGGCGTCACGCAGCTTTACACCGCGCCCACTGCTATTCGTACGTTCATGAAGTGGGGAGAACAAGAGCCCCAGAAACACGATCTCTCGTCGCTTCGTTTGCTGGGTTCGGTTGGTGAATCGATCAATCCAGAAGCGTGGATGTGGTACTACGAACACATCGGTTCAAGCCGTTGTCCGATCGTTGATACGTGGTGGCAGACCGAAACTGGCGGCCAAATGATTACGCCGCTTCCTGGCGTCACCACCCTCAAACCTGGCTCTGCGTGCATGGCGCTGCCGGGCATTGGTGTTGAGGTCGTCGATGAAGAAGGCCACACCATTGAACATGGGGGCGGTTATCTGACTCTGACGCGGCCGTGGCCATCGATGCTGCGCGGTATCTGGGGCGACCCCGAGCGTTACAAAGACACCTATTGGAGTCGTTATCCCGGTCGTTATTTCGCTGGCGATGGCGCCAAGATCGATGAAGACGGCTATCTCTGGTTGTTGGGTCGCGTCGATGACGTCATGAATGTTTCGGGCCACCGAATTTCCACCACCGAGGTTGAGAGCGCTCTCGTCGATCACACCTCTGTGGCGGAAGCTGCAGTCGTTGGAGCGACCGACGACCTCACTGGTCAGGCCATTGTGGGTTATGTCATTTTGCGCGGGGGAGTGGTGGGCGACGATGCGCTTGTGAATGAATTGCGCTCCCATGTAGCAACAAAAATTGGTCCCACGGCTCGGCCCAAGCGCGTCATCATCGTCCCGGATCTTCCGAAAACTCGAAGCGGAAAGATCATGCGTCGTTTGCTGCGTGACATCGCCGATGACCACGAATTGGGTGACACCACAACCTTGGCTGACCCATCCGTTGTCGACGCCATTCGCGAAAGCGCGTTGCACGGTCCTGGTAGTGGAGCGTGAACGTGCCGCACGACAATTGGCATTGGCGTGCGGGCCCGGTTGAACCCGGCCCCACCGTGGTCTTCGACATGGATGGTGTGCTATCGAACGCCAGCGATCGTCAACACCACATTGCCAATCGCGATTGGAACGCGTTTTTCGAAGCGTGTGGCGAGGACGAGGTCATTCATGAACTATCACGATTACTCAGTCTTTTAGCGCCTGATCTTCATGTGGTCCTACTGACCGCACGACCATTGCGCGTGCAACCGCAAACGCTTGAATGGCTTGCTCGCCATGACTTACGTTGGAACCTGCTGTGTATGCGTCCTGATCGATCCGGACTAGAAGCCTGGCAATTTAAACAACAGACCGTCGGTGAATTACGCGAGTTCGGATTCGATTTGAAACTTGCGTTTGAAGACGACCGAAAGAACGCCGACATGTTTCACGGCGAAGGAATCCCGTGCGTGTACATCCACTCGGGGTACTACGAGTAGTTCGTTTCGCTTTAGTCGCGGAAGTTTTCGAACTGCAATGGGATCTCGAGGTCAACCTCTTTGAGCCCTGCGATCACGGCCTGTAGATCGTCACGCTTTTTGCCGGTGACGCGAACTTGTTCGCCTTGAGTCTGCGAAGAAACACCCTTGAGGCCGAGTTCCTTGATCGCCTTGTTGACGGCCTTGGCCTTTTCGCTGGAAATGCCCGCAACGATTTTGATGGTTTGGCGAACGGTGCTGCTGGCGGCATCTTCGACTTTTCCGTAGTCAAGGGACTTGAGCGACACCTTCCGCTTGACCAACTTCTCTTCAAGGACCTGGCGAACGGCATTGAGCCGATCGGGACTTGCCGACTTCATCTCGATGGAGAGTTCTTTGTATTCGACCGATGAGTTGGTGTTCTTGAAATCAAAGCGAGTGGTGAGTTCACGCGACGCCTGATCGACGGCGTTACGAACTTCCTGCTCATCGATCTCGGACACAACATCGAAGCTCGGCATGGATTTCCTCGTTTCGACCGATCGCCCAGGGGCGAAGGTGAGTGGGTTCCAGCCGGCAGCCCCGCCCGATGGGCGGGGAGCCGGATGGTGGGCCGGGATGGATTCGAACCATCGAAGGCAGAACCGACGGGTTTACAGCCCGTTCCCTTTGGCCACTCGGGCACCGACCCTGAAGGGGGGAACCTTAGCGGAGCAGTGTGGGGGCTCCGAATGGGCATCTCGGGGAGGAGATGCAGCGCCGATGTTGGGCTCAGAGCATCCGTTGCATGAGGACGACGTCAAGCCACTTGCCAAATTTTCGGCCGACTTCCCGTTCGGTTCCCACGGGTGCGAAGCCCAGTGATTGGTGAAGTCCGATCGAGGCGTCGTGGCCACCAACGATTCGGGCCATGACCGAATGGAATCCACGGGCTGCGCCGATCTCGAGGATTTCGGCCAATAGGGCTCGGGCCACCCCTTGGCCGCGGAAGTCGTTATGGACATAGACCGAGTCCTCGACCGTGGTGGCATAGGCCGGCCGGTCTCGATAGGGCGAAAGCGAGGCAAAGCCCACAACCTGGCCGTCGATTTCGGCCACGACAACGGCCATCGCCCCAGAACGCTGGTCGAGCCATGCCAATTGGTCCTCAAGAGACCGAGGGACCAGATCAAAGGTCACGGTGGAGCCGGTGACCTCGATGTTGTAGATCTCACGGGTCGCTTCGGCATCTTCGGGGCAGGCAAGACGTAGGTTCACACCGGCCACCGTACCGGCGGCTCCGGTCGTGAGTTGGGAATCCCCTGTGGGGCGTGCCAAGATGACGCCTCCTTTGTCGGGCTTGCCCGACGCGCCCCCTTAGCTCAGTCGGCAGAGCGTTTCCATGGTAAGGAAAAGGTCGACAGTTCGATTCTGTCAGGGGGCTCTGTGCCGGAGGGGCTCTCGCCCGACCGGCCGCCATGTCGGCGTAGCTCAGCTGGTCAGAGCACTCGGCTCATAATCGAGTGGTCGTCGGTTCAAGTCCGACCGCCGACACCAACCGGGAATTCGGTTCCCACTCGGTGCAAAATGCAGGAAATCCGCACCAACCGCACTACCAAGTTCGCACTACCAAGTTCGCAGTACCGAAGTCAGACGTACAAATCCAACACGTACTAATACAGGCAATGGCCACGAAAGGCACCAGGAGAAATCATGGCACGCGAGAAGTTTGAGCGGACCAAGCCCCACGCGAATGTGGGCACGATGGGTCATATCGATCATGGTAAGACCACGTTGACCGCGGCGATCACGAAGGTGTTGGCCGATGCGGATCCGACGAATAATTCGTTTACGGAGTTCGC
>CAMCTW010000011.1 GCA_945878645.1 Bifidobacterium breve
CGTGGTGACCAATAGCGGCGACCGATTCGGTGTGAGTGGTTGGCGTGTTGGCTCCTCGGGGGCCGGTGCCACAGGTGCTGCGCTTGACGATGCAACCCGTCGCGCCGAAGAGGCCGAAGTTCGCGCGTCGGACGCCGCATTGGTGCTCGAAGCCGCTCGAAAAGAACTTTCTGAAGCGGCAGCGGTCGAAGCAGCGCTTGCTCGCGATCTCGACGTCAACGATTCGCGCCTTACCGCTGCTGGCGATCGCCTTCAGCGGGCGGAAACCGATCGCCGTGATGCGGCAACAGAAGCTGAAGCGCTGAACGATCACCTCGTTGAACTCTCCGATCGCGTCACGCGTGAAGACGCCCGAATCGCAGAACTCGAAGGACTGCTCCCCGAACTCGAAGCGGCCGACAACGAATTGGCTGCATCGGCTCGCCGCATGGCCGAGTCTCGTTCTCGCCTTGAAGAGCAAGCTGCCGAGGTTGGTTCGCGTCGGAGTGATCTCGAAGTTCGCAGTGTTGCTGTTGTTGAACGTCGTCAGTTCCTGACCGGTCGCCTTTCCGAGGTCGAGACCCGTCTCGACGGTGCTGCAGCAGAACGCGAAGCCGCCGAAGCGCGTCGTTTGGAACTCGATCGGACTCAGATCGCACTCGACCGCTTGTCAGCGCTCGTCCAGAATCGTTCTTCTCTTATTGAAGGCCGGCTTTCTGACTTTCGCGAGCGTCGTCGCCAGCAGTCCGAAGCCGCACGCGGTGTTGCTGGCCGGCTTGATGGTCTGCGCCGCCAGCGTTCTGAACAAGAACGCGGTCTTGGTGAAGTTCGCGAACGTTTGCAGCGAGCCGAAATCGATCATGCCGAAATCGAAATGCGCATCGAAGCAGCGGTGGAAGGACTACGTCGCGATCTCGATTGCGAACCCGATGTCGCGATCGCCAGCGAATGCCCGGAACTAGCCGAAGGCGCAACCGCTGCAGGTCGGACGCGCGAACTCGAACGCGACCTGCGCCTGATGGGGCCAATCAATCCGCTCGCCCTTGAAGAATTTGATGCGTTGCAAGAACGTCATACGTTCCTCGAGCAGCAACTCGAAGATGTCAAGGAAAGCCGTCGTGAACTTGCCAAGGTGATTCGGGCCATCGATGGTGAAATTGTTAGCGTCTTCGCTGCGGCCTTCGCCGATGTCGCTGCGAACTTCGAATCATTATTCCAGACCCTCTTCCCGGGCGGTGAGGGTCGACTGAAGCTCACCGAGCCTGACAACCTGCTGCTCACCGGCATCGAGGTCGAGGCCAAGCCTTCGGGTAAAAATGTTCGGAAGTTGTCACTACTTTCGGGTGGTGAGCGTTCGCTTACTGCTTTGGCCTATTTGTTTGCGGTGTTCCGCAGTCGTCCGTCGCCGTTCTACGTGATGGACGAAGTCGAGGCCGCCCTCGATGACATGAACCTCAGTCGGTTCCTTGGCCTCGTTGCCGAATTCCGTAACGATGCTCAGCTGGTCATCGTGAGCCATCAGAAGCGCACGATGGAAGCAGCCGATTGCCTCTATGGCGTGTCGATGCAGTCGGGTGGTTCGTCGAAAGTTGTCAGCGAAAAGGTTTCTTCGTAAACGTCCGACTTATGGCAGTCGGTTCGACCAAGCCAATGCCAGCCCTGACGCAATAGCCAGGGTGAGGAACGAGGCCGCAATGAACCACTGGGTGAGCGGTGACTGCCCATCGTCGAATCCAATCGAAGAACCGATCTTTGAATAGACGTCGGTCAACTGGTTCTGTGTGGTCGCTTCGTAGGAATTGCCGCCTGTTTCCTGGGCAATTGTTTTGAGCGCGGGTGCGTCGACAGGAACGCTGACACTCTGACCATTTGGAAGTGTGACGGTGCCGGTCGCTGTTCCGAAAGCAATCGTTGAAACCGGTACGCCTTCATTAGAGGCGCGCTTTGTTGCGGTTGCGTTCGCTGTGCCCATCGTGGTGGTGCCGTCAGAGAGCAACACAATCGCTGCGGGAACCGCTGCGCCATCGGGTGCCGGCGGAACATCGCCGAGTGCATCAAGGCTTGAATTGATAGCGTCGCCAATCGCCGTTCCATCGGCAAGTGGAGCGTTCTGGATTGCATTCGCAACTTGTTGGCGGTCGGTTGTGGGAGCGACTCGCATTTTCGAGCTACCCGCAAAAGTGACGAGGCCCACATTGAACTGCTTTGGAACATCATCAAGGAATGCGGTGGCAGCAGCCTTTGCTGCTTCGATCCGACTGGGCTTCACGTCGGTTGCTTCCATCGACAGCGAAACGTCGAGGGCAAGCATGACCGTGGCGCGTTCACGAGGAACTTTCACATCGTGCACTGGCTGGGCAAAGGCGAGCACAAGTGCAGCGAGCGCAAAAAGCTGCACTGCCGCAGCGACATGTCGGCGCCAACCTGGTCGATTCGGGGCGAGCGATTCGAGCAATGCGAGATTGGTGAAGCGGACTGCATACTTGGAACGTCGCTTTTGGAACACGGCGTAGGTGACGCCTAAGGCGACGACGACAAGCAGCAACAGCAGTCGCCATGGACTGAGAAAGGAAATACCCATCATCGGACGGCTCCAGTGGTGAGGGTCGCTCCGGCAATTGCTCCGACATTCCCAGAGCCATGCGCGGCGGAACGTGACAACGGATCAATGCGGTCACGGCGACGAGATACGAAACGGGCGAGGTCGAGTAACCAATCCCGGTCAGTGCGAAGTACGAGATGATCAGCGCTCGAAGCGCGAATTCGTGATGCGATTCCTGCCCGTTGTTCGGCTGCAGCAAGCGCGTAGCGTTCGCGGAACTTTGCATTACCGGTCGGAACTTCAATTTCGTGACCGGTGACGGTGTCATGGAGAACAAGCATTCCGACATCGGGAAGTTCAAGCTCGACCGGGTCAACGACTTCGATGCAAAGAACATCGTGGCGAAGAGCCAGGGCTCGCAAGGCCGCATCCCACAGGCCTGGGTCGAGGAAATCCGAGATGATGACGATGAGTCCTCGCCGCTTTGCGGTGCCGGCAATTCGGCGCAATCCAGCGGTGAGGTCGGTACGACCTGGCTGTGGGTTATCGAGCGCACCGAGTACGCGGCGCAGAAGTGCTTGCATATGTACGCGGCCCGATCGTGCCGGAATCGGTGGAGATGCGCCATCGGGTCCGATGGTCATCGCTCCAATTCGGTTACCCGTGCGGGTGGTGAGGAATCCTGTTGCCGCTGCGGCCGCAAGCGCGAGGTCGCGCTTTTCGCAGGTTGCTGTGCCGAATGCGAGCGAAGCCGATGCATCGACCAGGATCCACGTTTCGAGTTCGCGATCGGCGACGCTGTCACGCACGTGGGTCTCGCCGAGTCGGGCGGTCACATTCCAATCGATGCGACGAACGTCGTCACCAGGTTGATAGGCGCGGATCTCGCCAGGCTCGGAACCGTGCCCGGGGGTGAGCCCGCGGTGGTCGCCTTGTAAGAGTCCGTCGAGTCGGCGGGTGACAGTGATTTCGAGTCGGCGGAGGATTTCCGCGGCGGGGGTTCCGTCGATTGAGGGAGCCGCCGTTTTTTTGGCGCTCACCGGCCGGCGACGGCGGTCGGGTTCTGCGACGGCGCAATGATTGGCGCGTGCACGGTCGACAGGAGGCGGGCAAGGATCTGCTCGACCGAGAGCCCCTGTGCCAGCGCTTCATAGGACGGCACCACACGGTGACGCAGTACGTCGGGTGCGATATCGAAAATGTCCTGGGGCAAGACATACGCGCGACCCCTCATGAGGGCGAGGGCCCGTCCGCCGGCGACGAGACCGAGCGATGCTCGCGGACTTCCGCCCCAAGAGATGAGTTCGGCAAGTTCCGGAAGCCCGTATGCGGCCGGTTCGCGAGTGGCGAGGACAAGGCGAACCGCGTAATCGGCTACGGCAGGCGCAATATGCACAGCGTCGCATGATTTCTGCAGCTCGATGAGTTGTTCGAGACTCAGAATTTGCTGAGCCTTTGGTGCTCCCGCGCTCATGCGGGCCACGATCTGTGCTTCCTCTGCTGCTGTTGGGTAACCGACAACAACCTTCATGAGGAATCGATCGCGCTGTGCCTCCGGGAGTGGATAGACGCCTTCGCTCTCGATGGGGTTTTGTGTGGCGAGCACCAAGAACGGTTCGGGAACCTTCTTCGTGATGCCGGCGATTGAAACCTGGTGCTCAGCCATGACTTCGAGAAGTGCTGACTGCACCTTCGCTGGAGCGCGGTTGATTTCATCGGCCAACACAATGTTGGCGAACACTGGACCCCATTCAATATCGAACGATTCATTCGACGCGCGGAAAATTCGTGTGCCGATCAGATCGGCGGGGAGAAGGTCGGGCGTGAACTGCAGCCTGTTGTAATCGCCACCGATCACCGTCGCGAGCGTTTCGACCGCAAGTGTCTTCGCTAGGCCAGGAACGCCCTCGAGAAGCACGTGGCCCCGAGCGAGGAGCCCTACGAAGAGGCGTTCGATGGCACGGTCTTGGCCCACGATGACTTTCTTCATCTCCATGAGCGCCGATTCAAGAAGAGCGGCCTCGGTGGCGGTCGCGGCCACAGGTTCGTTGGAAACTGGGGGGAAGGGCTGATCTGACATCGGAGGCTCCTGGAAAGGATTCGTGGACGTTGGGGCGTTTTGGGCGGCAGTCATGGTGGGAAGGGGACCACAGTGGACCGAAGGACACCATAAAGCCGAGCGGAAGCCTTGTCGCCAGCCGATTGGGGCGATCAGATTCCCCCGAGTGCAAGGGATGGGGGAGTCGGGGGCGGTACCGTCAACACCGTGCGAGTGCTCGTGGTTGATGACGAAGTAGAACTGGCTGAGGCAGTGGCCCGTGGTCTGCGCCGTGAGGGTTACGCGGTTGATGTCTCGAACGATGGGTCCGATGCACTCGACAAAGTCATGATCAATACCTACGACTTGCTGTGCCTCGATATCACGATGCCCGGCACAGACGGCCGTGAAGTTTGTCGCAAAGTTCGAGCAACAGCGGATCCCCAGCCGCGAATCCTCATGCTTACCGCTCGCGACGGTCTTGATGATCGAGTGTCAGGCCTTGATGACGGTGCTGATGATTATTTGGTCAAACCGTTTGCATTCCCCGAGCTTCTCGCTCGCGTTCGGTCGTTACTTCGTCGTGATTCTCGTGCAGTTTCTGCGGTGACGGTCGTTGGTGAACTTGAACTTAATGATGCACGACACGAGGCAAAGCGTGGAATGCGTCGTCTCGACCTCACTTCCAAAGAATTCGCGTTACTTCGCTATTTCATGCTCCACGCCGGTGAAGTCATTTCACAAGAGGAATTGCTTGAGCATGTATGGGACGAACACGCCGATCCGTTTACAAATACCGTGCGCGTCACCGTCGGAACGCTTCGTCGCAAAGTTTCGCTTGATGGCGAAACTCCGCTTATTGAGACGCTCATCGGTTCTGGATACCGGTTACTCGACCCGTGATTGACCCGCACCTTCCAGCGCCAGCGCACGATCCGCTCGAGGTCAAGATTGAGCAAACGCGCTCGACAAGCACGGTTCGGACGCGTTTGCATTCACGTTCGCACCGAGCCTCGAGTCGCCTTCCTTCGTGGATGGGTTCGATCCGCTTCCGACTCACTGCTGTGTGGTCGATTCTTGTCTTCGGGCTGGCTGCACTCGTTGTGGGCGGCATCTATTTAGGCCTGGAATATTCGCTAAAAAATCAAAAGATTTCGGCGATGGCATTTCAAGTCGGCGGCATCACATTCATCCAGCCTGATCAAGCTCAATTGGTTCAGCGGGCGGTCAACGAACGAGCGCTCGATGCGTTGCGGGTCTATTCGTTTTGGGCCTTGCTGGCACTCTTCTTTCTCAGTCTGATTGTTGGTTGGATCGTGAGCGGTCGATTACTTCGTCCTCTCGGTGAAATCTCAAACTCGGTTCGCGAGATTCAAGCGAGCGATCTCAAACAACGAATTGATCTTGGCGGTCCGAATGATGAACTACGACAACTGGCAGACACGTTCGACGACATGCTCGGTCGTCTCGATGAAGCGTTCGAAGGTCAGCGGCAGTTCATCCATGAAGCAAGTCATGAATTGCGAAACCCACTGGCCGTTATCCGGACAAATCTCGAAGTAACCCTGGCCGATCCCGACGCCAGTGCTGAGGAACTACGACACGCAGCCGAAGTGGTGGAGCGATCGTCTGAACGCATGGCGCGATTGGTCGATGACTTGCTCGTCTACGCCCGGAAGGGAACGCTTTCGCTCGAACGCAATCCAGTTGACCTTGCGTTGCTCATCAATGAGGCCGCTGAAGAATTCACCGCACCCGCAACGGCGGCAGGTGTTCATCTTGTTCATCATGCGCCCGGTGATTTGTGGGTAGTGGGCGATCGTCTTGCTCTGCGCCAGGCGCTTGGCAATCTTTTAGCCAATGCCATCCGGTATTCACCCGAAGGCACCACAGTTCGGCTTCGAGGTGGCCTCGAAGGGCCATGGGCGTGGATGGCTGTTGAAGATCAGGGTCCGGGGATTGACCTTGTTGACCAAGATCGAGTGTTCCAGCGTTTCTGGCGAGGCGACTTACGAGAGGGGCGCGAACAAGGACGCAGTGGACTGGGCTTGACGATTGTTCGTCAGATCGCCGAAGCCCATGGAGGCGAGGTCAAGCTCGTTTCGCAGGTCGATCACGGCTCGGCATTCGCACTCTGGCTTCCGGCGCTCGCCCCGACGCGACCTTCACCACCGTCACCCGTCAACTCAGCGATCTAGTGGAGGTCGCACCCAAGCGAACGATTCTTTTTGACTTTCGTTCGTCTTTCGCTGCCCATCGGTACGTTGCCCACACGTGTGCCGCCCGGCGTCCGTACGATCTCTTCCGAACCCGCTGCAGGAGCCGATTTCTATGACATGGGATAACCAGCCCCCCGCAATGCCCCCTCAGCCTCCGTCCCCTCCAGCGCCTCCCGTGCCGGCGAGCGATTGGACGCCCGCTCCGACGCCCGCGTCATGGGAAAGTGCCGCGCCCGTCACACCGACGGCTACGGCTCCGCCGATTCCAGCGGCCGGCGCGTGGGGCGGTGCACCGACACCTCCTCCGGATCGCGGTGCGAACCCAACGGGTCCGCGTCGCTCGAGTCCCTTCCTTCGCGTTGTCGTTTCCCTCGTCGTTGTCGTCGGCCTGTTCGGCCTTGGCTTTGGCATTCGATCGGTCATCGATAACGACACGACAACTGTGGTTCGAAGCTCAAATGCGACCGGTCAGGTCACGACGACGGCCGTGACCATCGATCCCGGCTCGGAACCGATTGCCTACGTTGCGGCAGCGGTGAGCCCCTCGGTTGTGCAGATTGAAACCAGTGATGGTGTTGGTTCTGGCGTTGCGTACGACACAGATTTGTTCATCACGAATGCTCACGTCGTCGGAACTGCTGAGACGGTGACAGTTCGAGATTCACGCGGAACTGCAGTGAAGGGCAAGGTTCTTGGCGCCGATACCGGTACCGACATCGCTGTTGTTCGCGCTACTGGTCTTCAAGCTCCGCCGGCGCAGTTGGCGAATGACAAACCACAGGTTGGGCAGATTGCCGTTGCGGTTGGTAGTCCATATGGCCTTGAACAGACCGTGACCTCGGGCATCGTTTCAGCGGTGAACCGACCGGTGCCCAATGCAAAGAGCGTCGTGATCAACATGATCCAGACCGACGCCTCCATCAACCCCGGCAACTCGGGTGGTGCGCTAGCGAATCGCAACGCCGAGATCATGGGCATTAACTCCTCGATCTACAGCCAGACGGGTGAGAACACGGGTATTGGTTTCGCCATTCCGATCTCGACCGCCAAGCGTGTTGCGGACCAACTTGCTGCAGGCAAGACCGTGGCTCGAGCGGGACTCGGGCTCAGTGGTCCGAGCACGACACCTTCGGGTAGCGCTGGTGCTTATGTCCAAAGCGTCACAAGCGGCGGCGCCGCCGACAAGGCTGGCATTAAATCGGGCGACCTCATCGTTGCTGTCGACGGGGTGCCGGTGCGCAGTTTTGATGAACTGAGGGGCATGGCCAGTGGCTATAACCCTGGCGAGAAGGTTGTGGTCGAGATCAATCGAGACGGCAAGGTTCTCAATGTCGACGTCACGCTGGGCACGCTGAAGTAACAAGCGGTGCCGCGTCGCCCGGATGGGCCAGAAGGGCGGCCCACTAGGCTTGTTGTCCCATGACTGTGATTCTCATCATCGTTGCCGTCGTCATCGTCCTTGGCCTGATTGTCGGACTCGGATTCATTGCCCCTCGGAATCGCCGAGGGTCTCTGGAACCGCCGTCAAAGCGCCGCACCCTGGTCGACGACCGCGTTGTTCCCCCTGAAGAAGTTGAGCGTGCGGCACTGGTCGAAGCCGAGGTCACTGCTGATCTTGCGACCCACGTTCCGGTCGATGACGTTGTCGTCGAAGTTGTCGAAGACGAGGTTGTTGAGGAAACGGTCGTCGAAGAGGTTGCTGAACGTCCTCGTTTCCGCGATCGTCTCGGAAAAGCCCGTGCTGCGTTGTCTGGCGCGATGGGTTCGATCGCAGGTCGCTCGAAGATCGATGCCGAGACGTGGGATGAACTCGAAGAAGCGCTCATCCTCGCCGATGTCGGTGTTGGATCGACTCAAGAACTTCTCGATCACCTACGCGCGCGAGTGAAAGTCGATGGACTTTCGAATGGCGAGGAACTTCTAGGCGCGCTCAAAGCTGAGATGGCCGATCGATTGAGTGGCTTTGATCGCGAACTCAAACTGTCGAGTGATTCCGGCCCAACTGTGTGGCTTTTTGTGGGCGTTAATGGGGTTGGAAAGACGACCACAATCGGAAAGATTGGTGTTCGCGAGGTACGAGAAGGTCGAACTGTTCTGATGGCGGCTGGTGATACGTTCCGTGCCGCGGCGGCAGAACAACTTGGAATGTGGGCTGAACGCGCAGGAGCCGAATTTGTTCGAGGGAACGAGGGCGGCGACCCAAGTGCAGTGATTTTCGACGGCGTCGAAGCCGCAAGCGCTCGCACGATCGACCTCGTTCTTGCCGACACTGCTGGACGCCTTCATAACAATGTGAACCTCATGGAAGAGCTGAGCAAGGTGCGTCGTGTTGCCGATAAGGGCGATGGGACCGTCACCGAAGTTCTTCTTGTGATCGACGCGACCACTGGCCAGAACGGTCTGGTCCAGGCCAAGCAATTCACTGAAGCGGTTGAACTCACTGGCGTGGTGCTCACCAAACTTGATGGATCAGCTAAGGGTGGGATCGTCATTGCAATTCACGATCAACTTGGCATTCCTGTGAAGTTGGTCGGACTTGGCGAAGGCGCCGAAGACCTTGTTTCATTCGATGCACATGAATTTGTGGAGGCATTGTTCGCATGAAAAAACTCATAACATTTCCGGTTCACATTGCGTGGCGAGCAATCGTCCTCCCCGTGAAGGTGCTTATTGCGTCACTGGGGCTTACCTTTCGTGCTGGGTTCAAAGTCG
Source organism: Bifidobacterium breve (assembly GCA_945878645.1). Taxonomy (GTDB): domain Bacteria; phylum Actinomycetota; class Acidimicrobiia; order Acidimicrobiales; family Acidimicrobilacustridaceae; genus Acidimicrobilacustris. Next base: position 9,491 of record CAMCTW010000011.1, read on the forward strand.
GAGCGCTGCCGGTGAAGGGAAGCGCGGCGGTCACACGTGCCCTCGGCTGGAAAATCGTTGGCGCAGTCACCGTTGGAGTGGTGATTGGCATTGTCATCGGTCGTCAGATCGGACTGATGTCGCATAATCATGATCAGGACCATGACCATGAGACTGACTTCGTGTTTGATGGCGCAACCAACGAGGTCGCAGCCTGATGTTCGAGTCACTTTCAGACAGGTTTGAGTCTGTCCTCGGAAAACTGAAGGGCAAGGGGAAACTCTCGGAAGCCGATGTCGATGAAGCGCTGCGTGAGATCCGCCTTGCTCTTCTCGAAGCCGACGTCAACTTCACCGTTGTTAAGAATTTTTGTGCGCGAATCCGCGACCGAGCGGTTGGTGAAGAAGTTTCGAAAGCGCTGAATCCTGGCCAGCAGATGGTCAAGATCGTTAACGATGAACTCACTGCCACTCTCGGCGGCGAAACCATTCGCATTACCTATAACTCAAAGCCTCCAACCGTTGTTCTTATGGCGGGTTTGCAGGGTTCTGGCAAGACAACAAACTCGGCGAAGTTGGCTCGATGGTTTAAGAGCCAGGGACGTCATCCGCTCCTCGTTGGCGCCGATCTTCAACGTCCAGCAGCGGTTGAGCAGTTGCGTACGCTCGGACGTCAGATCGAAGTTCCTGTCTTTTCTGAGAACACCGATCCGGTACAGGTCGCGAAAAGCGCGCTGACGGAAGCGCGTAAGACCGGCCGTGACGTTGTGATCGTCGATACTGCTGGTCGTCTCGCGATTGATGCAGAGCTGATGGACGAGGTTCGTCGCATCTCAGAAGCGGTCGATCCGGATTACACGTTCCTTGTCATTGACGCGATGACCGGTCAAGACGCGGTCAACACCGCCGAAGCATTTCACGCAACTCTCGAACTCGATGGCGTCATCCTCACCAAGCTCGATGGTGACGCGCGCGGTGGTGCGGCACTCAGCGTTAAGGAAGTTGTTGGTCGTCCGATCGCGTTCGCGTCGACTGGTGAAAAACTCCGTGACTTCGACCTGTTTCATCCAGATCGTCTGGCCGGTCGCATTCTCGGTATGGGCGACATGCTCACGCTCATTGAAAAGGCCGAAGAGGTTTACGAAAAGGATCAAGCAGAAGCTGCGGCGACACGCCTACTTGAAGGTGAATTCACCCTCGAAGATTTTCTTGATCAGATGCAGCAGTTGAAAAAGATGGGTCCGCTTTCGGGAGTGCTCGGCATGATGCCGGGTATCCCCAAAGAGGTGAAGAACGCACAGATCGACGACCGTGAAATTGCGCGAGTCGAAGCTATCATTCGCTCGATGACCCCGGCCGAACGGGTCGATCCCGATCTCATCGATCAGTCTCGTCGAGTCCGAATCGCGACTGGCTCGGGCACGGAACCAGCTCGGGTGGGCGAGCTCATCAAACAGTTCAAAGAGATGTCGAAGATGATGAAGCGCATGGGCGGGGCCGGAACCAAGCGGCTCACCAAGTCGAGGCGCAAAGTTGCCAAAGGTAAAGCGAAGGGGCCGGGTGGCCGCTCCACTGGGGCCGGTCGAGTCGCCCCGAAGGGCAAGGCCCCTCTGCGATTGCCCGATTTTGAAGCCGATTTAGGCGGGGCTAAACCGGGCGGCGGATTGCGCCTTCCCGGCCTTCCCGGTGGTCCCGAAAGTGGCCCCTCCGGCCTCGGATGAGTTCTCAACTTGCCCGCGACGGCATTGCGGGCCACGATTGAAGGCCGCTCAGCCGTCCCGATGGGTTCGGCCGAAAACGTTCGCAGTTCCGTTCTTGCACGACCAGCAGAAGAGAGAAACCTCGTGGTGAAGCTCCGCCTCATGCGGATGGGAAAGACCAAGCAGCCGACGTACCGCGTCGTTGCCGCCGATGCGCGCTCGCCGCGCAATGGCCGTTTTATCGAAATCGTGGGTCACTACAACCCTCGTACCGAGCCATCTGAGATCACCATCGACAATGACAAGGCCGTTGCTTGGCTTCAGAAGGGCGCGCAGCCCACTGAAGTTGTCGAGAAGCTTCTGAAGATCTCTGGCGCTTGGGAGCAGTTCACCGGCGCAGCATCGTGAGCGAAGTCGCCGAAACCGTCGACGCGTCGGAAGAAACCCCTGACTACACCACAGCCAAGGCTGTGTTGACCTACGTCGTTCAGCAACTCGTCGAGGATCCTTCCGCCGTCGAAATCGAACTCGACTCTCGCGGCCGTAAGTCTGTACTCAACGTGCGCGTTGGTCCTGGCGACATGGGTCGCGTCATCGGCAAGCGCGGTCGTGTTGCGCAGTCGATCCGCACCGTCGTGCGCGCCGCCGCTGCCCGTGACGGTGGCGATGTCGAGGTCGAGTTCCTCGACTGATCCGGTGAACCTCCTCGAGGTAGGCCGAATCGACAAACCGCATGGAGTGCGCGGCGATGTCGTCGTTGCTCTCACTACGACCGAGAAGGGCCGCGTTTCTCCCGGTACGCGTCTGTTTTCTGGCGATCGTGAATTTCTGATCACCGCATCACGCCCCCATCAGCATCGTTGGATCGTGACCTTCGAAGGTGTGTTCGGAAGGGAAGGGGCCGAAGCAATTTCTGGCCTTGTACTTTCGGCCGAAGCTTTGGAAAATGACGATCCCGACGCGTTGTGGGTGCATGAGCTCATCGGGTCTCCTGTCGTAGAGCCCGACGGCACCGCCCGCGGCGTTGTGCAAGCAGTGCAGGACAACCCGGCTAGCGATCTGCTTGTTCTCGACACGGGGGCACTGGTCCCGTTGCGCTTTCTTGAAGGACGCGATGAGCAAGGTCGCCTTATCGTCGATGTCCCCGATGGTCTCTTCGAACTTCTCGACGAGGAGTAAGCAACCATGCGAATCGACGTGTTCACGATCTTCCCTGACATGGTGTCGGGATTTGCGGGGCAAAGTCTTCTGGGCCGCGCGACGGCGAAGGGTCTGCTCGATGTCCGCATTCACGATTTGCGCGAGCACACCACCGATGTTCATCGCACAGTCGATGACTCACCATTTGGTGGGGGAGCAGGCATGGTGCTTCGTCCCGAACCGATTTATGCCTCTGTCGAAGCTGTCGATCCGCCTCGACCACTGTTCTTGCTGGGACCCGGTGGACGTCGTCTCGATCAGGCCATGGCGCAGGAATTAGCGAACTCCGGTGGGTTCTCGCTTTTGTGCGGTCGTTACGAAGGTGTTGACGATCGAGTTCGGACAGATCTTTGCGATGGGGAACTTTCGATTGGCGACTATGTCCTCGGTGGCGGCGAGGTGGCCTCCATGGTGGTCCTAGAGGCCGTAGGACGGCTGGTGCCTGGGGTGATGGGCAATTCCGCTTCAGCGGGCGATGAGTCCTTCAGCGACGGCCTGCTCGAATATCCGCAGTTCACCAAGCCGGCGGAATTCCGGGGGATGGACGTTCCTGAGGTTCTGCGCTCTGGCGATCACGGCCGAATTGCCCGATGGCGTCGGGTCCGGGCTCTCGAGCGGACGCTGGCCTCACGACCCGACCTGATCGAGGCCCGTGGGGGGCTTTCCGAAGATGAACAAGCCTTGCTGGCCGATCCCGACCTGCAGGCCTGAGTAAGGGCCGTTCGGCGCTTTGCCGTTCGGGGAGCACTCCGCCTAGCATGGCCATTCCTTCGGGCCACCTATCTGGGTCCCGAATTCACTTCTTGACCCACCTTCGGGTGGGCATCGCAGCCAGGACACTTCAATGAACGCCATCGACCTCATCGACGCCCAGAGCCTCCGCGACGACGTGCCTCAGTTCGGCCCCGGCGACACGCTCAAAGTCCACGTCCGAGTGGTCGAAGGAACCCGCGAGCGCGTGCAGCTCTTTCAGGGCGCCGTTATCCGCCGTCAAGGCGGTGGGATCCATGAGACCTTCACCGTCCGCAAGGTGAGTTTCGGTGTTGGCGTCGAGCGCACCTTCCCGATCCATTCCCCGATCTTGGCCAAGATCGAAGTTGTGAGCCGAGGCGATGTTCGTCGAGCCAAGCTCTATTACCTGCGTGATCGCGTCGGCAAGGCTGCCAAGATCAAGGAGAAGCGCGACTGAGTGTCGCGCCTCGCGCTGACCATTTGTCAGCCGTGACCAACGCTGGTCGCATTTCTTTCGGTGGGAGTTGCTCATGAGTGCTGAGGATCTCGAAGAGTACGAGTCCGACGTCGAATTGCAGCTTTATCGCGAGTACAAAGATGTCTGTCCCATGTTCCGGTTCGTTGTCGAAACCGAGCGGCGGTTCTATTTGGCCAACGAGGTCAATCAGAGCGTTGTGAATGAAAACGGCCGCTCTCGGGTTGAGATTGAACTTCGTGACGCGTGGGTTTGGGACATGTACAGGCAGAACCGATTCGTTTCTCACGTCCGAGTGGTCACATTCAAAGACGTCAACATCGAAGAGTTGCCACGCGAAGAGCTGCGACTCCCGTGAAGGCTCAACGGGGTTGACCGCCGGTCGTCGGGCTCTCGGGTCCTACGGCGAAAATCTGACCGCACGGTGGTACGAGCAACGCGACTACATCGTTGTTGATCGCAACTGGCGTTGCCGTGAGGGTGAAATAGACCTCGTGCTGGTGCGTGGTCGGTTGGTGGTGTTCTGTGAGGTCAAGACTCGTTCAAGCGACGCTTACGGTTCACCGGCTGCGGCGGTGACACGCGCGAAACAAGCACGATTACGAAAGCTGTCACTGATGTGGCTCAACGCCCGTGGTGTGGTTGCTGGGTCGCTGCGCTTCGACGTGGCGGGTGTGGTTGGCAGGGAAGTGACAGTGATCGAGTCGGCATTTTAAAAATGTTGGTCTGACGAAATAGCGAATGCCGACCTATCGTGTCGTTATGGCTTCTTCTCCTGATCTTGAATTCTTTTTCGATCCCATCTGCCCATTTGCATGGGTCACCAGTCGTTGGGTGGTTGAGGTCGCGCAACAACTTGACGTTTCGATCGAATGGAAGTTCATCGCATTGGCGATCGTCAACGAAGACACTGATTATTCAAAGTTTCCGCTGGCCTATCCGTCGTTGCACGGGCTTGGGCGCCGTCTGCTGCGCGTAGCCGCTGCCGCACGTGCCGAAGGTGGCAATGACGCGGTAGCTGCTCTGTACAACGCTGCCGGTGAACGCATGCATCATGACGGCGTTTCTGTGGCCGTGTTCGGCGGCGAACCAATCCCCGAGAATCTCATTGCCGAGGTTGTCGCTGCTGCTGGGCTTGATGCGTCACTTGCTATTGCTGCCGATGACGAGTCGTGGGATGTACTCCTTCGCGAAGAAACTGAACTCTCACTCAGCCGCACTGGTCGCGACGTCGGCACGCCGATCCTCACGTTTGCGCCAGGTACCGATCGTGAGGCCTCGTTGTTCGGTCCCGTGATTTCTTCGATTCCTCGCGGTGCTGCAGCACTTGAGCTGTGGGACGCAGTGCAGACCCTTGCGCGCACGCCAGGTTTCGCCGAACTCAAGCGTTCGCTACGCGATCCTCTTTCGTTCGACTGAGATCATCGTGGCCGACCCGATCATTCCGGTTGTTCTCTGGCGACCTCATTGCCCGTTTTGTCGCTTGTTGTTCTCGGGCATCGAAAAACACGGGCTCGAAGTTGAATTGCGCAACATCTGGGAAGACGACGAAGCGCGCGCGCTTTTGAATCAACGCATCGGAAGCGAAACTGTTCCGAGCGTGTTGGTTGGTGAAGAAATTCTGGTGAATCCGTCCATCACCAAATTGATGGCGGTCGTGCGTGAGGCAAACAAGTAACGACGACAAGTGTCGTCAGGGTTCGAGTACGACCTTGATGGCGCCAGCAGAGCGATCGGCAGCAACGGCGAATGCTTCTGCAGCTGCGTCGAGTGGGAATCGATGCGTGACGATGATGTCGGAAAGCTCGGGTCGCTGGGCAAGGATCGTGGCGGCCACGTCGACATCGCGTGAGGGCCCGCTGCGGCCGTACATGACTGCAGGAACGAGTGTGAGCTCTTTCATGCCTATGGCCATGCCTGGCATCTCGACGGTTCCGTCCCAGTAACTGCCCAACAAAACGATGGTGCCGCCGGGCCGGCAGCGGTCAGCGGCCTCTGCGAGTGCCGATGCAGTTCCTGCCGCTTCGATGACGACGTCGTATCCGTTTCCGTCAAGCGAACCAGCCCCAAGGCGAGTGGCGGCTTCGATCTGCCGTTCGTGACGGGCGGAGAGGTCGACCTTTGCCCCTGTTTGCTGAGCAACGACGAGCGCGGTTTGTCCGATTGTTCCGCCACCAATGACGGCGACCCGGTGGCTGCCACGAATATTTCCGCGCCGGACACCATGGACGGCAACGGCAAGAGGTTCAACCAAGCAGCCGTTTGATGCTTCGACTCCGACGGGAAGTCGTGCGATCGATGATGTGGGAACGAGAACCTTCTCGGCCATTCCTCCGTCGCGGCCAACGCCGAATGCCATCGATGGTCCGCGGACGCAGAGTTGCGTGTTTCCGTCGATGCAGGCATCGCACACGTGGCAGGGATCAATCGGTTCAACTGCGACAGGGGTGCCGTCGGCGAGAGTGCCGGCGAACTCGTGTCCAAACGTGGCAGGAAGGCTGAAGCTCAAGAGGTGAAGGTCGGAACCACAAATTCCGGCCGACGCCACCGTGACAAGAACTCCGTCGCCTGTCGGCTCAGGAACATCGACAACGGTGGGTATTCCTTCTGGACAACGAACTGCGCGCATGGTTCTCCCTGGGGTGTGCGATGGGCTGGAGCCGTCGCATTGGACTAATCGTGAGTGAGTTCTTCGAGCAACTGATAGAGCGGATCGGTGTGATCTCGTTTTCCTACGGCGGAGTCTGCCGGAATCGGCCACTCAGAATCGGCGCCGGGGGCGTTGACCCATTCAGTGGTCGCGATACGTCGAGCGATGCGCCACGGACCGTTCTCCCGTCGTTCAAGCCGGTCGAGATAGCGGAAGCCAACGGTGAGATTTCGCCGCGGGTCAGGGTCAGAAGAGCGGTGGTAGGCGATTCCGTAGGTTTCGGCTACAGCAGTATCGCCGTGGATAGTTGCGAGGTGGTTTGCGACCATATGCATGGTGGCGTCGTACTTGGTTAAAAGACCGAAGGCCCAGTTGATGAATTCGCCGATTGTTCCTTGAAAGGATCCGTGAGTGTCGGTGGCGTCGCTGTGGAAGCAGCTGGCGACGAGTTCACGGTCCAAGCGGTCGATGCCACGGCAATAGGTGAGAAGGAGATCGCTGATTGCCTGGCGATCGGCAAGTGATGCAGGGTCTGGAGTTCCTGGGTTGATGGGTGCAAGGCTCATTCCCGCCGAGGCTACGTGTCTGCCATCATCTAGGGCGACCTCTTGGTGTCCCGGGAGGTCCATGGCCCGCTCTCGGGTCGGTGCAGGAGACCTCAGTGACCACCACAGTCGATCTGACCAAGCAGCGATGGGCCAAGGTCGCTCGTCGATGTAGCGAGGCCATTGAGTCTGTTCGCTCGCACATGTCGTGGGGCGAGTGGATGGTGAGTGTCCTCGGCCTAACAACCATTGTTTCGCGTGCACCTGGAATTCTCTATAACGGAATGTTTGACCGCGACGAGTCGTATCTGGCCGTCACCGGCGACGTACTCCGCAATGGCGGTCGACTCTATGTCGACGTTATTGACCGCAAGCCTCCGGTTGCTCCGGTGATGTATGCGCTCATTCGCGAATGGAGCGTCGACATGCGCGCCGTTCGGATTGTTCTGGCGTTGTTGATCTTCCTTAATGGTTTGGTTGTAGCTGAACTTGTTCGACGACTCTCTACTTCTCGTCGTGCCGCGCTATTTGCCGGAGTCTTGGCCATTATTGGCACAGCGTTGTTCCTGCCGCCGGATGCGCAGGCAGCAAACTTCGAATTGTGGGGGCTCTTACCCGCTTCAGCCGCAGTCCTTTGCGTTGTTGTGGCTCGAGAGTCGAAACGAATCCCCGCGTTTTGGTTTGCGCTCGCAGGCTCATGCGTTGTTCTCGCCGCCAATTGCAAACAGCCGTACATCGTGGTCGGACTGGTGGTGCTTTTTGAGGCAGTGCGCCGGGCGAACGATAAGAGTCTGTCGATTGTCGCGACAGTGTTTGGTGCCGTAGTGGCTGCGCTCCCGATTTTTGTGTTCTTTGGTCGCTCAACAATGATCCGATGGGTCTGGACCGATAACAGCGACTACGTCAGCGGTGGAGTTTCAATCGCTAGGGCGACAGCAATTGGAGCCGCTCTCACTCTTTCTTTCGTGGTCTTACATCTCCCACTTTTCTATGGAGTGTGGGCCGCAGTTGCGCGGCGCTTCCGTGCTGACCTGACAGTGCTCGTATGGCTCGTCGTTTCGGCACTGGTCATCCCAATTGGTTTGCGATTCTTTGGTCATTACTACCAACAGGTGGTCCCGCCGTTGGCGGTACTCACCGGCTGCGCGCTTGTCGTTGCGGGACGGCGTGTTTGGCAAACACTGACTGCGATAACGGTTGGACTTCTTGTTGTGATGGTGGGGTTGGCCGTGATTCATCGTCCCGACCTCACGAACTTCACTGCACTTGGGCGATATGTGCAGAGCACGACTGAGGCGAATGAACGAATTCTTGTTTGGGGTGCGCTTCCCGATGTTTACGTCAGCGCTGGTCGACTGCCGGCAGGAATTTTTTTACACGACGGGTATCTCACCGGAAATTGGGCCAGCCGAGATCGCCCACTTAGTGAGAGCGTCATAGCTGCGGAACCATTCCGTTCTCGTTGGAACATGTTCTTCGAAGACGTCGCTGCATATCCCCCCGTTGTCGTCATCGATGCAGCCCGTCCCGATACGGACTGGGCGATGTACGGGCCTCAGTCGTTTCCTATTGGGGAATGGCTTGACCGTTGCTACAACATCGATCGAGTCGTCGACGGCTTGAGCGTGTGGCGACGCGATGTCGCAGTTTGTCCGCTGTGATTGTGCGCTGAATTAGGCAGTAGCGAGCACGCCACCATCGACGATGATGGATTGTCCGGTGATAAATGAAGCTTTGTCGCTGAGTAGGAATGCCGCTGGCTCGCCAATCTCGGATGGTTGGCCGATTCGTTTCAGCACAGAACTTTCTTCGAAACGCTGGCGAACTCCAGGCATATTTAAAGTGATGCCCAGCATCGCGGTTTCGATGAAGCCTGGGCAGATCGCATTGACACGAATGCCGTCGGGACCGAGTCGATCAGCCATCGATCGGACAGCCCCAAGCATTCCTGCTTTTGACGCGCAATAGGCGGGGATTCCGGCGTTGCCGACCCAACCCTCAATAGATGCAATCCCGACGACGGCTGCGCCTTCGGCGGCGACAAGGTCTGCGTACATTGCCTGCACGAGCATGGGGAAGGCTCGAAGATTGACATTGAGGACGAAATCCCAGCCCTCATCGTCGAGTTCGCCGATGCTCTGTCTCCGAACAGTGCCGGCGGCATGGACGAGCCCACCAATTGGTCCGACAACATCGCGACTTGCATCGACCGCGCCGGTGAGTTCACCGGTTTTCGTGACGTCGATGCCAAGTCCGAAGGTGGCAACACCGTGAACATTGGCGATCTCGCGCGCGGCAGCAAGCGCGCCATCTGCGTTGAGATCCCAGACCGCGACAGCTCGACCTTGTGTAGCGATGGCTTCAGCAGATGCGCGGCCGATTCCTGACGCGCCACCGGTAACGATGACTGCAGAGGTGGGGCTCATGGTTGTCCTTTTTGTTGTTGAATTCAGCGTGTCTGGGCGAGTCGTTCGAGGTCGATAAGCATTGCATCGGTGAGTTCGATTTCGCTTTCGATACGGCGAACTGCCCAAGATGCGACAAGCGCGGGGTAGGCCCAGTCGGGCTGGGCATCGGCTTGGGTACTTGAGTCTTTCGCGGCGTCTAACTCTTCGAGGAGGCGAAAGCGGTGATCGAGTATTTGTTCGCGAAGTCGGTCAGGTTCCGCGAGATGCCCCAGCCACACCCGCAGAAGGACTCCGTGTTTGAGGACGGTTGCCTCTGCGTCAGTACTTTCCTGCCAATTTCGAAGTGCAGTGACACCATGTTCGGTGATCAAGTAGACGGTTTTTTCTCGGACGTCATCGCGAGCAATTGTTCGACAGGTGACGAGTCCGAATTCCTCAAGGCGCCGAAGTTCGGTATAGATCTGACTGGTAGCGGGACTCCAGTAAAAGAAATGGAGAATGGCATCGGACCAATTCTTGATGTCGTAGCCGGTGAGTTCACGGCCAAAACTGAGGATTCCAAGCACAGCCCACGCGGTTGGAGGAATTTTTGGAATGACAACGTCGGCAGTTTTTAGATCAGCATTCCCCCCGGACATGACTCCGGTTCTATCACGGGAATGCGTACTTCGGCTTTCTTGGGATAGTTATCGTTCGCTTGGAGGTGGCCACGGAGCGATTGTGGGCCACGGCAGTTCTCGCTCGATCTGAGCCGCAAGTTGCAGGAGCATCGCTTCCGAGCAATGACGACCAACGATTTGCACGCCGACGGGAAGCCCATTGGCATCGAATCCAGCGGGGATCGAAGCTGCGGGCTGACCGGTGACGTTGAACACTGCAGTGAGTTCAGAGAATCGACCGGCGTGGGCGAACATCGAATCAACATTGGTTGTGTCGATCACCCCGAGTTCAGGAACAGGCACTGGCAGTGTCGACGTAAGCCAAACGTCGTGGGTGTCATAAAAACGAGCAACATCGCGACTGACAATTTCGATTTGCTGGAGTGCTTCAACAAGACGGAGTGGACTTATTGCAAGCATCCGATCGTGGAGAAACCGCGTAAACGGTTCGATGTCGTCATCCCGGATCTCGCGACCAAGTTCAGTGAGTCGGTCTTCAACAGTTTTTGCTCCCGCAGCGCCCATGACCATTGCGAGAGAATTTGCCGGCATCGCGTAGTCCCAAGTCGGCGAACCTTCGGTGACTTCGTGTCCGAGCGATTCGAGCATCCGTGCGGTTCGAAGGATTGCTTCGACCGCTGCGGGGTGGATCTCGTTTCCGTTTGGCGAGATTGTGCTGAAGCCGATGCGAAGGGTCGGAGCTTCCTGTTCGAGGGCTGCGAGGAATGATCCAGCCGCCGGCGCCGGCGGGGACGGGTAGGGGTCGCCGGCGAGTGGTCCTGAGATTGCATCGAGAATCGCCGCGCTATCTCGGACTGTTCTGGTGACGGCATGGCCAATGCCCATTGGGTAGGAGAACGCTGCGGCAGCGGGCCAGGTTGGCGTGCGGCCTCGGCTTGGTTTCAGTCCGAACAAGCCGCATTCGGATGCGGGGATACGGATGGATCCACCACCGTCGTTGGCGTGACCAGCAGTGACCATCCCGCCAATGACGGCTGCGGATGAACCGCCTGACGAACCGCCGGTGGAATGTGTGGTCCGCCACGGGTTATGGGCTGGTCCGAATAACACCGACTCAGTGACGGGTGCTTTTCCCATTTCTGGTGTGTTGGTGTTTCCAAGAATCAAAAGCCCGGCGGCTTTGAATCGCTTCGTCAGTTCGCTGTCGTTCGTAGCAATGACATCGGCGAATAACCGGCTTCCCTTTGTCGATGGAAGCCCAGCGACATCGCAATTGAGGTCCTTGACGAGGAACGGAACACCAGCGATTGGTGACGTCGACGAGACACTCGTTGCTTCCGCGCGTGCTCCGTCATATCGCTTCGCAACGACCGCATTGAGGGTGGGATTGCGTGTTTCGATTCGCGAGATCGATGCTTCAACGAGTTCAACACTGCTCACTTCACCTGCAGCGACGAGCGATGCAAGACCAACTGTGTCGTTCTCATCAAGAAGTCGTTCAAAATCAGACATAGCTACTCCAGGTATTCGGCATAACGGGTGAGGTAGGGCTGCACGCGCTCCGTCAGTGCATCGCGGTCAAGTCCCCATTCTTCTAACGAATAGGAATGCGATCCGAAACGATCCTTCTTGTGCTCGGCGCTGTGAGCCCGCATCGCTGACTCTGCTTCGGCAGAGAAATTCTCGCCGAGTTGTTCGTAGAGCGACGCGATTGTCGTTATGGGATCGCCTACGAGGTCGCTGTAAGCGATATCAACGAACGAATCGCCGCGGCCCGCAGTAATCTGTGCATCTCGGAAGGCGTTCTGGTTGTCTAAGAGGCCGCCAACGACCTCGGGCCATGTTTCTCGGATGTAGTTCTGCCAATCAGTGTCGGTGAATGTCCCAGCAAGAGAACGCACGAGGCTGCAAACCGAGGCGATGACGTTCACTGGATCTCGATGTGTCAGCACGAATCGTGCATCGGGGTAGACCGCGGCGATTGCGGAGGGGTCTATGAGATGCACGGGCGACTTCAACTGCCACTGTCCCGGACATTGCGATTGCAAGACCTGCAGAACAGTGCGATGCCACTCGTAGGCCTGAGTGTGATCGTTGGTTCTGATCCAGTCCATGTAGGACGGGAGATTGAACGTGGTGGAGAGATGGAGACTTGAGAAGTGCTGACCAAGAACGGTTGCGCATTCAAGCGGCATTTCGGGCGGATCATGGTGGATCGCTTTGAACTCGGGATTAAGCATGCCGAGCATGTCGGGCGCTTCCATGGCCGTCACGAATCGTGGGTCGGTGCGATAGGTCGCGGTGGTCGGAGGCGGCACCGATTGGCTGATTTCCCAGCCCAGTAGTGAACGATTGGCAGGGTCAACCGAAAGGAGATGGCTGAGCGCTGTTGTTCCCGTGCGGGGCAAACCTATAAGAAAAATCGGCGAGTCGATATGCGAAGTCGCAAGTTCCGGGTGGGTGCGATGCCACTCCACAACATTCAGGCGGTTCACCAGATTGCTGAGTGCCATTCCCTCAAGCGCAGCCTTGCCAATCTCTGTGAGTTGACCCTCGTTGGCGCCGGAATCGAGAAAGACTTCGAGCCCATCGCGAAATGAATCGTCGCCGAAATCGGCGAGTCCTCCTGTGAGTTCGCTTGCTTGTGCAAGAAGTGGATCGACAGCAGTTGTCATGTGGCCCCCCAGTCTCTGGGGAACGGTAGCCGGTGGGCTTCAGTGGCACCGCCCCAGTCATGACGGGACTGCTAGAAACGACTCATGACGAAGGGATCAACTCTTGCGGGGACTCGCGCAGTCGTAGTGGGCGGCAGCAGCGGCATTGGCTTGGCGACGACGCGGCTACTCGCCGCTGATGGTTGTCGAGTCACGATTGCTGCTCGAGGCGAAGAGCGAATGGCGTCTGTGGTCGAGTTACTCGCGGCAGAGGGATTGTCGGTTGCATGGGTCGCATGCGACACGATGGTCGAGACAGACGTTGCCCGTGCTGTTGAGGTGGCCAGCGAAGGGGAGCGACTCGATATCGCTGTAACTGTGCCGGGCGGGGGAACACCAATGAACGTCCTTGATTATGAATGCGACGCGTTCAGTGCAGAGGTCGATAAGAACGTGCGTCCGGTCTACATGCTGTTGCACTACGCCGCTCCAATGATGACCAATGGCGGTTCCTTTGTTGCTGTTTCTTCCACGGCGGCGGTGTTTTCCACCCGAGGACTTGCGTCCTATCGCGCAGGCAAGGCTGCTGTCGATGCGCTGGTCGACGTCGCCGCCGACGAACTCGGAGAGCGCAATATCCGCGTGAACTCGGTCCGACCCGGTCTGACGCGTACCGAGTCAACGGCTCGGATGTTTGAAAGCCCCGGACTTTTGTCCCGATTCCTCGAGCAACAGGCGATCGATCGCGGGGGTGAGGCTGACGATATTGCCCATGCCATTCGCTATTTTGCTGGTCCCGAATCAAGTTGGGTTACCGGTCAACATCTCACGGTGGACGGGGGCCATACGCTTCGGGCGATGCCGGATATGCGTCCACCCCGGCTCTGATCGAACTGCAGCAGGAGAATCCGTGAGCGAAAGCGTCGAATCGAATCCATCTGAGCTTCCCGGTGGGTGGGGCCCGGCCCTTGATGACCTCGCGCAACGTCGCGCCGCAGCGCGCGCGATGGGTGGCGAAGAACGTCTCGCGAAGAAACACGCGAAAGGTCAACTCGATGCGCGGGCTCGCGTTGACTATCTCCTTGATCCAGGAACATTTCGCGAACTTGGAACGCTCGTTGGCGAGGTGCCAGGCGATGGCATCGTTGCTGGTGCCGGTCGCATCGATGGCAGACCCGTAATGATTGGTGCGGAGGATTTCACCGTGCTGGCGGGTTCAATCGGTCCCGGTAGTTCTTCAAAGCGATACCGGCTTGCGGAACTTGCTTTAGCCGAGCGCATTCCGCTCATTATGTTGCTTGAGGGTGCTGGTCACCGTGGTGGTGGAGGCGGCGGCCGCGCGCCGACCGATCTCCTTATTCAAGCGCAGTGTTCTGGCAAAATCCCCGTATTGAGTGCTGTCATGGGACCGTCGGCCGGACACGGCGCGTTGATCGTTCCCATGTCTGATTTCAGCGTGATGACGCAGGACGCCGCAGTGTTTACTGCTGGTCCACCGGTCGTTCGCGAGTCGCTTGGCGAAAATATAACCAAGGAAGATCTTGGCGGACCTTCTGTCGCTGTTCCAAGCGGACTCATTCATAACGTTGCGCCCGACGATCAGACCGCTCTCGATATGTTGCGTGTCTATCTTTCGTTCTTCCCATCGAGCGCGTGGAGCTTTGCGCCGCGTCTCCCCGCCGAACAGAGCGATGACCAAGGATTCCGCTCTACCGACGAACTGCTGTCGATCATCCCGAGCGATTCGCGTCGGGCCTATGACATGCGTGCAGTACTCGATGTGGTGGTTGACGATGGGTCTTGGTTTGAAGTGCAACCGAGTTTTGGCCAATCGATGATCTGCGGGCTCGCTCGCCTCGGCGGCGAATCGGTTGCAGTGATCGCGAATCAGCCGACCGTTATGGCCGGTTCAATCGATGCGGCTGCTGCCGATAAAGCCGCGCATTTCATCATGGTCGCCGATTCGTTCCATCTTCCGTTGGTCTTCCTCGCTGACAACCCAGGGATGTTGCCAGGAAGCGCATCGGAACGCGATGGAGTTCTGCGCTCGGGTGCACGAATGTTCGCCGCGCAAACCCAGGCTTCGAGTCCGAAACTGCATCTCACGTTGCGCAAGGCTTACGGATTCGGATCGATGGTGATGTCTCTCGTTGGCTTTGATCATCAGTCGGCAACGTTCGCCTATCCGGGAGCGACCTTGGGGGCGATGGGAGCGAACGCCATGAGCCGGGCCACAAATGCCGATGCTGATGAAGCGGCGATGTTGCGCGACGCAGAGTTGCAGGCTTCGTATAGATCAGCCGAGAACCTTGGGTTTGATGAACTTATTGACCCTCGAGAGACGCGCGATGTCTTGCTCGATTCGCTGCAGCGGGCCATGTATCGCCGCCAAGCAACTCCAGAGCCGGTGTGGCGGACAGCGATAACGCCATAACTCAGTAGCGGAACAAAAAATGTTCGAAGACCATCGTCTGTATATCTGCGAGCGGTAGTCTCTAGCGGTCGCGGGAGTTCGTCCCGCGCGGTTCGACGTGTCAGCAGTGGCACACAGGAGGAAAAAATGTTTGCAGCGAGCAGTGGTTGGGGTGTCGGCGAGGTTGTTTTGGCCATGCTCTACTTCACTTTTCTCTTCATCTGGATCTGGTTGGCGATCAGTGTCTTCATCGACATTTTCCGCAGCCGTGACATGGGCGGCCTCCATAAGGCCATCTGGGTTGTTGCCATTCTCGCCTTCAACCTTTTTGCCATTCTCGCCTACCTCATCGTTCGTGGCGGCAAGATGCACGAGCATGAGATCGAAGCCGCAAAGGCTCAAGATGCAGCGATGCAGAACTACATCCGCAACGCAGCGGGCACCACGCCGGCCGACGAGCTTCACCGTCTTGCCGACCTCAAGGATCGTGGCGTCATCGATCAGGCCGAATTCGACAAACTGAAGGCCAAGGTCGTTAGCTGAATTTCTCGCAGCATCTAGGTGTTGCAATTCTGGTAGTTCCGGTGCCCCGCCTCGGCGGGGCACCGGCGCGTCTCGAGGCTTGTCGGAGGATTGGGTCATAGGATCTCGGCGTGCCACATCCCACACTTCTCACGCAGGGCCGCATTGGTTCGGTTGAAACTCGTAACCGCATCGTCTTGCCAGCCATGGACCAAAACAGTTGCGAGGACGGGGAAATCACCGACCTCAACATCGCGCACTACGAGGCGAGAGCCCGCGGGGGAGTGGGGCTCCTCATTCTTGAAACTTCGGCAGTGGCCTGGCCTATCGGCGCAACCTCGCTCCACCAGCCCGCACTCTCCGAAGATCGATTCATTCCTGGACTAAAGCGGTTGGCTGAAGCGGCGCATCGCCACGGCTCGAAAATGTTCGTGCAGATGTGTCATCACGGTAAAACCGCTGGTGTTGATGCGATGCAGGATCGTGAGCAACTGGTTCCGTCGGTCCCGTTGCCAGCCGACGAGAACGATCTCAGTTCCGTCACGATGGATGAGTTGATGAAGATGGCGGGGCTCACCGGGGGAAAGCGGGCTCAACAGCGCGCCGCCACCATCGATGATCTCGTGTGGGTTGTCGATCAGTTTGCTGATGCCGCCGAGCGCGTGCAGAAGGCCGGGCTCGACGGCATCGAAGTCCACGCCGCGCATGGGTATCTGATTTCGACGTTCCTGTCGCCGCATTACAACCTTCGTGACGATGAGTACGGAGGCTCGGTCGAAAACCGTGCCCGTTTGCTCGTCGAAGTCGTTAGCGCAATTCGTAAACGATGCGGTTCCGATTTCGGAATCATCGTGCGACTTGATGGGCGTGAATATGTTGAGGGTGGAATCACCCCAGAACTTTCCGCTGAATACGCTGTGCTTGCGGAATCAGCGGGAGCCGATGCGATTCATGTATCGGCATCTGGGCCCAATTCAATGGGTGTTGGGTTTACCAATGGTCCGCTTCCATGGCAACCCGATCAGTATCTGGGCCTGGCTGCGGTCGTTAAGCAGTCAGTATCGATTCCCGTGATCGCCGTGGGTCGCATCTTCCCCGATGCTGCAGAAAAACATCTGAAGAACGGCGATTGTGATTTCGTTTCGATGGGTCGACAACTTTTGGCCGATCCTGATCTTCCGGCAAAATTGTTATCGGAAAAACCTGATCGTGTTCGAACATGTATTAACTGCTTTGTTTGTGTGGCCCAGAATTTTTGGGACGGTGCGCCCATCTGCGCCGTCAATGCCGAACTCGGACACTACGACGAAGGTCCACTTCGTCCGGCAACTGAACGACGCAAGGTTGTGGTCGTTGGTGGTGGCCCCGGAGGAATGGAAACCGCGCGTGTCGCTGCGGTTCGCGGTCATTCCGTCACGCTGTTGGAAAAATCGCCCCACCTGGGAGGCACCGCCCGGTTCTCCTCGCTGACCACTCCCATGAACGCCGAACTTGTTCGCTACTTGAGCACCGAGATTTCGCTTCTTGATGTCGACATTCGCACCTCGACTCCGGTGACCGCCGGATTGCTTCGGGAATTGAATGCCGACGTTGTCGTCGTTGCGACAGGGGCGCGCAGAGAACGTCCGGACATTCCTGGTGCCGGCCTTCCCCATGTGTTCTCCGGAGACGATCTGCGAGGACTCCTGACTGGCGATGACCCAGCAGCGGCTTCTCGACTGCCCGTTCATCGACGTCTGATGGTATCGATTGGTCGATCCCTTGGGTTCATGTCGAGCATGGATCGTGTTCGATCGATGTCGAAGCGATGGATGCCGATCGGCAAGCGAGTCGTTGTTGTCGGTGGGGGATTGGTCGGAGTCGAATTAGCCGAGTACCTCGCTGAGCGCGGCCGGAGTGTGACCGTGCTCGAAGAAGGCGAGAAACTGGGTGTCGAAATGGCGCATCCTCGCCGTGCTCGCTCGTTGTTCGAGGCTCGTAATCATGGCGTTTCATTCATCACCGGAGCGCAACTCACTGGGATCACCGAGAGTGGTGTTTCCTACCTTGTCGGAGACGAGACCCACACGGTTCGTTCCGACGCTGTTGTTATCGCCAGTGGTGTGAACGCCGACGAATCAGTTGCCGAACAACTCCGTGCCGATGGATTCGATGTTCGCGTTGTAGGCGATGCTGCAAGCGTTGGTTATATCGAAGGTGCGGTTCGAACCGGCTATCTCGCTGCTCGTTCGATCTGAACTCGAACGCGAATCGGGTCTGGGTTTCCCCAGACCCGATTGCGATTAGTGCTGTGTTGCGCGACAAGAGCAGGCTTAGAGACGCCCGATTACGGCCGAGCAGGAACTGACTTCGACGCCACCGTTTTCATCGACGTCAAGATTGGTGACAACACCGTTTTCGATAATGACTGCGTAGCGCTTTGAACGTACGCCTAGGCCAAATCCGGTTCCGTCCATGACTAAGCCCATGGCCTGAGTGAATTCGCCGTTGCCATCGGCCAGCATCGTGATTGAGTCGCCGACCTGCTGGTCGTCACCCCAAGCGCCCATGACGAACGCGTCGTTGACGGAGATGCAGGCGATGCGGTCGACACCTTTGCCAGTGAGTTCGTTTGCTTGCTGGACGAAACCAGGAAGATGAACCTTCGAGCAGCCCGGGGTAAATGCTCCGGGAACCGCGAACAGTACGACTTTGCCTGATCCGAGTACATCGGCGGTGTTGACCTTTTCGGGTCCGGCCGCGCCCATGATGAACAGATCGATGGCGGGGATTGTGTCTCCAACGTTGATAGTCATGCACTCACATTACGGTTTCGTCGAGGGCCCGTGCTTGTTCGGGTACAGATTCGACAGCCTGACTCTTCTGTGTCGCGGATTATCCGAACAGGTTCGAGCTGGCATCGGCGGCAGCAAGCACCGCTAGATACACAAAGACAATCGTTTGGGCGAGGCAAAGAAGGCCGATGAGCTGGGTGGCGTCGCCGTCACCTCCGGTGGAGGGGCTCCAGAGTTTGCGCACGACCACTGTGGCGAGGGCCGCTGCTGCGAGAGCGGTGACAATGATCGACCAACCAACGGGGAACTGCATCTTCCATCCGATCAGCGCTGCGGCGCTCACTACGCCAGGGACGAGGGCGAAAAGACGTTCCTTCATCGTTGGACCGAAAACCGCTTGGCGAATGAATTCAACGAAGCCTGCGCCACCGATTGAAAACACCATCATTGGCAAAATCGCGTCAGTTGCAGATTGCGTTGCTATTTGATTGAACGCAAGAATATCGCCGAGCACTAGGAACACGAGTGTGAGCGTGACCAGCACAATTTGCGCGATAGAACCGGCCGTAGCGCGCGGCCGTGTGGGTTCGGAAGTCATGAGCGTCGCAGGATGTCGCGCCACGAGCGTCGAGGAGCGAGTTCGTGATCGCGAGCAGCTTGAATTCGCTCAGTGCGTAATGAATCCACGTCAGTGTCATCAAGTGGAGTCATCGCCGAAGTGCCGACGATCCAACCCAGAAGTGCGTCGGCGAGTAATGGGTTGCGAGCAAGCGCCGGACCGTGCAGATAGGTGCCTACGATTTTTCCGGTGATGACACCCTCGGTTCCATCGCCGTTACCTTCTCCGACTTCAACCGCAGAAAGTCTTTGAGAACGACTGCCGGGGATTGTTCGACCAGCGTGATTTTCGAATCCGGTGAGTTGACCGAGTTCGATGATTCCTTCGGGTGTGGTGAGTTGTGCGCTCGTTGTCAGCAGTTCGCCAACCGCCCGAGGTCGGTCGACGCGGATGGTTTCGCAATCAAGAAGCCCCAATCCGGGGCGACTCGTTCCATTGGCATCAGGGAACCGGTGCCCAAGGATCTGCATTCCAGCGCAAATGGCGAGAACGACAGCGCCGTTGTCGACAGCGCGATGTAGGCCTTGGCTTTGTTCAAGTTCGCGAGTCGCTTGAACCTGCGGCCCGTCCTCGCCCCCGCCAACAAGGTACAAGTCGGCAGAATCGGGGACTGGTTCGCCCGCATCGACAGTGATGTGTTCGATCGCGATTCCGCGCCATTCGAGGCGACGAGACAACACGAGCGCGTTTCCTCCGTCGCCGTATGTGCCAAGGAGGTCGGGGTAGAGCGAAACAATCCGAACTGCGGAGTCGTTCAGTCGAGTCGCCGGGAGTGACGTCACAGAACACCGCCTACATGCTCAAGGTGGTCCTGAAAAGCGGTGTAGTTCGAGGCAACGTCGATTGGAAGAGTCGGGTCGTAGCTTGGGGATTGGCGAACTACTTCAACGGCTGATTCGAGATCGTCGGCGACAATGTGATTGATGTTGCCGTAACGGAATCGAACAGCCAGATCATGCCGTCGCTCGCCGATAGCGACGACAAAGCGTTGGCCAATGCGCTCGTAGGCGACATCCCAAAGCCATGAGGGGTCATGGCCGTCGGCGATTCGGGCATTGATGGCGATGACGAGCGGCGTCGATGGGCCTTCAAGCAGCTCGAGTGCCTCGTGCCAGCCCGCGGGGTTTTTGGCCAAGAGGAGTCGGATGCGAGTGTCGCCAAATTGGGCCACCCGATATCGACCCGCGATTTCGCGAACATCGTCGAGTCCATCGAATGCTTGGTCGAGGTCAGTCCCCATCGCCGACGCGGCGGCGAGTGCGAACGCAGCATTGACACGGTTGACGCGACCAGGAAGCGCAAGGTCTCCGCTCATCGTTCTGCCGTTAATGGCAATGGCGCCGTTGATGAGAGCCACATCGACCGAAGGGCGCCGAAGGTCGCAGGCGGTGCAAGCCCAACCCGCGTCGGTGAAATCAATGCGACCTGAGCAAGCGGGACAACCGGCGGCGTCAGCAGTCCATTCTTGACCAGTGCCAACCCACACAACGTTTGGAGCTGCGAGTGCCGCCCAAGTCACGAGTGGATCATCGGCGTTCGCAACGACGGTGCGAGGCGGAGTTGTTTTAAGTGCGATTCGCCACTGCTCTGCGAGTTTGCGCACTTCTTGTGTTCGGTCTAGTTGATCGCGACTGAGGTTGAGTAGCACGACCGTATTTGCGTTGGTGGCGCGCAGTACCGAATCGACCCAACGTTCATCAACTTCAAGAACCGCTGTATCAGTTGCGTTGGCGGTGGCGAGAGCAGCGACGATTCCTGGGGTCATATTCGCGCCTAACCAATTGGACACAATTGGTCGACTGGTGCCGAGTGCGCTTGAGAGAAGTTTCGTTGTTGTCGTTTTTCCGTTGGTTGCACTCACTATGACGACGTCTCGAGATGCAGTGAGTTCCGACAGAAGGTTCCTGTCAATAAGTAATGACACGCGTCCGCCGATCACCGAACCAGTCCCGAATTGCACGACACGAGAGGTCCAAGCAACGAAGCGACCGGCAGCAACAGCGAGCCGTGCGCGGGGTCGCAGGCTCTTGGCTCGGCCTGTTGCAGAAGCGGGGTTGGGAGCAGCAGTCACGACTTGAAGATGCTACTTCCGAGAGTGGCGAGGGTTCCGGAGCAAATATGCTGGAACTTCACCCTCCTGCGAGTCGCGCTCGGTGTCGCATTGCGGCAGAGAAGCGGTCCGTCTGAGTGTTGTAGGCAAGTACCGTTATTGGGCACGTCTCAATTGGGGAGCACACGTGGAAGATTTTGCAGGCCGAAGCGGGACAGCGGTGGTGACAGGTGGCAGCGGTGGTATCGGCGCGGCGATCGTGCGCATGTTGGCCGAACGCGGCAGTGATGTGCTTTTTACCTATCGAGCAAATCGCCATGCAGCCGATGCGATCATTGCTGAACTTTCGTCGCTTGATGTTCGAGTTATGGCGATGCCCGCTGATCTTGTTGACGAGTCGGTAGCTGCATCGGTGATTGCTGCAGCGGTCGCAGAGTTTGGAGGCATTCATACACTTGTGCATGCGGCAGGTCCGCATGTCACACAGATGCACCTGAGTCGGGTTGAACCTTCGGCGTATAGAGCTCAGATCGAAGGCGAAGCGATTGCCTTTTTCAATGTTGTGCAGCCTGCACTTGAACAGTTACGAAAAGCGGGGGGAAGCATCGTTGCGGTAACGACTGCAGCGACTCGTCGCTACCCAGTTCGTGATGGCCTGTCATCTGGGACAAAGGGCGCAGTTGAAGCCGTGGTTCGGGCACTCGCTGCTGAAGAAGGACGATTCGGTGTGCGCGCGAATTGCGTTGGGCCGGGAATGCTCACTGACGGAATGGCAGCGCGCCTTATGGCCTCGGGCGATCTTGACGACGCTGCGCTTGAA
>CAMCTW010000012.1 GCA_945878645.1 Bifidobacterium breve
AAACGGGTGGGGCCAAGGACTATCGCGATCGCTCCGGAGGCTCCGATCCCAAGGGGCAGAACGAATCTCCCGCCGAAACGGCTGAGAATTCAGAGGATGATCAGGCTGCTGACTGACGGCCTTCCTCTCTCATTGAGCGGGATGTGACATTCGTCGCATTTTTTCTTGCAATGGAGGCGAGCCCGGTTGTACGTTCGCCATCCGGAGTAGGGAGGCAGTTCTGTAATGAGCATTCAACGTATTGACGTCGATTGGCAGATGGAGGCGGAATGTCGGGGACCACAAGCCGTGGTGTTCTTCCCGCCCTCACAATTTGAGCGCAAGGAAGACAAACTTCAGCGCGAGAACCGAGCCAAAGAGATCTGCACCGAGTGCGCGGTGCAACCAGATTGTCTTGATTACGCCCTGTCGATCCGTGAACCGCACGGCATCTGGGGTGGACTCAATGAACTTGAACGAAAGGCCCTGCTGACACAGCACGCGGTCTGAAAGGCCTGCGACATTGGTTCGGGGGGACCAATGCTCGCTGCAGACCCAGCGTCGGGTTCGGTTCTTCCGACCCGGCGCTGGGGCATTTTTGCGGTCAAGTGCCCACAACACGACGGCCTTCCCGAGATCCTCACCGATACGCTGACGTTGTGGCGCTGACCCTGTTCCTCGTGTTTGTTGTCTTCCCGCTCATCGAGCTGGGTGTCGTCATCTTCGTGGCCGACGCGATCGGCATCTTCCCAACGATTGCGCTGCTCATCGCCATGAGCGCCTTCGGTGCCTGGCTTGTGAAACGCGAAGGGATCGGCGTGATGCGCCGAACACGACTTGCGGCCAATCGCGGCGAACTCCCCGGCGACGAAATGCTCGACGGAGCAGTGTTGGCGATCGCCGGCGTGTTGTGCATTGTGCCCGGATTCATCTCGGGCACGATTGGGCTTCTGTTGCTTATCGGGCCACTCCGACGACCAGTTGGTCGTCGTCTAGTCCGTCGGTGGACCCGTATGGCGTCAGTGGTCGGTTTCGCGCGTGGTCGCCGTGATGTTGTCGAGGTGGAATGGGTGGGCGATGTCACGCCTGGGCATTCGCCACCTAACGCGTCGATCGAGCTTGGGCCAGCGAATGACTGACACCTTCTCCCCTGTACCGCCGTTGATTCATGAAGTGCCGCAAATAATTTCGCCGCTGGTTCGTCGTATCACGGCGAACAATCCGAGCCATATGACCGGCCCGGGAACCAACACGTATCTCGTTGGAAACGACGAGGTTGTCGTCATCGATCCCGGTCCGGAAGATGCAGCACACACGACGGCGATTCTCCAAGCGGCCGAAGGTCGTATCCGTTGGATCATCTGTACCCATACACATCCTGACCACTCGCCGGGCGTTCCTGCATTGAAGGCTGCGACCGGTGCAAAGGTGATGGCGTGGAGTAATCGCAATGGCCTCAAGACTGACCAGCGACTTCGTGATGGCGACCAACTCACGGCCGATGAGTTCACGCTCACCGCAGTGCACACGCCGGGTCATGCCGGCAATCACCTTTGTTTCTTCCTTGAAGGCGAACGTCTGTTGTTCACCGGCGATCACATCATGCAGGGCTCAACAGTGGTAATTACGCCACCCGATGGCGATATGGGCGCCTATCTCGAGTCATTGGCCAAGGTGCGGGCGCTGACACCGCTAGCGATTGCGCCGGCTCACGGACACGTCATCACTGACCCCAATGCGGTGATCGACTGGTACGTCGCGCATCGGCTTGAACGAGAAGCGCAATTGCACGATCTGATGATCGAAATGGGAAGTGCACGAATTGGGCAACTTGTTGAAGCGGCCTACGTCGACCTTGACCCGATTCTCATTCCGATGGCGAAACGCTCGGTGCATGCACATCTGCGAAAGCTGGCGCAAGAAGGCAAGGTCGAAGGCGACGGCGCTCGCAGCGTTTGGTCGACGATCAAACCAAACTGATTCGTGCGTTAGTCCGGTGGGTGATCGGGGAATCGGTCGTAGCGCCACAAGACCGGGAACAAAACGATCCAAGCGATGACGACACCGATTGTGGCAACGCCACCGAGAACGACGGCCCGACCGGTTCCGAGTAGCTGACCGGCAACACCGGATTCAAACGCGCCAAGTTCGTTTGAAGCTCCGATGAACACGCCTTCGACGGCCATCACTCGGCCACGAGCCGAAGATGGAGTTACGAGCGGAACCAATGTGCTGCGGATGTACACGCTGACCGAATCGGCGGCACTCAGCAGCATGACGCTCAGAAACGCAATCGCGAAACTATGGGTGAGGCCAAGCGTGATGGTAAACACGCCGAACAGGGCGACGGAGATGAACATCACCGGCCCAGTGCGTCGTCGAATCGGCTTGATGCTCAACAGGATTGTGACAACTGCTGCGCCGATACCACCGGCGGCGCGCAGCCAACCCAGTCCCACAGCACCAACGTTCAATCGGTTTTCAGCGATTGCCGGTAGCAGCGCCACTGCGCCACCGAACAAGACTGCAAAGAGGTCAAGTGAAATGGCGCCAAGAAGTGCGGGATTGCGGCGAATGACCCTGAACCCCTCGAAGGCTTCATGGAATGTGCGCTTCTTCTTCGTTTTAACGCCAGAAGTTGCTGACGGGGCCGTCGAACCATGAGCGATGTGTTCAGCGTTGTGTTCGCCGAGGACATCGAGCATTTCCGCCGGTCGCATTTCGTCACCAAGTTCAATAAGCGACGCGTCTTGTCCGCCGGCAAGCGAAACGCCTGGTGCAACGCGGTCGTGGCGGGGCTTGGCGAATTGAATCAGCACCGCTCCAGTTGCGGCCAGGATCATGCACGCGATGAACGGCCAAGAAGGTGAGCCGACAAACAGGAAGCCTGCGGCTACTGGTCCGATAATGGCGCTGGCCTGCCATCCGCCAACGTGAAACGCGATCAGGCGAGGGAGACCACCGTCAGGCGCGATATCGGCAGGCATCGATCGTGTGGCGGGGCTGACAAACGCACGCCCGATTCCGAATGCGATCACGATGGCAAAGATCGGCGTTGTGTCGGTTGGGTTGGTCGAGACGTACCAGGCCAACATGCCGGTGGTGATGACCTCGACAATGAGGCCTATCGATGCGATGTGTCGGCGGTCGTAACGGTCGGCAAAGGAACCGGTAACGGTCATCAGAAAAAATGCTGGTGCGAATTCGGCAAGTCCAAGAAGGCCAAGGTCGAGATCGCGCCCGGTCATGTCGTAGATCTGTTTGCCCAGAGCAGTGATCTGAATCATCGCGGCCATCGTTGAAGCGACCGACGCCAAGAGGAATGGCGTGACTGAACGACTCCGGAAAAGTTCTTTTGCAGAAACCGGTGCGGTCATTTGTTTCAGGACTCGACGCGGTACTCGAAACCTTCATCGGCAGGACGGCGCTCTGCTTTGCCGGCCAGACGGAGGTTTTCGAGGTGGGCGTAAGTTTCGCTATCAGCCATTGGCCCTCGACTTCGCGGCGAGAACAAGAATTCGGACCACTTTGTGATCGGAGCCCAACCGGCTTCCATGCTTGCGTCAACAAGTAGTTGC
Source organism: Bifidobacterium breve (assembly GCA_945878645.1). GTDB lineage: Bacteria > Actinomycetota > Acidimicrobiia > Acidimicrobiales > Acidimicrobilacustridaceae > Acidimicrobilacustris. The sequence goes on from CAMCTW010000012.1 coordinate 3,558, forward strand.
AAGCGCGAGGCGTGATGATCCTTAATGGCGTCGCAGCGGCCAGAAAGGTCAGTGAACGGATGACCATGGGCGGGAAGCACCGTGGTGATCCCTTCGAGCTGGGCAACTTTGTCGAGGTTATGCAGGTAGTTCGACAGGGGATCGCCGCCCATGAAGCCAGCGATGTGTGGGGTGATCGTGGGCAACACATGGTCTCCCGAAAGCAGTACCCCATCTTCGGGGTTCCACATGCATAGGTGATCGTGGGTGTGTCCAGGAGTGAACACGGCAACCCAGTCGCGATCGCCCATGCGCACGCGTTGAGCATCGTCGACAACGATTGTGGGTCGTGGAGCTTTCATCCATGACACTTCTTCAATACGGCCATCGGCGATTGCCGCACGGATGCGGTCGCGAAATGCCTTGAACCCCGGGAACGACTGTTCCATCTCGGCTTCATCAGTCGAACCAATGGCATCGAGGATTGTTCCGGCCTCGCTGGCGTCGGCTGGATCGAGCGGTTCAAGCGGCGTTTCGTTGAGGTCGAGAAGATCTGTCCACTTGCGAAACATCGTGGAAGTCAGGATGTCGGCGTTGCTGGACTCGACAAGTCGATGCGCGCCCCCAAAGTGATCGGGATGCGAATGCGTGATGTAAACGGTGTGCACTCGTGCCAGAGGAATATTTGCGTCGCGCATGCGGTCTTGAAGCGCAGCCCAAGATTCATCGCTAGGCAGACCGGGATCGACCAACGTGAATCCGCGTGAATCTTCGATCGCGTAGGTGTTCACATGCCCGAGGCCGGTGAAGTCGGTCGGAAGCTGCAGCCGAAGAATGCCGCGCGCCACTTCAGTGATTTCGGTGGACGCGTCTTCCTGTTCCTGACGCAGCACGCGTGGCGCCTCAGCACCATGTGCATGTCCGCTGTGATCTTGCGCTTCCCCCATGAACATCCGACACTACCGCCAGCCGAGGTCGTGGCCTTCAGTTGCCCAGGTTTAGGGCTCGTTACGCTTCCGGCGCTGTTTCTTCGGGAGCGAGGAGACAGAACGTGTCGCGGTAGTAGCGAAGTTCATAAACACTTTCCCTGATGTCATCAAGAGCACGGTGTCCTTCGGCTTTTCGGGGAGCTCCCTTAAGCAACGTCGGGTTCCAGCGCTTGATGAGTTCTTTCAGGGTCGAAACATCAACCGATCGGTAATGCAGAAATTCTTCGATTTCTGGCATGTAGGTCGCCAAGAATCGACGATCAGTGCCGATGGAGTTTCCGCATAAGGGGACGGTGCGCGGCTCGGCGATGTGTTCGCGCAGGAAGGCCATGGTGGCTTCATTGGCTTCTTGAAGACTGATAGTCGATGCTTCGATCGCAGGCAGCAATCCGCTGCGAGTATGCATACCGACAACGACTTCGTCCATAAGCGCCATGGCTTCCGGCGGTTGATGGATCACGAGATCAGGACCTTCGGCGATGATCTCAAGCGAGTCATCGGTGAGGAGCGTTGCGATCTCGACGATCACGTTTTTAGCGGTATCGAGGCCGGTCATTTCGAGATCAATCCAAGCGAGCATGACCGGATCCTACGCACCGTCCTACGATCGGCAGGTGCTTGAAGTTCCGGTAATGCGTCTCGACCCCGATTTAGAGCTGCCGTCCTATGCCCGCGTGGGCGATGCCGGGCTCGATCTTTTGGCGAGAGAAAACGTGGTGCTGTTTCCAGCTGGAGGGCGAGCGCTCGTCGCAACTGGCATTGCGGTCGCGATTCCTGAAGGTCACGCTGGGTTTATTCAGCCGCGTAGTGGTCTGGCGCTGAAACACGGAGTGACCTGCCTGAACACCCCCGGGCTCATTGATAGCGGTTACCGCGGCGAACTGAAGGTGTTGCTGATCAACACTGATCCCAGCGAACCGTTCGAGATCAAGCGCGGTGAGCGGATTGCGCAACTCGTAGTGCAGAGAGTCGAACATGTGGTGCTGCGACCCGTTGACGACTTTGAACATCTTGGCGAATCAGAGCGAGGCGAGGGTGGCTTTGGCCACACTGGCCACTAGCCAGGAACACCCGAAACCACGAGCGTTCCGCATTGTTCAATCGGAGCGACTGAACTCGTAGTGCGAGGTCAGTCAGTTGTTGCCGGCTGGGGAATCGACCAGTCGGTCATGCGCCAACCGACTTCGATGATGGCTGCTGCTATCACGCCGATGCCGATGGCAGTCGCAATGTCACGCGGGTCGGGAAGTGGAAGATCGAAGTAATTTCGCAAACCGGGTATGACGAGTGTGCCGATGAAGCCGAGCACCATGGCGATGACGAGTAGGTATTTCCACCATGACATCGGGCGACAAAGAATTGCTAGGACCCAAATAGCGATGGTGAAGAGCGTGATCACTGCGACCGTCCGTGCTTGGTCAAGAGGCACATCGGCATTGCGCTCGATGAGATAGGCAACGAGGGTTGCCGTAGCGGCGATCACACCCGCCGGTATGGCAAACCGTAGAACTCGGCGGAGGAAACCCGAAATTGCTCTGCGATTGTTTTGTGACAAAGCAAGGACGAAGCCAGGGATACCGATGGTGAGCGCCGAGATGATGGTGAAGTGGCGCGGAAGGAACGGAAAGGGGAACCGCCCAAGGCCAACCACGATCGCGAGCACTACCGCGTAGAACGTCTTTGTGAGGAAGAGGTTCGCAACGCGTTCAACGTTGGCGATGACTCGGCGTCCCTCATTCACGACTGAGGGGAATACAGAGAAGTCATTCGCGAGAAGTACAAAACGGGCAACGGCGCGTGCGGCGGCCGAACCTGAACCCATAGCGATGCCAACGTCGGCGTCCTTAAGAGCGAGCGTGTCGTTCACTCCGTCGCCGGTCATCGCAACAATGTGCCCACGAGATTGCAATGCGTGCACCATCGCCCGCTTTTGTTGAGGAGTAACTCGTCCGAACACCGAGTGCTTCTCGAGTACATCAGCAAGTGCTTCCTGATCTTCAGGCAGGGTGCGCGCATCGATCGGCTCATCCGCCCCCGGGACACCGCACCGCGTAGCGACAGCGCCGACGGTGACGGGGCTATCTCCCGAAATGACCTTGACAGCGATACCTTGTTCTCCGAAATACGAGATTGTTTGCGGTGCGGCTTCGCGAAGTTGCTCGTCGAGAACAACGAGTGCGATTGGCTCGAGTCCGTTGGGAGGAATTTCACCGTTCAGCCCCGAAGGCGATGCCGCAAGCAAGAGCACACGCTGGCCCTGGCTCGCGTAGTGCTCCATTCGTGTGCGGGCAGAATCAAGGGTGGCGTTTGAGGCAGCGTGGTCAAGGAGGATGTCGGGCGCACCGAGATACCACGAACCATGTTCAGCGAACTGTGCGGCACTCCATTTCCGGGCCGAGGAAAACGCGATCGAATCGGAAAGCGTCCAGCCCGGGCCGTCGGGATACTCGGCAACAACCGCCGCAAGACTTGGATTGGGGTGATTGTCCGACGCGCCGATGGCCGCGAGAACCAGCCCGGGATCAACGGTTGAAGTGGTTTGGCTGCCAAGGTGCTCAACGGTGGAAAGTGAGAGTGACCCCTCGGTGAGAGTTCCTGTCTTGTCGAGGCAAATTGTGTCGACACGAGCAAGACCTTCAATGGCTGCGAGCTCTTGGGTGAGAACTTTCTTGCTCGCCAGTCGAGTAGCACCGACTGCAAAAGCGATGCTTGTGAGAAGAACCAGACCCTCGGGCACCATTGCGACCAGGCCAGCGACTGAGCCTTGAACCGCAGGAACGAATCCGTCGTGTGTTGCGAGTTGGGAACTGACGAGTATGAGCGCAACCGGAATCATCATCCAGCCGATGATGGCGATGACTCGATTAATGCCGGTCCGCAGTTCGCTCTTCACTAACGAAAAGCGTCGAGCCTCACTTGAAAGTCGGAATGCATAGGAATCAGCGCCCACTGCAGTTGCGCGCATGATGCCGCTTCCGGCAACGACGAAACTGCCTGACATCACGTTTTCGTTGGTCGCCTTGTCGACCGGTTCGGCCTCGCCGGTCAGAAGTGACTCGTCTATTTCTAAGTTCGTACTTTCAAGTACTTCACCGTCGACAACGATTTGATCGCCAAGCATGAGCACGATGATCTCGTCGAGAACGACGTCTTTCGAAGCGACTGATAGATCGACTCCATCCCGTCGAACGGTCGATTGCGGAGCATTGAGGACTGCGAGCGCATCGAGCGATCGTTTGGAACGAACCTCCTGCACGATACCGATGAGGGCATTCCCGACAAGAACAAAGCCGAACAACGCGTCGCGGTACTCGCCGACCGCAAGGATGATTGCAAGCAGAATGCCGAGTAGGAGATTGAAGGGCGTGAAAACATTCGCCTTGATGATCTGACTGATTGTTCGACTCGTCGGATTCGGAACATCGTTGGTACGGCCGTCACTGATCCGCCGTGCAACGTCGTCGCTGCTTAAGCCTTCAATCGTTGTTTCCATAGTTAGCGTTCAGGCGTCTTCGTTAGTTTGGGTGGACGACCACGACCGGGCAGGTTGCGTGGTGCACGCATTGTTGACTGTTCGATGGTTAACGCTTGACGACGGGCACGAGAAGGACTGGAACATTGCTGCGCCGTACGAGTTCTTGGGCCACGCTGCCAGACATGAGGTGATGCATTCCGCCGTGGCCGTGCGTGCCCAAGACGATGTGCGAAGCGTTGAGTTCGTCAATCGCGGTGAGCAGCGTTTCCGACGCCGGCCCCATGATCACCAGAGGATGGACCTCGACCCCGGTGGTGTCGATGAGCGTGTCTGCTAGTTCTCTGACTTTGCGATGCTCATCGGTGAGTTCGCCGGCGCGAGTGGAACGGGTGAAGGAACTGATGTCTTCTTTGTCGTAACCAGCAAGGATGGGTTCGCCGGCCGCGACATGCACCAAATGCAATGAAGACCCGGCAGCACGGGCCAGGAGCAGTGCTTCTCGGACGATTCGCTCGCCATGATCGGAAAAGTCGACGGCCGCTATGACGGTGGTGCCGGAGTGCGAGGACCTCATGTTGCGAGCCTACGGGCTCTCCGACACGTCAAGCCTGTGAATTGGAGGCTGGGCTGGGAGAAGAGCGGTCGCGTTGGAGAAAGGCTCGGATTCTGCGAAGATGCAGGCCCATGGATGTCCAGTCCTTCTCGTTCTTCTACGCAGTGCTCGCTCTTGCTTGTTGGGCAGGTACTGCAGCCATCGTCGGGGGCGCGCTACTACGCCGCTTCGGAAATCCTGACGCGTTTGCTGAATCACGAGCGCAGTTAGGCAATGTTGCGCTTCCGCTGGCATGGATCATTGCGCTTGTCACCACGGCGGGGTCGCTTTATTACTCAAGGGTGCAGGGCTATGTGCCGTGCGAGTTGTGTTGGTATCAGCGCATCTGCTTGTACCCATGGTCGGTGATCCTCGGAATTGCTGCGTGGCGACGCGACGCGGCAATCAAGGTCTATGCCGTTCCCGTTCTGAGCATCAGCATTGTGATTTCGGCCTATCACTCATGGATCCAGTGGTTCCCGCCGTCAACCGGAACCTCGTTCTGCACCGCTGACGCGCCGTGCACTACCAAATTCGTGAACGAATTCGATTTCGTCACTCTTCCGTTCATGGCACTTTCAGCTGCTGTGTTCATGATTGCGTTGTTGTTAGCAAGTGATCCGTCCGACAGTGATTTTGAAATCACCGAAGAAGTAGAGGTAACCGCGTGAGTAACCGTCCCGGTAAATCCAAGTCCGCATCACAGCGCGTTCGAGCTGCATCGAATTCGGGCAAGGGAAAGTCCACATCATTTATTTGGATTGCCATCGTTGGAGTCGTGATCGCGGTCGGCATCGTCGCAATCGTGGCTGGTCGCGGAACGAGTTCCTCTGGTGGGGGCGCCTCACCGAGCGGCGGCACCGTTGTTCCTTCAGGCAAACTCGACTACGGCCAGGTTGCGGTGTCTGGAACGGCGCTAACTCCGAAGCCAGATAGCGGTGCCGATCCGATGGTCGGAACAGCGGTCCCATCGGTGACCGGCCAGCAATTCGATGGCGAGCAGCTCACTATTTCTGCCGACGGTAAGCCGCAGATCATCATGGTCGTTGCGCATTGGTGCTCACATTGCCAAGCCGAAGTGCCGCGTGTTCAGAAGTGGCTCGATAAAGATGGCATGCCGACCGACGTCGAACTCGTCACTCTTGCAACGTCCAATGATCCAGCGAAGGGTAACTTTCCGGCCGCCGATTGGCTGCGTCGTGAAAAGTGGAGCGTCCCGACGATTGTTGACGACAAGCAGGGCAAAGCCGGAGCTGCCCTCGGCATCTCGGGTTTCCCGTACTTCATTGTCACCGACGCGCAAGGCAAGGTGGTCTACCGAACGAGCGGAGAAATCACTGAGGCTCAGTGGAACGATCTGCTTGTGGCCGCTCGCACGGGTAAGTCCCCGGTCTGATCGCTCGTCCGCAACCGTTTCGAACGACGAAGCGCCCACCAAATGGTGGGCGCTTCGAGCGTTTTGTGGTGCCTCCGGTGGGGGTCGAACCCACGATCGTCGGATTAAAAGTCCGCTGCCTTAACCAACTTGGCCACAGAGGCGTGAAGCGACACGTTACCGGTCTCCCCGGACCTCGCCGACGCCACAGGTAGCGTCGTGTCGTGCCTTCCTCCCCCATACCGAGCGAATCAGAGCTCGTCGGCGAAGCAAAAACGGGGGTGTTGGGCCGCGCCCCTTGGGTCGATGCAGCCGCACTCTGGACTGCTGTCTTTGCTGCGCTCTTTCTCGCAGTGTGGCTCGGGGCTCGTGGGCCGTTTGCGAGCTACGGCGGCGTAGCCCCTTATGCGGGTTCTGGAATCTTTGGCGGTTGGCTTCGGTTCGACGGCAATTGGTACACACAGATTGCAACCACCGGTTATTGGTATGCGGGCTCAGAAAGTCAGTCTGCAGTGGCGTTTTTCCCGGCCTATCCAGGGACATTGTGGGGGCTTCATTCCGTCACGACCCTGTCAGTGAAACTGCTCGGATCGTTGGTGACGATCGTGTGCGGATTTGGTGCTGTCCTTGCCATTTTTTGTTGGTTCCGCGATCGAGTTCCCGATCGAGTTGCGCGTGTTTCACTCATCACGCTGTTGCTCTATCCCTACGTCTTCTATCTCTTCGGCGCGGTGTACGGCGATGCACTTTTCTTATTTGCCGCAGTCGGAGCGTTTCTTCTTCTCGAGCGCGATCATACGATCCTTGCGGGTCTCGCTGGCGCAGTGGCAACCGCAACCCGACCAGTTGGCATTGCGCTCATCGTCGGACTCGTTGCCGTTGCTCTTTGGCGCCGGCATGTGATCGAATCGGGCGAATCTCGCTGGCGACCGCGCGTGATGTGGCGCCGACTGCGCCCTGCTGACGCTGGCGTGCTGCTTTCGCTGGGAGGTCTTGTCGGTTACATGACCTATCTCGGCATTCGTTTTGGTCATCCACTGGCGTTCAATGAAGTGCAGCGCGCTCCGGGATGGGATCAGGGCTCAGGCCCAAGGACTTGGTTCAAGGTCACGTGGTTCCAGCAGATTAAAAATTTGCCGCGCTGGTCGTGGGATTGGTTTCAGAACGGCGACACCGTCACGTTTGAAAAAGTGCAATACGCCGTAACGGTGATTGTTCAGGGGCTCTTTGCTCTGGGCTTCCTCTTTCTGGCCTGGCAGGTCTGGAAGAAGTTCGGCTGGGGCTATGGCCTGTACTGCTTCTCTATGCTGGCGATTGCCCTCGTGGGCACGAAAGATTTTCAGGGGACAGGCCGTTATCTGCTGGCTACATTCCCGTGTTTCCTTGTGCTCGGTGGGTTTTTGGCGGATCGTCGGGCACTGCGCTGGGGGTGGTGGTCGATCAGCGGAATTGTCCTACTGGTATGGGTCTTCGCATTTGGGCGTGGCTACTACGTAGCCTGAGGCCATGGCGCATTTCGAGAGTCTCACGATTTTCTACCCAATGTGGAACGAAGAAGAGACGATCGAACGCGCCGTCGCGGCAGCGTTCGAAGCAGGCGATGCGTTGATCGAAGCGGGAGAGATCGCTCGCTGTGATGTTCTCATCATCAACGACGCATCGACCGACGCAACCGGCAAGATCGCCGACGAGATGGCAGCGGCCGACGAGCGGATCTCAGTTGTTCATCACGAAATAAATAGAAAGCTTGGTGGCACGCTCAAGACGGGCTTCGAAAACGCCAAGGGCGAGATCGTGCTCTATACCGATGCCGACCTCCCATTCGATATGGCGGAAGTGTCGAAGGCAGTTCGACTGCTTCGGATTTACGAAGCCGACGTTGTGAGCGCGTATCGATTCGATCGCACGGGTGAAGGTGTTCGTCGTCTCGTTTACAGCTACGTCTACAACCACTTGATTCAAACGATGTTCGGGTTACGCCTTCGTGACATGAATTTTGCTTTCAAACTCATGCGGCGCACACTGCTCGACAACGTGGAACTCCAGAGCGAGGGTTCGTTCATTGACGTTGAGTTACTTGCTCGTGCTCAGAAGCTCGGATTCAGCATCGTGCAATTCGGCGTCGATTACTTCCCACGCACACGCGGAATTTCCACGTTGTCTTCGAACTCGGTGATTTTCAAGATTCTTCGCGAGATGTATGAACTCCGTAGCGAGCTCCAATCGCTCGAACCATTACCGATTGAGGTGCGCCAGCCATGGAACTCAGGGGGCGGCGCGGCCTCGTGAAGTCGTCAAACGACGAAGCACCCATTCTGATTGTTTCTGCTGATGACTTCGGCCTCACGGCACGAGTCTCTCAAGGGATCATTGAGGCTCATGAACGTGGAGTCGTGACGTCAACGTCAGTCATCGCTGTGGCGCCAGCGTTTGGTTCTTCGGCGAAGCAATTGCGCGATGTCTCAGGTCTTGGAGTGGGTGCCCATTTCACTGCAGTTGGTGAGGATCCTCCGCTGCTATCGGCTCGCGAAGTTCCTTCGCTGGTCGACAAACGAGGAAATTTCTGGCCAACCTGGAAAGCATTTTTGCCTCGTGCTGCTGCTCGTCGAATCGATCCCGATGATCTCCGTCGAGAGTTTGCTGCTCAACTTGAAGCCATCTCTGGCGAGGGCCTTGTTGTCGATCATTTTGATACGCATCAACACATTCATCTCTGGCCATCTGTGAGTCGAGTGCTACTCGATCTTGGTGATGCGAATGGCGTTCATGCCATGCGTGTGACGCGGTCGAATGCGCGCGGTCCGGTGGGTGTTGTGGTCCGACGTCTTGCGCGTCAACTCGAGGCGCAGTTGCGTGAACGGCACTGGGCCTGGACAGGAGCGGCGACAGGTCTTGATGAAGCTGGATCACTCGGCACCACAGAAATGGTGCAAGCGGTTGGTCTCTTGGCCGCGTCAGGTGCGCCAAGCGCGGAAATTGGCAGTCACCCCGGATTACCAGATGACCCCGAACGCGACCGCTACCGATGGAACTACAACTGGGATCTCGAGTTCACTGCGTTGTGTTCGGACACCGTGCGCTCGGCGATTGAAGACTCGGGCTTTCGACTCGGGACTTTTGCTGATCTTCCTAGGTGGGGAATGTGAGGCCACCTCGTTCGGTGGCAGCGAAACGAACGCTTGCACTGTGGCGAGATTCACCCCGGTCGGCGCGCCTTCATACAAACATTCGATGGAGGACAGCCCCTTTCGAGGCACTTGAAGTTCAGGTGCCGCGTTCAGGAAACATTCTCGAAGTCGGTTGTGGTCACGGAGTTTTCACGACATTCCTCGCCATTTCCTCTCCAGACCGCAGCGTCGTAGGTATTGACATCGATGGAGAAAAGATCGCGCTCGCTAAGCAGTCGGTTCTCGGCCTTCGCAATGGTGAAGCAAACCTTTCGTTTGAACACCGAGCATCTGGCGATGTGCCGCTCATTGATGGCGGTTGGGATGCGATTGTTTTCGCCGATGTGCTTTACCTTTTACCAGTCGAAGCCCGAACAGCGCTGCTCGCCGAATGCGTTGAAGCGCTCTCGCCTGATGGACTTTTGGTCGTGAAGGAAGTCGACACTTCGCCAAAGTTCAAGGCACAGATGGCGCAGTTCCAAGAGTTCCTTGCAACAAAAGTGCTGCGAATCACCCACGGCAATGCATTGAACTTTCCTTCTGCTGTTGAACTCGAAGCGATTATGACGTCTGACGGACTCGAAACGAAGATGTCGCGCCTTGATAAGGGCTACTTCCATCCGCATTGTGTGGTCGTAGGCCGAAAAAGACAGGCCTGAGCTCTAAAACAGCGTGAGGGGCGAATCGGTTTCTTCTTCCGGTTGCGGTGCTTCTCCGTCGACATCTTGAGCAATTCCGGTTTCGCCAAAAGAAATGGCCATGAGAAAGCCGCGCGCGCGTTCTGCGAGTGGGTACTTAGCAACGAGTGCACTGAACGCGGGAGAGTGGTTCGCTTCAACAAGATGAGCGAGTTCGTGGACGATTACATAATCCAGAACCCATGGCGGGTACGCCGCTAGCCGGTTCGAGATTCGAATTTGACCATTCGTCGTCGTACACGATCCCCACTGACTTTGCTGATCGGCCCACTCCACTGACGTGGCTTTGGGAAGTGAGAATCGTTTTGACAGGCGCAGCGCGCGTGATTCGAGATCGACGGTCTCAGATCGAAAGCGGCGTTCGAGACGAGCGACTAGGTAATGAACATGCTCATTGAGTTCGCGCTCGGACATAGAAGCGGGTGCTTGGACGCGAATGACACCGTCGACGATGGTGGCCTGCACCGTCTTTCGACGACGCCGCGACCTAATGATCTCTACTGGGAGCGAGGAACGTTGGGGCTCGGTCATCGGATCATTCAAATCTGATCGGGAATGGTGATTTCATCGTCCTCGACGAGAACCACGCGTTCGCCGATTTCGAGGCGGTCGCCATGGTGGACAAACACGCGTCCGCCGAGGTTCGGCATGCGTTGCCATTGTTCAGAATGTTGGACCTCAAGAGTGCCGATCACGCCACCGTGCGTGAGCACGAGGACATCGGCGCCTTCGTACTCGGTGTGGATACGGTCGAGTGCTGCGCGGGTGCGAACAAGCAATTCATCGTGCAGTTCGTAGCCAGGAGGCCATTTGTCGTGGCCGAGGTATCCCGGCCACTCGGTGTTGATCTCGGCGCGGGTCAGGCCTTCCCACTCGCCAGCGTCGCGTTCCATGAGATCGGGATCGATCACGATGGGACCGACGCCAATTTGAGAACTAATGATTTGTGCCGTTTCAAACGCGCGAACGAGCGGTGAGGCAACGATGACGTCGACCGAGCCGATTTGCTGTGCGGCATGGAATGCCTGCTGTCGGCCGAAGTCGGTGAGTTCGGGGTCGGCCTTTCCCTGCCAACGGCCTACGGCGTTCCATTCGGACTGTCCGTGGCGGACGAGTAGGAGGCGGGTCACGGCGTGACGGTACCCGACCATCGAGACCGAGGTGAGTCGGTGACCACGTAACCTTTGTTCGTGGCTTCTCTTCGTCTGTTCGCTTCGGCCCGGGAAGTGGCCGGCACAAGCCGAGATGAGATTCCGGGGTCAACCGTCGACGAAGTTCTTGGCGAGGCGGCCCGACGTTACGGACCTGCGTTTGCCGAGGTCGTGGCAACGAGTCGTGTGTGGTGCAATGGCGAGCCCGTCACTGGCGACGCTGCCGTCACTGACGCCGATGAAATTGCAGTGCTTCCGCCTGTTTCTGGTGGGTACTCGTGAGTGGCACCAAAGCCAATTCAACGATTGTTCGTCGACTCGTCTATCTCCCGAAGCCAGACGGCCCACACGCGCGGTTAGGTGTGCTGTGGTTCATCGCGGCATGCGCGGCTTGCGCCTTGGGAACGATTGCAGTTGCCGTGCTCTTTTCGGTGCTTGCAGCAGTGGCGGCAATGCAAACTGTTCGCGCATGGGTTGATGCCGGGCGAAAATCCAATCCAATCGTTAGCGGTGTTGCTGCCGCAGTCGTTCCGATTGCCGCACTCGCTGGCTCCATTGGATTTGGAGCTGGTCTTATCGTTGCGACAACAGTTGTTGTTGTCAGTGGCGTTCTTCGGAGCAATGTTCTTGTTGGACTCAGGTCGACGATTCTTCCTGCGCTTGCTGCTGGCTCGGTCGTACTCACCGGACGTACCGATATGGGTGCGCTTGTCGTTCTGCTGATCCTCATCAGTGCCTATGAAACGGGCGACTATCTGATGGGTTCGGAAGCGGAAAGCATTTTCGAAGGTCCATTGTCGGGAATCGCAGCGGTGATGGTTGTGACCTTTGCTGAAGCGGTGTTCCAAATTGGGCCATTTGAGACTCGTGCCGGTTGGGTGTTTGGCGCTCTTGTCGCGGTACTTGCTCCCCTCGGTGCGTTGTTGGCTTCGGTATTGGCCCCAACCTCAGAGTCCGCCGGTCCAGCCCTTCGACGGCTTGATGTGTGGCTGGTCGTTGCCCCGGTGTGGTGTTGGATGCTGAGCAACTATCTCTCCCGTATCGGCTGACGTCGCCGGGGGATGGGAGGTTTGCCACCCGAGATCACAGTTTTGGAGCGGTCCGAACCCCTGAAGGTGTTTCTGGGGGTCCTCTCCCCGTAACGTAGAGGGGTCATGCAATCTCTAGCGGTACTTTCGCTTCACACCTCCCCCCTTGCGCAACCTGGCAGTGGCGATTCGGGCGGGATGAATGTGTACGTGCGCGAACTCGTCGGCGCGCTCGCACAAGCTGGCGTTCGAACCGAGGTCTACACGAGGCGTTCGGCCGAGGATCAACCCGATTTCGTTGATGTTGAGCCGGGCTTTCGGGTAGTGCATATCGATGCTGGCCCGCTTGACCTTGCGAAGGAAGACCTTCCTGAGGTTCTTGACGAGTTCGGCGATGGGGTTGCTCGGCACTTGCGCCGGGCCGATGGACCCGATGCGATCCATGCGAACTATTGGTTATCGGGCGTGGTCGGTCATCGCCTCAAGCACGAGCTGTCGTTGCCGCTGGTCTCGACGTTTCACACCCTTGCCCGCGTCAAAGCTGAAACTGGCGATGCGGAACCAGAGCGTCGAATTCAGGCCGAGACCGAAGTCATTGCGTGTTCCGATGCGATCCTCGCTAACTGTGCGGCGGAAGTGACACAACTTGTTGAGTTGTACGGAGCCGATCCAACCCGAATCGAAATAGTTCCGCCGGGCGTTGATCATGCGTTCTTCTCCGCTGGGGATCGTCGCGGCGCGCGCTTTGCACTCGGCCTTGGCGATCACCCGGTGTTGTTGTTTGCTGGGCGTATTCAGCCACTCAAGGGTCTGACTATCGCGATCGCGGCATTGGCCGAGTTGTCCGAATCGCATCCCGATGCGTTGTTGTTAGTCGTGGGCGGAGCGAGCGGCGCCGAAGGCCGCGCTGAACTCGACGCCGCAACGTCGTTGGTCGATGCGCTTGGTCTGACTGGGCGTGTCCGATTTGTTCCGCCTCAGCCTCATCATCTTCTTTCCACCTACTACCGCGCTGCCGATGTGTGCATTGTTCCGAGTCGTTCTGAATCCTTTGGGCTCGTCGCACTTGAAGCTGCCGCTTGTGGAACACCGGTAGTTGCCGCTGCTGTCGGTGGTTTGTTAACGCTGGTCGATGACGGAGTCACTGGCTTCCTGATCGATAACCGTGACCCTCGCGAGTATGCCGAGGCGATCGGGACCATTCTCGATACGCCGTCATTCGCACAATCGATTGCTGCAGCCGCCGCCGAAAGTGCGTCGCACTACACATGGTCGACAACGGCGGCCCGTCTGCGCCGTTTGTATGCCGATCTCACCTCTCGCGCACTAGTGGAATGCCGATAACCCATGGCCGATGACATCGCTGATGAACAGCAACTTGATCTGATCGAGATCCAAATCAGCGAGTGGTTGGCAAATGAACTTGCCACGAATCCGATAGTTGCAGCAGTTGAACGCGGTGAGCCTTCGGAACGTCGTTGGTATATCCGAGTTCTTGGCGAGAGCAAGGACATCTTCACGATTTGGTTCACGTTGCGTCAGAGGACCTTGCATTACGAGACCTATGTGATTCCAGCTCCCGACGAGAACCATGCGCAGTTTTTCGAGCATCTTCTCCGGCGAAATCGAAAAGTCAACGGGATGTCATTTTGTATCGGTGAGGAAGACGCCGTCTTTCTTGCCGGCTCGCTTCCAGTTCACGCGATTGACGATGGGGAACTCGACCGAATCCTCGGGTCGATCTACATGTATGTCGAGCAGTTCTTCTTGCCGGCGCTGCGCATCGGATTCGCCACGCGTTTTGCTACGAACTAGTGGCGATAGGCGCGGGCGAATCGCTCGTTTGGCCCATGCGCCATCGAACTGCCGGGCCTTACTGTCACGGTCGTCCGGGTGGCACGAACCGCTGCATTCATCGGGGAAGTGGGTGTGTCGGATCGACCACCCGGACAACGATTCGGTAGCGAGTGTGAATCGGTAGAGGTCGACTCGCGCCGATTGGGTAGCGTCTAACCATGATTCGACTTCAAATTGTTGGTGGCGGTCGCATGGGAGAAGCCCTTCTCGGGGGACTTCTCGATGCTCGTTGGGCCGAACCAAGTGAACTCGCCGTTGTCGAACGCGTCGCCGATCGGCGCTCAGAACTGACACGACTTTTCCCTGGCGTTGTTGTGAGCGATTCGCTCGTCGAGGCTGACGGCGCGGTCATCGCCGTGAAACCCGGTGATGTCGCCGACACCTGTCGGGCATTGGCGGAAGCGGGTGCAAAACGCGTGTTGTCGATCGCTGCAGGCGTCACAACCACCTCATTGCAGAAATCACTTGGCGATGGCATCGCAGTGGTGCGGGCCATGCCGAACACTCCTGCAGTCGTTCGTGCGGGTGCTGCAGCAATTGCCGCAGGCTCGTCGGCCACAGAGGCTGACCTCGATTGGGCAGCGTCAGTGCTCGAAGCGGTTGGAGTTGTGGTCCGAGTACCCGAAGACAAAATCGATGCGGTCACCGGCCTTTCCGGTTCTGGTCCCGCTTACGTGTTTGTTATGGCCGAAAGCATGATCGAAGCTGGTGTGCTTGTTGGGCTTCCTCGAGATGTCGCCGAAGTGCTTGCGGTGCAGACACTCTTGGGTTCGGCCAGCCTCCTTGAATCAAGCGGTGAAGCGGCCGCAACCCTGCGGGCGCAGGTCACCTCACCGGGGGGAACGACTGCTGCTGGCCTCCGTGCCCTCGAATCAGGTGGATTCCGTTCCGCGGTGCTCGATGCCGTTGCTGCAGCAACCGAACGTTCTCGTGAACTCGGTCTGGACTGACGTCGCCGACCTGCCGGTAACGTAACCGTTCCATGCCGCGCTACGACACTGTTTCCTTCCTTTCCGACTACGGCCGCGTCGACGAATTCGTCGGTGTTGTGCATTCAATCATTCGATCGATTGCACCCGAAGTTCGAGTCATCGATATCACGCATGACATTGCGCCCTACGACGTTCGCTCAGGCGGACTCGCTCTGGTGCGGGCAGCGAACTATCTCGCTCCCGGTGTCGTTGTCGCCGTGATCGACCCAACGGTCGGTACTCCGCGCCGACCAATTGCGGTGGAAATTGGTGGCGGTTCATCAGTTCTTGTCGGCCCCGACAATGGCGTCCTGGCACCGGTCGTTCAATTGTGCGGCGGTGCCGGCCGCGCTGTTGAAATCGTTAATCCTGAGTACCGTTTCACGACTGAGCCGGGAACGTTCGATGGTCGCGATGTTTTTGCACCGGCGGCTGCTCATCTTTGTAACGGTGTCGATCTTGCCGAACTTGGGCCTTCCATTGATCCCATTTCGTTGTTCCCAGCGATGATCCCATTGACTCGTGAAGACGAGGGTCGACTCCACTCAGAAGTTTTGTGGGTCGATCACTACGGCAATGCGCAACTCAACGTCGACCCCGATGAGCTCGAAGACTTCGACGATCACGTACGTCTGGTGATGGACGACGGTTCTCGTGTGGCTCGGCGTGTCTCAACATTTGCTGATCTTGAAAACAATGAACTCGGACTCATCGTCGATTCCTACGGACTTATAACGATCGTTCTCGACAAGCGATCCGCTGCCGAAGAACTTGGTTTGTCGACCGCTTCTGCAGTGACCATTGAACAATTCGACGAAACTCGCCCGCCAAGCGTGATTACGCCCGTACAACTCGGCCAGCGCCGAAGCTGAGGAAGAACAATGCGACCAGGAACCGTTATCGCCGTCGGAACATTGCTCTTTGTGATCTTGTTTGCCGCAGTGATGCAGTTGTTCGTACTTGCGCACTAGCAGTTCAAGCCGTTTAGGCAACGTCTGCGTTTGGTGCTCGCCACGCATCTGGTTCAGCTACAGCACGCAACTGAGCGGAAGTTCCCGAACTCGTCAGTAGGAATCCAACGAAGATCACAGAGATTCCGGCGACAAGAGAAATGGCGAATCCGTCCATCTCATTCACCACTGAGTTCAGGATGCCGCCTGCACTCAGGATGAGTGTGCCGGCGGCGATGATCAGATTCGCAATCGCTAAACGTCGTGGTGAAGGCGCGCCGGTTCCGCGAGCACGCGTATCGGAGCCAGCGCGCCACACACGAAACAATCGCCACGCGCTCCAGACCGCTCCGCCGATGATGACCAGCGCGGCAACTCCGGAACCGACAGCGGCTGCAATTCGTGGACCGGGGCCGAAAACTTCTTTGCCTTGAGGAAGCACTTCGGAATTGATGACCCCAGTAAGGGGCGCTGCTACGACAATGCCTGTGCAGAACGCTCCAAGCATCGCGATGATGGCCATCCATCGTTTGCCGTGTTTTGGTCCGGCCAAGAGTTCGATGGTGCCGAGAGCGAGGAACGGGACATTGAGAATGGCCCCGAACAGATAGAAGGTCTTAAACGACCATTCGCCCCATCCGACCGATGCTCCCCACCACAGCGAAACCGAACCAAGCGCAAACATGAAGAGCGAAATCGTCCAGGCCGCTTCGTGGCGCTGTCGGCTCCGGAGCCACCGCTCGCCCGTTGAGAGAGCGAAGGCCAGCGACACCAAAGTGGCGGCGGCAGCGAGGGCGGCATGCATGTCGACATCCTAAGGGGGATCAGGGCCAGAGCCCCAAGGGGGCATGGCCCAGCGGCACATTGTGAACAAGAGAACAAGGTCGGTAGCGTGGTCATTTGTGGAGCGCCAACGCCGGATACCTGAAGCCACTGTGGCCCGACTGCCCGTCTATTTGCGCACCCTTCTCGACGTCCAGACCGATGGCGTCACCACGATCTCATCCGAGCGCCTTGCTGAACTGGCTGGTGTGAACGCAGCCAAAGTTCGCAAAGACCTTTCCTATCTCGGCTCCTTTGGGACTCGTGGTGTTGGCTACGACGTAGATCACCTTCTGGTTCAGATGAGTCGGGAACTTGGGCTCACCCGTGATTGGCCAGTGGCGATTGTTGGTGTCGGAAACTTGGGCGCGGCGCTCGCCAACTATGGCGGATTCGGCGACCGTGGTTTTCCTGTTGCTGCATTGATCGATGCCGATCCAGCCAAAGTCGGAACAATCTTTGGCGGCCACACCATTCGTCATCTTGACGATTTGCCGGCGTTGGTTGACGAACTTGGAATTGCGATCGGCATCATTGCAACGCCTGCAGTCGGTGCGCAGGAAGTTGCTGACCGATTAGTGGCTGCAGGAGTGAAATCGATTCTGAACTTTGCGCCCGCGGTGGTCACTGTTCCGGAGCAAGCCACATTGCGCAAAGTCGATCTCGCTCTCGAACTTCAGGTGCTCAGTTTTTATGGTCAGCGCGACTCCATCGGTTCGGCGTTGCGCGAAGAACTCGGTGTCGCCGCTGCGGGAAAGAATTCGGGGGTGTGACGATGCCATTCGCTGAACCGCTCTATCCGGTAAATCTTTCGCTAGCTGGCCGTCGCTGTTTGGTCGTTGGGGGCGGTCCCGTCGCGTTGTCCAAGGCCCGAGAACTCGTGGTGTGTCGTGCAGTGGTCGATGTCGTCGCCCCCGAAATCCTCGAAGATTTCGCTTCGCTCGATGGGGTTATCTGTCACAAGCGGCCCTACGAGACCGGCGAGGTCAACGGCTATCGCCTGGTCATCACGGCTACGAGCGATCCCGCAGTGAACCGTCAGGTCTTTGTCGAGGGCGAAGCAGCTGGGATTTGGGTCAATAGCGCCGACGATCCGGCCAACTGCGCCTTCGCTTTGCCAGCCCGAGTCCGGCAGGGGCCGCTGTTGGTCACGTTCTCCACCAGTGGATCCTCGCCGGCCCTCTCAACATGGCTCCGACGTCGCTATGGTCCTGAGTTCGGACCTGAGTACGCCGTACTGGTCGAGATCCTCACCGAATACCGAGCCCGGCTTCAGGCCGAAGGCACGTCGACCGAGGGTCTGGACTGGCAAGGAGCGCTCGATTCGGGAATGCTGGAACTCATCCGCGAGGGTCGCCTCGCCGAAGCCAAGGAGCGCCTCCAGGCGTGTCTGTCGTAGTCGTTGGACTGAATCACCGAACGGTTCCACTCGCTCTACTCGAGCGAGTCACGATCGACGACGCTCGGCTGCCGAAAGCGCTGCACGATGTGCTCTCACAAGACCATGTGAGCGAAGCCGTGGTGCTGTCGACATGCAATCGCACCGAGGTCTACGTCGTCGCCGAAAAGTTTCACCCCGCCTACGGTGACCTGCGCACGTTCTTCTCTGAACTCGCCTTCGCTGATCCAGAAGAACTTGCCGATCACCTTTACGTTCACGATGCCGATGCTGCTGCCGGGCATCTATTCCGCGTTGCATCTGGCATCGACTCGGCCGTCGTAGGCGAAGCCGAAATTCTCGGACAGGTTCGCCGGGCATGGGACATTGCGCAGACCGAAAACGCTGCCGGGTCCCAACTCAATTTGTTGTTCCGTCATGCACTTGAGGTCGGAAAACGCGCTCGAACCGAAACCGGCATTGGCCGCCACGTCGCATCGGTGTCCACCGCTGCAGTCGCCATGGCCGCACAACGCCTTGGTTCGCTCGAAGGTCGTTCCATTCTGGTGATGGGTGCTGGCGAAATGGGCGAGGGCATGGTTCGTGCACTTGCCAGCAACGGCGTCTCCGACATTCGCATTGCCAATCGCACGTGGGAGAACGCTGCAGATCTCGCAGAGCGACTTGGCGGAACTGCAATCCGTCTGGCCGATCTCGACGCCGCTCTTTCTGAAGTCGATCTTCTGCTCACCGGCACCGGCGCCAACTCGATGATCATCGAACACGCAGACATCGAACGAGTCATGCGAGCCCGGGGCGAGCGCGAAATTTTGGTTGTCGATGTTGCGGTTCCTCGCGACGTCGATCCTGCGGCTGCCGACATCCCGGGCGTCACCATCCTCGACATGGATGATCTTCGAGCATTTGCCGAAGCAGGCATGGCCGAACGTCGACGCGAAGTTGCATCAGTTGAAGCAATGTGCAGCGAGGAACTCGAGCGTTTCTTGGCGGTAAGTTCAGCTCGTGAAGTGGCGCCATTGATTTCTCGGTTGCACGAACAGTCCGACGAAATACGCCTTGCCGAACTCGAGCGTCTCCGTACCCGTCTTGGCGACCTCGATGAACGTCAACTCGAGGCCCTCGATTCGCTCACAAAGGGAATCGTGGCCAAGTTGCTGCATCAGCCAACCGTGCGGTTGAAAGATGCTGCTGGTTCGCCGCGCGGTGAACGCCTTGCCGAGGCCCTTCGCGATCTCTTTGAGCTCTGATCCCACTATGTCCGGGGGCGGTCCCGACGCAGTGACACTCCGATTAGCAACGCGTGGTAGTGCTCTTGCGTTATGGCAGGCCGATCACGTGGCAGAACTGCTCCAGCACCATGCTTCGGCCAATGGACTCGATTTGTCGATCGAGAAAGTGATCGTCGAGACGATGGCTGATCAACGCCTCGACATTCCGATCGATGCCATGGGCGGCAAGGGCGTCTTTGTGAAAGAAATCCAAGCGGCGGTGCTCGACGGCCGCGCTGATTTTGCGGTGCACTCCGGCAAAGACCTTCCTGCGCTGACTCCCGATGAACTTGTGATCGCTGCCGTTCCCGCGCGGGGCGATGTGCGCGACGTTCTTGTTGGGTCAACCATCGACGGTTTACCTATCGGCGGACATGTCGCTACCGGATCCATTCGTCGGAAAGCGCAACTCGCATCGCTGCGTCCCGACCTTGTGTTCTCAGGATTGCGCGGAAACATTGCAACCAGGCTTGAAAAGGCTGCTGGGTTCGATGCCATCGTGATGGCGGCGGCCGCGATCGAACGACTTGGCATTTCGATGAATGATCGAGTCGCGCAGGTGCTCGAGCCTTCCGTGATGCTTCCGCAGGTTGCGCAAGGTGCACTTGTTCTCGAATGCGGTGTCGACGATTCTTCGACGCTTTCCTTGCTCGCTGCAATCGACCACGGTCCAAGTCGAGTATGTGTCGATGCCGAACGAGCGTTCCTTGCCGAACTTGGCGGCGATTGCGATCTCCCGGTTGGTGCATATGTCGTCATCGACGGAAATGAACTCGTTTGTGACGCGCTTGTGGCAGCGCCCGACGGTTCGACCATCCTTCGTGACTCTCGTCGATGTGCACTTGGCGATGGCGAAAAAATCGGACGGCTGATGGCTCGCTTCTTACTTGATGATGCGGGCGGCTCCGCTCTGCTTGGGCGTTAAGCGCAATGGTTGATGTTCACGAGGGCGATGAGTCGCCAGAGAATGAGGATCGTGAAGTCGGTGTTGGACCCCACCCCTTGCCCTGGCCCGATGATCCGCGGTTCGATCCGGAATTTCTTGAACACGGAGATCGGCGGAATGTTGGCGATGGCTATCGCTATTGGTCGAACGAAGCGATCGTTGCCGATCTTGATTCACGCCGGCATTCCTTTCATGTCGCGATTGAAAACTGGCAGCACGACCTGAATATCGGAACCGTTGTCCGAACGGCAAACGCGTTCAATGCGGCTGGCATCCACATTGTTGGGAAGAAGCGCTGGAATCGTCGAGGCGCAATGGTCACCGATCGCTATATGCACGTGCATCATCACGAAGACATCGCTGCGCTTGTGGATTGGTCGGCGAGTAACGATCTGAATGTTGTGGCGATCGATATCGTTCCCGGCGCAGTGCCGCTCGAGACAGCAGTACTTCCCGAACGCACCATGTTTCTGTTTGGACAAGAGGGACCAGGGTTGAGCGACGAAGCCTGTGCGTCAGCGGCGATGGTGTGTTCAATCGCTCAGTTCGGTTCCACTCGTTCCATCAATGTCGGCGTTGCGGCAGGAATCGCGATGCACTCATGGATTCGTCAGCACTCGGCCCCTCCTGCTGCTTCGTAAACGCCTAAGTTCCTGCCGTGGACACGGTATGGATTCTTGGCGATCAACTTCGTCGTGACACCGGCGCACTCGCTGGAGTTCGTCCGGGCGAGGCCCGAGTGCTCATGGTCGAGAGCGATGGGAAAGTCGGATCGGGGCGTTGGCATCGGCAGCGACTTCATTTCATTCTGGCGTCAATGCGCAGGTTCGCCGAGGAACTGCGGGTCGAAGGTTTCGCAGTCGACTATCGCCACGCTCCTTCATTGCGGGCTGGGTTCGCGGCTCACGCCACCGAGTTCAAACCAGACCGGGTAAAGGCGATGTCGCCTATGTCGTTCGATGGCCGAGCAATGTTGGAAGAACTCGATGTCAACGTGATCGAGAACGATCAGTTCTTCTGCAGCACCGAAACATTTGCAACTTGGGCGGGTGACCGTGCCAATCTCAAAATGGAGGACTTTTATCGGTGGCAACGCCAACGACTGAACATCCTCATGGCTGGCAACAAGCCGGTCGGTGGAACCTGGAACTACGACGCGGAAAATCGAGAGCCGCCGCCGAAGGATGGTCGTTCTTGGCCAAGTCCGATCGTCGATCCCCTCGATGCAATTGATGCTCGCGTAATTGCCGACATTGCACGGCGCGCACCCGACGCGTTCGGGTCAGCGTTCGATGGGCTGTGGGCAACGACTCGCACCGGCGCTTTGGCACGGCTTCATCAATTTATTGACGAGGTGTTGCCACTGTTTGGCCCGCACGAGGATGCGGTGCTGTCGTCAGAATGGAAGCTTGCGCACTCGATGTTGAGCCCGTATCTCAACATTGGTCTGCTTCATCCTCGTGAAGTTGTCGAGGCGGCACACGCTGCATTTAATGAAGGACGTATTCCGATTTCCTCGGCCGAGGGCTTCATTCGTCAGATCATCGGCTGGCGTGAGTACGTATGGGGTCTCTATTGGTTGTGGATGCCGGACTATCGAGAGTTAAACGCGCTGAACGCTGATCAACCGTTGCCGCTGTCGTTTACAGGTGGCGAAACGCACATGGCCTGTGTATCGCACACCGTGAAGGCAATTGATGATCGCTCATGGGCCCACCACATTGAACGACTCATGATCTTGGGCAATCTCGCACTCACATCGGGCGTTCGTCCTGGTGCGCTCGTGGACTGGATGTGGAAGTCATTCATCGATGGAGCGGAATGGGTGATGTTGCCGAACGTGATTGGCATGGCGCTCTACGCGGACGGTGGACGGATGTCGACAAAGCCCTATGCCTCGGGAGGCGCGTACATCAACAAGATGAGTGATCACTGCACCGACTGTCGTTACGACCCAAAAAAGAGAATCGGCGAACACGCGTGTCCGTTCACGACGCTTTATTGGGACTTCTTGGCAAGAAACGAGCCGGCACTTCGCTCGAATCATCGGCTCGGCAATCAACTGGGCTCTATGCGAAAACTGAAAGACCTTGACGCGGTGAGAGAACGAGCGGTTGAAGTGCGGTCTAGGCTCAGAAACGGTTCGATCTAAAAAGGTAGGCACATGAAACTCCGCTCATTGCTTGGGATGACACTTGTCGGAGCGGTGCTAGCAGCCGGATCCTTTGTTTCGATCGATCAAGAACAAAGCCGAGCGACGAGTGTCGTTGACTTTGGATATGTCGGCCCCGTTTCTGTCGCTGCGTGGGGCGGTGCGCCACTAACCCCGACGACAATGATTTCGCTTTCCACCGAGCTTGAAATCACATTCGGTTTCCGCACAGATCGCGTTGAACTCGAACGCCGGGCCATCGCCGTTTCGGATCCCAAATCGCCTGAGTACGGAAAGTATGAGTCGATCGCGAAGAACGCGCGAGAACTCAACGCCTCTGACCAAAAAGTTGAGGCCTTCACAAATTGGATGAGGGCGCACAACGTTCACGGAAAGGTTGACCCCACACATTCCTACGCAACAGCAAACGTTCCGCTTTCGGTGCTGCAAGTAATGATGGGCGCAACCTACGGGGCCTACACGTTGGCAGGGGCACCCCCATCTATTGTTGCGCTCACCCCGACTACTGCGGTGCACTCACTCATAAGTCCGCTCGAAGAGGCAATTGATCGAGTCGCAGGGGCAACGGTGGTCTGGGATACCTCTTCGAACTCTCTCTCTCCGCTATCGGTGACGCCAGAATCGAATATCAATCATCTTTCGCCTAGTAGTGCTCCGCTCCTTCAGCCGGCCGACGGAGGAACCCCGTGGCGAACGGGAACTCTGACAGAAGCGTGTGCTGCTGTTGACTCGGTTGCTCCGCTTGGGTTTCCGATGGGACTTTCCCCTGCTCAACTCCGTACTGCGAATGGCATTGATCGCTTATGGGACGCGGGATTCCGCGGCAAGGGTGCGCGAATCGCCATTTTGGATTTCAACACCTACTTGCCATCAGACATCAGAGAGTGGCGAGACTGCTTTGGGTTGCACGGAACACCGGTGACGAACCATCTGATCGGGACTCCCGTCTTTAATGCGGCGGCGTCTGAGGAGACCACGCTTGATATTCAGACGGTGGTGTCGTTGGCGCCTGAGGCTGAGCGAATTGATTGGTTTGGTGTTGAACCAACAGCAGCAACGTGGATGGGAAAATTTCTGCAACTCTTCACTGCTCCGTTGGATGCGGCAATGACCGGGGGCGTCGCCCCTGATGTTCTCACCGCAAGTTTCGGGTTGTGCGAAGGCACTTTTGAGGGAGCCGATCCCGCGTTTGAAGTTCAGTTGAGCATTTTTGATCAGATGCTGGCAACAGCCGCAGCGTCGGGCATCGGTGCATTCGTCTCATCGGGCGATTCAGGTTCAACTGCTTGTCAAACAAGTCCTTTCGCTACTAACCCAATCGGGGTGCAGTTCCCTGCCTCAAGCCGGTGGGTTACGGCTGTAGGCGGCACGAATCTTACTTTGTCGGCTGACAATAAAATTATTTCTTCAGGGGTTTGGAACGATGGCCGCTTTTACATCAACCCGTCTTGGCAGAACCAAAGTGGAAGCGGCGGCGGCGGATTAAGTCTTTACGTGCGCCGACAGTCTTGGCAGCCAAAAATTGGATCTGGGACGCATCGACCACTCCCGGATATCTCAGCTTTCGCCGACTCACTTCCTGGCTACTTCGTCTTTTACCAAGGGGCATGGAGCGCGGTTGGCGGCACGTCAGCATCAGCGCCGTTTACGGCGACGGCATTCGCGCTGCAATCGAGTGCACGAGTGGCGCATGGTGGGCCTCGGCTTGGTTTTGTTGCGCCGCTGCTCTATCAAATTGCAGAAAAAGGGGGAGCTGATGCCGAACGAGCCATTCTTGACATCACTCTTGGTAACAACGATGCGGGCGGAGCTGGGGTGTACCCCGCAACCGTCGGCTTCGACATGGCCAGCGGACTGGGTACGGTCAAACACGACGGTCTCTACGACATTCTGAATCCGATCCGTCCGGACGAGCCTGTAGAGCCCAAGTTCACCGGTTGATTGCTCAGCTGACTGACGCAACTTCGTAGCCAGCTTCATCAACTGCGGAGCGAACATCGACTTCGGTGATCTCGCCGATAACGATGACGGTTTTCGCGTCAATGTCCACCAGCGCGCTTTCAACCCCGTCAAGTGGTGCGAGTTCGCCTTCGATGGCTGCCTTGCAGTGACCACAGGAAATGCCGGGAACGGAATAGGTGCGGGTCGTCATGATTGATCCTTTGCGGGGGAGTGACGGCGAACGCCTTTAAACCTTCGCAGGCGAAGCGAATTGGTGACCACGAACACTGAGGAAAATCCCATGGTTCCGGCTGCGATCATCGGATTCAACACGCCGAATGCAGCGAGCGGAATTGCGGCAACGTTGTAGGCGAACGCCCAGAACAGGTTGCCCTTAATGGTCGCAAGGGTTCGGCGTGACAGTGCGATCGCATCGGCAGCTGCTCGGAGGTCACCGCTCACAATGGTGAGATCGCTGGCTTCGATGGCGACGTCGGTCCCGGTGCCAATGGCGATACCGAGGTCGGCCTGAGCGAGTGCGGGCGCGTCGTTGATGCCGTCGCCCACCATCGCCACCATGTGGCCTTGCTCTTGGAGTCGACGCACCTCAGCAACCTTGTCGGCGGGGAGAACTTCAGCCACCACGCGGTCGACGCCAACTTCAGCACCGATCGATTCAGCAGTGCGACGGTTATCTCCAGTGAGAAGCACAACCTCAAGACCGAGTGCATGAAGATCGGCAACGGCTTCAGCGCTGGTTGGTTTGAGTCGATCGGCGACAACGAGAACCGCTTGGGCGACAAGCGGGCCGTCAGAATGTTCCGCCCAACCCACGAGAACTGCTGTGCGTCCGGCGGTCTCTGCCAACACCTGAGCATCGGTGAGTCGCTGATCAATGGGTTCGAAGAGCGAAGTGCGTCCAACCCCAACGGTCCATTCGATTCCCGAATCGCTCATGACTTTTGCTGTCACGCCCCTGCCGGGAAGATTCTCAAAACCTTGGACTTGAGTGCCGGACGCATCTCCGAGGCGGCGGGATTCGGCACTGGCAACAATCGCTGCGGCAATCGGATGTTCGGAACGAGCCTCAACCGCGGCTGCGAGTTGAAGAGCGGTATCGGCGGTCGTCGTTGGCAGAGCGATGACGTCAACGAGTTCCATGCGACCCTCGGTGAGGGTTCCGGTTTTGTCGAGAACAGCCACATCGACTCGACGCGTCTGTTCAAGCACCTCGCCACCTTTGATGATGATGCCAAGCTGAGCGCCGCGACCAGTGCCGACCATGATCGCCGTCGGCGTGGCCAGACCGAGTGCGCAAGGGCACGCAATGATCAGTACGGCAACCGCGGCGGAGAACGTATCTTGAGCGGAGTGGCCGGTAACGCTCCATCCGATGATGGTCGCTATAGCGATGCCAAACACGATTGGTACGAAAACGCCGGCGACCCGATCAGAGAGTCGTTGAATCGGGGCGCGCGAACCTTGCGCGTCTTGAACAAGTTTCACGATTTGAGCGAGGGCTGTTTCGTCGCCAACTCGTGTTGCCTCAACCACAAGGTGACCGTTTGCGTTCACCGTTGCGCCGACAACATCATCGCCAGGTCCAACTTCTACTGGCACTGGTTCACCCGTGATCATTGACATGTCGATAGCGGAGTGACCGTCGACGATGACACCGTCGGTTGCAATTTTTTCTCCCGGCCTCACCACGAAACGAATGCCAACAGTGAGTTCCTCTAGCGCAATCTCAGTTCCGTCTTCGAGACGAGCAGTTTTGACGCCGAGTTCAGCAAGTTTTCGAATTGCATCGCCGGAGCGACGACGAGCGCGCGCTTCAAACCACTTTCCTAAGAGGATGAGCGAAATGATGACGCCAGCGGTTTCGAAATAGACGTGAGCAGTGTCGGTCGACGATGACATCCCCGACATGGCACTCATCGAGGACGAGTCCGCATCGGCTGCGTGCAAGAACACAAGGGCAACAGTTGACCAAGTCCAGGCAGCCAGAGTTCCCATTGAGACGAGCGTGTCCATCGTGACAGTGCCGTGCCGGAGGTTGATCGCCGCAGCGCAATGAAACCCCCAACCGCTGTAGAAGACCACTGGAGTGCAGAGTGCGAACGCCACCCACTGCCAATTAGCGAACATGAATGCTGGAACCATCGAAATAAGCAGCAGCGGGACCGTGAGTACCGCTGCGAAGATCAATCGGATCCCGAGAGTTCTGGAATAGTCGGCTTCGGCCTCGTCATGTCGATCGATAGCGGGAACGTGATAGCCGAGGGATTCGATTTTCTCGGTAAATGCGGTTCGCCCAGTGATTGATGGGTCGAAATGAAC
>CAMCTW010000013.1 GCA_945878645.1 Bifidobacterium breve
ACAGCATCAATCCGCTCGGCGGCTGCCTGCCCCTTTTGGTGCAGATACCGGTCTTCCTTGTGCTCTACCAGGTACTGCGGGGCCTCACTCGACGAGTGAGCGATCTCGGCGCCGACGTCGGATGGGCGTCGAGTCAGTTTGGGTTAGGGGGCTCGCCAAGCAAAGCACCATCATTCGAACGCGTGTTCGATCCAGCGTGGATCAATCCCTCTACAAAGATGTACCAAGATCTCTCGACCTCCTATCAGATGGAAGCGTTCGGCCTCGATCTGTCAGAGAGCGCGAGTCAAGCAATGAAGCAAGGCATCGGACATGCACTGCCGTTCTTGGTTCTGATTGTGATTGTTGCCATTACTGGTTTCATTCAGCAGCGACAGATTCAGGGCCGAAACCCAGGGGCACAAACCAATAGCCAGCAGCAGATGATCATGAAGATCATGCCGTTCTTCCTGCCGGTGATTTCGTTTGGTCTCCCCGCCGGTTTGGTTCTGTACTTTGCCGTATCGAACCTCTACCGAATCGGGCAGCAGGCATTCATTTCGAAGAGCATCTATGGCATTAGTGCCCCAGACGGCACCAAGTCCTGGAAGCACCTCTTTGGCTTTGGTGTGCAGCCCAAGGCTGCCCCGAAGTCGAAAAAGTCCACGTCGAAGTCCATCAGCGCAACCTCTCGCCCCGCCAAGAACGCAGGAGCCAAGGGTGGCGCAGGCAAGGGTTCGACGAAGGCACCAGCCAAAGCTGGAGCCTCCAAGGGCGGCCGGACAACCGGCCGCACCACCAACAGCTCCCGAGACACCAAGGACAGCGATTCACCAAAGGATCAGAATCGCGAAGCGTCGACACCGTCGGCTCCCTCGTCCGACGCCGGCGATACATCATCGCCGCCGTTGCAGCCTCGGGCGCGCAAGAAGAAGAGGTAGTACCACATGGAGTGGGTGGAAATCACCGGCCGCACCGTCGAAGAGGCGAAAGACGCGGCACTTGATCAATTAGGCGTCGACACTGTCGATGCAGAGTTTGAAATCCTCGAAGAACCCTCACGGGGACTGTTCGGCAAGACGAAGGGCCAGGCACGAGTCCGGGCCCGTATTGCGCCGACCCAGCCCCGACCGAAGGTCGAGCGGCGAGATCGTCGCAAGAAAAGCAGTGGAACTGGTGGGAGCCGCAACAAAGCCCAACGACCAGATGAACCTGCGACCGACGCGGCCCCGGCCGCACCAGCATCCAACGGCAAGCGCCCCAACCGCCGCAGCAGCGGTCCGAAGGCCGAGCCCACCGAGAAGGAAAACACCACCGTGACTGAAACCGTTGATGTCGATCTGGCGGAACACTCCCGCATCGTCACCGAGTTCCTCGATGGATTGGTCGATTCATTCGACCTCGAGGGTCGTGTCGAAGCCGTGTCCATCGATGAGGAAACCACCGAGGTTCGAGTCGAAGGACGTGACCTCGGGATTCTCGTGGGCCCGAAGGGCAACACCCTCGCGGCCATCCAGGAACTCTCCCGGACTGTTATTCATCGCAAGGTGTCGGGCACGGCCGCAGGCCGCGTCCGCCTCGACGTAGCGGGTTATCGCCAGCGCCGCCGTGAAGCCCTTGAGCAGTTCACCCGGGGAGTAGCGGAAGAGGTTCGTTCCTCTGGCGTTCAAAAAGCTCTCGAGCCGATGGGGTCGGCTGACCGCAAGGTTGTGCATGATGCGGTGAACGAGATCGAAGGAGTTTCCACCATTTCTGAGGGCGACGAACCGCGTCGCCGCGTGGTGCTCATTCCGTCCTGACCGACAGAGTGATCACTGGTTGTGTGTGAGTCGGTGGCCCCGCCCAGTGCGGGGCCATTGTCGTTTTCTGGGTTCTCGGGATTTTGGAGGTGGGGCCTGGAGTGTCGCCGGAGTGTCGCCGGAGCGGGTCTGCGGGTGCGACAATGAGCAGGTGCAACCCTCTCCCCCATTGCTGGCGGTCCTTGAGCGAGCTCGGCGCCTTGGCGTCCTAGGTCCCGGGCCGGTCCTGGACCATGTCGTTCACGCCCAAGGCTTCGTTGATGTCCTCGCCGAACTTCCGGAAGGGTCGTTGGTGGTTGATCTTGGATCCGGTGCCGGAATCCCTGGGTTGGTGATTGCCGAGGCCCGACCCGATCTTCGGGTTCTCCTGCTGGATTCGCTTGAGCGGCGGATCGCGCTCTTGGAGGAGGCCGTCATTGCGATGAACTGGGAGGGTCGGGTCATTGCCGAGTTGGCTCGAGCAGAAGACACCGGCCGATCCCCGCAGTGGCGAGGCCAGGCCGATGCGGTGACTGCCCGCTCCTTTGGCCCCCCGGCGACGGTGGCGGAATGCGCGGCCCCCTTACTGCGAGTTAATGGACTTCTGGTGGTGAGCGAACCACCGGAAGGCAGCGACCGGTGGCCAGCAGAAGGAGTGGCGCTCTTGGGGCTTGCGGATGAAGGCGCTCCCGTGGCGGGCATGCGCCGATTGCGTCAGACGGTGCCCTGTCCCGAGATCTATCCACGCAGGGTGGGCGTGCCCGCGAAGCGACCGTTGTTCTAGCCACTTGTTCCCGACTGAATGTTTCACGTGAAACAGGCCGAGGGAGGCGGGGTGGGTGCTATGGACGTGTTTCACGTGAAACACGAAGGATCGCAAGGGCCAGGATGCGCTGTAGGTGGGGTCGTGCCGCAAAGCCGAGTTGAATCCTTGACCCGGGGGCCCGGGACGGGCAGGATGGCCACCGCGGATCGCTTGCTGCGATTTCGCCCCCCGACTGCGGCGTGTGCCGCCGAATCCGAGTTGAGATCCATGGAATCTGATGAATCTGGTAACGGAGCGGATGGGGGAGAGCGTGGCGTCAAGATGCCAAACAACCTTTCTGACGCCGAAGCCGTGGTTGAGGGGGCCCGTCCCATCTCTGCCGAACGACCACTCCCTCGAATAATTGCCGTCGCGAATCAGAAGGGTGGAGTGGGAAAGACCACCACCTCGATCAACCTCAGCGCCTGTCTGGCAGAGCTCGGGTACCGCACCCTCGTCATTGACCTCGACCCCCAGGGCAATGCCTCCACCGGCCTAGGCGTCGACATTCGCTCGCTTGAGTCCTCGATGTATGACGTGATCCTCCACGACGTTCCCCTCGAGGATTGCATCGAAGGCACCGTGGTCCGCAATCTCTTCGTGGCCCCAGCCAGCCTCGACCTCGCCGGTGCGGAGATCGAACTCGTGCCAGCCTTCAGCCGCGAGATGCGCCTGAAGATGGCGATTGACTCGGTAAAGGATGATTACGACTTTGTTCTGATCGACTGTCCCCCATCGCTCGGTCTGCTGACGGTCAACGCCATGGCGGCGGCGACCGAAGTGCTCGTGCCCATCCAGTGTGAGTACTTCGCACTGGAGGGTCTCACCCAGCTCACCAAGAATGTGGCGCTTATTCAAAAGAGCCTGAACCCGGCGCTGGAGATCAGCGCCATTGTCCTGGTCATGTATGCCCGCACCAACCTGTCTGACGGGGTCGTTGCTGACGTGCGGGAACACTTTGGCGACAAGGTCTGCCGGGAAGTGGTCCCTCGCTCGGTGCGCCTTTCAGAGGCTCCCGGGTTCGGGCAACCGATCATCACATTCGATCCAAGTAGCCGGGGGGCAACTGCCTACCGGAAGTTGGCCAAGGAGGTCAGTGGTGGCACGCCGCAGCGGACTCGGTAAAGGTCTGGGATCTCTGATCCCGACCACGGAACGACTGCAGGACAGCGATGCGATCCTGCGGGAACTCCCCATTTCAGAAATCGTGGCCAATACCTACCAGCCACGCAGTCATTTCGATGAAGAGGCACTAGTCAGCCTCTCTGCGTCGATTCGAGCGGTGGGAGTTCTTCAGCCCATTTTGGTTCGTGAGTTGGGTGAAGACTCCTACGAACTGATCGCTGGCGAACGACGCTGGCGGGCAGCGAAGCGGGCTGGGCTTCAGACCATCCCGGCCATCGTGCGCACGGCCGAAGACGAAGGTTCGCTCGAACAGGCCCTGGTCGAGAACCTCCACCGGGAAGACCTTGGCGCTCTCGAGGAAGCTGCCGCCTATCAGCAGCTCGTTGAAGAGTTCAAGCTCACGCAGGATCAGGTTGCGACTCGGGTCGGGAAGAGCCGTTCCTCCATCGCCAACACCATGAGGCTTCTTCAGCTGCCAACCAGCATCCAGCGACTGTTGGGTGAAGGTCAGTTGTCGGCTGGCCATGCCCGGGCGCTTCTCGGAACACCCGATCGGGCCTTCCAGGAGAAGCTGGCCAAGGCTATCGTGTCAGAGAAACTCACTGTGCGAGAGGTTGAGGACCGAGTTCGCGAACATGGCGGAACTCCTGAACCTGAAGAGACCACAGGTACGACCGGCGGCACCAAACCACCGCCCGTGGTGCGGGCCGCGCCGCTTCTTGAACTCGAGGAGATGCTCTCCGAGCATCTCGATACGCGGGTTGCAGTCTCCATGGGGCAACGCAAGGGACGCATCGTGATCGACTTCTCCACCCTCGAGGATCTCGAGCGCGTCTACCGAGTAATCGTCGACGGCAAAGAACCGATGGACTGACAAACCTCCACCCAAACCTTTGGTGAAGGGTTCTGCACAGCCTGTGGATGAGGCTGTGGTCAACTGAAAACACGGGGTTTGCTCGTGAAGTCGAGAGACCCATGCAAAAAAGCGAAAGGCCCCGGTTTCAACCGGGGCCTTCGTTGTTCTTCGACCAGAGTCGAGGAGCGTGCTGAGTTATAGGAAGGGTTTGAAGTCCTCGAGGAGTTGTGACTTTCCCTTGGCGCCCACAATACGGGCGGCTTCCTGGCCATCTTTGAATACGATCATGGTGGGGATGCTCATGACGCCAAAGCGACGAGCAATGTCGGGGTTGTCGTCCACGTTGAGTTTGGCGATGGCGAGGCTGCCGGCCTGCTCGTCGGCAATCTCTTCAAGGATGGGGGCAATCATTTTGCACGGCCCGCACCATTCGGCCCAGAAGTCGACGACGACAGGAACCGATGAAGAGCCAATCTGCTCGTCGAAGGTTGCATCGGTGTAGGTGGAGATGTTCTCGGACATGGTTCCTCGTTCGCGTGATGGCTGGTGGGAGCCAGCCCGGGTTAGATGAGATCTCTTCGTATCGAACAAACGTTCGACTGATGTCAAACGCTTTGTCGTTACGAGGACGGCAGATCCTGAGGTTCGACTCGACGAGTTGAACCGTGATGATGACAACGCTACCGCGAGTCGGTTTCATTCCCGCTCAAAACACGGCGATGCACTGCTGGATCAATGGTCGGTGGCTTCGAGCCAGCGCTCACAATCGATTGCCGCCATGCATCCTGAGCCGGCGGCGGTAATGGCCTGGCGGTAGACATGATCTTGGACAT
Organism: Bifidobacterium breve; assembly: GCA_945878645.1. GTDB lineage: Bacteria > Actinomycetota > Acidimicrobiia > Acidimicrobiales > Acidimicrobilacustridaceae > Acidimicrobilacustris. Next base: position 5,377 of record CAMCTW010000013.1, read on the forward strand.
CGCCGCAGGCAAAGACGCCTTCGATGTTGGTGAGCGACCCGTTATGGGTAACGAGGTAACCGTTCTCATCGGTCGTGAGCTGACCGGCGAACAGATCGGTATTGGGACGGTGGCCAATGGCGACGAATACTCCGGTGACCGCGAGTGGTCGCTCCTCGCCAGTCACGGTGTCGGTGAGGGTGACTCCTGCAACGGTTTGATTACCCTGAATGGCGGTCACTGTTGAGTTCCACGCGAAACGTATTTTTTCGTTGGCGAACAATCGGTCTTGCATGATCTTTGAAGCGCGAAGTTCTTCGCGTCGGTGAACAAGCGTGACGGTCTTGGCGAATTTCGTGAGAAAAAGCGCTTCTTCTATGGCTGAATCGCCACCACCAACGACAGCGATGTCGTGATCGCGGAAGAAGAAACCGTCGCAGGTCGCGCAGGTTGAAAGACCGTGACCAAGCAAACGCGTTTCTTCTTCAAGGCCGAGCATGAGAGAACGCGCACCGGTGGAAACGATGATGGAGTTCGCAATGTGCGTGGGTTCGGGAGCACCGACATCGCCGATCCACACTTTGAACGGGCGAACTGACAGATCAACTTTGGTGACCTTGCGAGTAATGATCTCGGTGCCGAAGCGGGTTGCCTGTTCGCGGAATTTCATCATGAGCTCGGGGCCCATGATCCCGTCGGGCCAACCAGGGAAGTTTTCAACCTCAGTGGTGAGCATGAGTTGCCCACCGGGCTGGTCGCTCGTTGAGGACGGCTCGCCCTCGATAAGCAGTGGCTCAAGGTTTGCTCGAGCGGTATAGATCGCGCTCGTGAGTCCCGCAGGACCGGAACCGATGATGATGACATTGCGAACTTCAGGCACAGGGACTCCAGATGTCGATGACCGCGTCGGTCAATTCAGTTGATGGGGGAGCGTGTTGGTGGAGACCACTTAACGCTTCGAGGATGCCCCTGCTGAAGGGGTAGGTGCATTGCGACGGAGGAACAACAGCGCCCCGACCGAAGTGAACAGCGCACCGAGGATGAGATAGGGCAGCCACACTCCCGAGGGAAGGGCTTCATCGAGGAGGCGAACCAACCCGATAACCAGCAAGACCGCGATCACAATGATGATCGTGCCGGCAAAAACGCCGAAGACCAGCCCGCGAGCGATCTTCATGATCGGAGTAGTGGTGCGATCCCGAACGGTTTCGACGGCGTTCACGATGGCGTCGGCCGCCTGCGCTGGCCAGTCGCCGCCGGCGAGTGATCCGACCGATGGAATCGATGGGATGGGGCGCGGCGGGGTCGCTGATGATTCCTGTTTCGAACCTGAGGAAGTCGAAGCGTTCGGGCCCGTATCCATAGTGGCGATCCTAACCGTGGGAACTCGTGGTTAGGAGGTGACGATGATGTCGGTGATTGTCACCTGAAACGGCGGTGTCTCTTTGAGTTGCGTAATCCAGAGCAAGACAGCGTTGCCACTGGCACCCTGGAGGTCAAGAGTGAGCGGACCCCGGATGTTCATCGCGCTGGCACGTACTGACCCCCAGCCAATGAGGGTCGTCGGTGAACCGGTGGCGGTATACGTGTCGAGTGACCATCCCGACGAAGGCGAATCGATTGTGACGGTCCCTATGGGGCCCTCAGTCGTTAGGTCGATGACGAGACCAACACCTGTTTTGAGATTGCCGAACTGGCGCGACGAGTACGCGTCGGTCGACCATGAGGTCAGCGAATCAGCATCGACGGCGTTCATGGCGGCCGCTTCGTTTTCGAAACCAGTGCGGTCGGCGGGATCGAAGGAGTGCGCAGTCGAAATGGCCAGCTGCCGAGGTGTCGTGGTGGTCGTAGCTGGTTGACCCGAAAAAAGGGTCTTTCCTGCATCGGTGTTGGAAATAAGAAGCGCAATCAGAAGAAGCACCGCCACGACAACGAGTGTCACAACAATTCCTGATCGTCCGCGCTTGACGCGGACGGGAGTGGGGGTTGTTGTGGTTGGTTTCGTCTCGATGGCGGGATCAGCAAGGACGTCGAGACGAGTCGAAAGCAATGCGGCACGCATGTCGTTGGCCGAAGCAAAACGTCCGCTGGGTGCGCGAGTCATCGCACGCATGATTGTGGTTTCAAGATCTTGTGGAATCTCTTTGAGAACCACTGACGGGCGTGATGGATCTCGATGCATCCGCGCAAGGGCGAGAGCCGCTGGTGTATCGGCGCGGAATGGCGCTTCCCCACAAACAGCTTCGTAGAGAACTGCGCCTAACGCGTAAAGGTCGGTACGCCCATCAACGGGACCGCCCTCAACTTGTTCTGGAGCGAGATACTTCACCGTTCCCAGTATCTGTGCGGTGCGCGTGAGATCGGGTTCATCAAGCACTTTGGCGATACCAAAGTCGGTTACCAAGACACGACCATCGTCAGAAAGAAGAATGTTTGCCGGTTTGATGTCGCGATGTATCACGCCAGCGCGGTGAGCAACCGCAAGGGCGCCGGCGACCTGAGCGCCGATATGCACGACCTCGATCGGATCGAGAGCGCCGCGTTCATCGAGAAAGTCTCGAAGCGTGCGACCACGCACAAGTTCCATAACAATTGCATCGCAACCGTCGAGGTCAACGGTGTCATAAATAGCAACGATTGATGGATCAACGAGGCGTGCTGCGGCGATTGCTTCGATGTGGAATCGCTGGCGAACAACTGGGTCATTGGCAAACTGCGGATGAAGAATTTTGACTGCGACGGCGCGTCCAAGAATCAGATCGTCCGCTTCCCAGACTTCGGCCATGCCACCGACAGCGATTTGCTGACGAAGTTCGTAGCGTTGCGCGAGGACACGACCGACGAGCGCACGGCTAGGAACTGAAGGGGGCGCTGACCCAGGATCGCCTGCGTTCACGCGGTAGCGGAATGACGGATGCTCACGGCCGCAGGTAGCACATGCCGATGACGCCCGGCCCACCGTGTGTGCCAATGACAGCGCCGATTTTTCCAAGACGGACCTGATCGCGCGGGTAGCGCTCAGCGATCATGTCAAGGAAGAGGTCGATATCTGGAGCTTCGCCATGGAGGATCGAGAGTTTTTCGACGGTGCCCTCAGCAAAGAGTTGGTCTCGCACCCATTCCAGTGCGCGTTTGCGAGTTCGTTGTTTGCCGGCTTCTTCAACGGCACCGTCAACAATTCGAATAATTGGTTTCACCGACAACATTGAACCTACGAGTGCTTTGGCGCTCCCGATTCGGCCGCCTTTTTTGAGATTCTCGAGCGTGTCGAGCGCTCCGTAAATTTCGGTGCGCGGAATCATCGATTCAACGAGAGCGACGACTGCGTCAGCGTCTGCGCCGTTTCGCGCGGCGAGTGCTGCCTCGAGCACCATCGTGCCGAGACCACCGGTAAGCGATCGACTGTCGATGACACGCACATCGATGTCGCCATCGACTGCGGTGGCAGCGTTGCGTGCAGATTGCACCGTTGCCGACAGTTCACCGGAAAGATTTATACACACCACTCCACTTGCGCCAACTGCTGCTGCACCACGAAAGGCCTGCTCAAATCGGCCAGGAGACGGAGCGGATGTTTCAGGAAGCAGGCCGGTGCTGGCCATCTTGGCGTAGAAGTCTTCGACGCTGAGTTGCTCGCGGTCGATGTATTCATCGTCGCCAAAGCGGATATTTAAAGGCACAACGCCGATGCCGTTGGTGGTGGTTTCCGCTTCGCTCAAGTCGCAGGAACTATCAGTGACGATGTGGACGCCGGTCATGGTGCTCCCGTTCGATTGGTGACGAGAAGACGCTACTCATCCACCCGGGGTTTGTGATGGTTCGTTCGCGGCGACCAAGGAGCGAGCTCGACGATGACGACGGATGTGTCGGGCCCACCACACCAGTAAGAACAAGCCGGCTCCGAGGGAAAGGAAGAGTCCAATACCCGAAATCGCTGTGGATCGAACGTCGATCCGGCTCGATGCGACGGGTATTCCTCCACCCGATGAGGTGATGGCGACATCGAGGGGGAAAGCGCCGGAGGCTCTCGTCGTGACCTCAATATCGGTGCGAGTCGTACTTGAGGGAGCGAGAACGACTTCATAGGTCTTCCCGCTCGGGAATTCGAGTTTTGGGCTACTCACGGTGATCCGAACCAATGCTTCGACCGGAAGGTCATTGGTAATCACCAGCGGAATTTTTCCGGTTCTGGAAGTCAGGGTGACTCTTTGTGATTGCGGAAGGCTGATCGCCGAGGTGATCGCAAGAAGTTGGTTGTTGGCGCCGTTAAGCACCGCGGCTCGATCGTTGGTCGTCAGGGTTGCTTCGGCGGAAGCCAGAACCGTTGCTTCAACGGGGTCCACGATTTCGCTGCCCTTGGGGAGCATGGTTCGCAGTCCAAGCAGATTCCACTGTGCCTGTTCAAGCCGTGATCCGTAGGTACCAAGATCGGTTGGGTCGTTACTTGTCCAGGATCGAACGGTTGGTTTTTGCGATGTGCCGGCAACCCCTGTGCGGGTGAAAAGGTCAGCAAGAGTGAGGGGTTGGATGATCATGGTTCCAAGGGAACCACTCGGGGCGCCCGTGGTCGCTGCCAACCCCGAAAGAAATTCCTTCAGAGCGATGGTGTCAGCTGAAGCGGGAATTGTTAGGGCCACGCCGCGATCAACACCGGGTTGTTCTTGGTGAAGCATCATCAACTCAGCCAACGCATGATGCGCATTAAGAATCGGATCGGCGGTCGGGAGGAATCGTGAAGAAACGACGTCATCGTTGGCCATGGCCGAGAACGACGTTCCATTTTCACTCTCGATGACGAAACGACTGGTGAGCACAGAACTTTCATCTGACACCAACGAGGATCGAATTTGGGATGACTGGAGGACCACGGACCGTGTCCCTGATTGCGCGAGGAGATTGAGCGCGCTTGGAGTCACAGACGGATCAAGGATCAATGTTCGACGATCGGGGGCAGCTTCGAAGACGTTGGCGAGGACGTTGTCGCCGGCAGCGTATTCAGCGGTGAGGACCGAACTTTGGCCGGCAGAAATGAGTGAACCCGCATCGATCTTGACATAGGGACGACTCAGGGTTTGGCGGGCCTGCCTGTCGGGACGTGGTGAAGCGTCACCGGCTTCGGCTAACTCTTGAACAAGGAAAGGTGTCGCCGCGAGTGTCAGCGGTGTGTTTGCAGCTGCAGCAATGATGCGAAATTGCTCGCTGGCTCGACCGAGTTGTGTATCGGAGAATTGTGGGGCACCTTCGCGGCTCAGGCCGAGTGGCGCGTCGATCACAACTGTTGTGGCCACCCCAAGTGGTGAGGTGGGAGTCGTTGGGCTTGGAAGGCGCAAAAGATGCGTGACGATGCTGTCGAGCCGTGTTCCATTTGCCGCGGTGGCTTCGATGAGAATCGGGTACACGCCTGCTTCGGACAGCACTGTCCCGCCCTCAGGAGCGGGCCACTTTTCGTTCAGTGGAAGTGAGAGTGTTTTTGTTGAACCGGAGGCATCAAGAATGATGGCGGGGGTGGAAAAAAGTGCTCTTCCAAGTTGCTCGCCAGCGATTGTTCGAGCAAGTCGGTTTCGACTTGTCACAGCACCGAAGAGCACGAGATCAACTTTTGTGTTTGCGGGGAGATCTCCGGTGGAAATCTCGGCGGAGAAAACGCCGTTTGGCCCAACAAACGCAGTTTGGTGGACGAGTTTTAGTTGTTGCGTTGTTGTCTGCGTGCTTTGAGCGTTGGCAAAGACCGGACACAGAACAAGAAGAACGAATGCCACGATGCCGACGCGTGTTATGCGGCCCATCATTTGTCGAGACTTTCAGAGAAATTCAATGTAAGCACGGCGAGCCCAGTGGGTTCATCGGAAAAGCCGAGGTGGCGGTAGAGCGCGAGCGCGCGCTGGTTGATCTCTTGCGTGTTCACCAGAGCAGATTCACAGCCGCGCCGACGACACCACTGAAGGGCGTCGCCGATCAATGCAGTTCCGATTCCATTGCCGTGGAACTTCGGGTGAACGGCGAGTCGCTGCAGGTAGCCAAGACGGCGGGCGACGCCGGCGACGTGATAGCCGACAACACGGTCACCGATACAGGCAACCCGAAATCGTGATTTTGGTGTGGCGTGGCGGGCATCGAGGAGGCCGTTGAGATCGAATCGCCAGAAACTGTCGAATGCCAAGCCGTCGATGTCAAGCACAGCCCCGACATCGCGAGCACGTCCGCGGCGTAGATGTGTCGAAGGAGCGCTCGCACCGGGAAGAGCGAAAAGGTCGTGGCGCAGGAGGTGAAGCCGCTCATGCACAGAAAAGCCGCGATCCAGAAAGACGGGTTGCTCGGTGAATGTCAGGGCTGGAGTGAGGACCGTCCGATAACCAGCATCGGCGACCGAAGCGAGCGCAAGATTGAGTGCGTCAGGCGAAGGGGGAGAACCCGGGGTCGGACTGAGTAGGGCCAGCGCAGGGTCGCCCCGCCAAGGGCCGATCCGCATGCGGTCGGCATGCCCGGTGATGGTGTCAGTGCGTCGCATAGCGTCGGAGCGAGCCTAGGACCGATACGCCTCTCGCTCCTCTGCAGGGGAACTCCGTCGGGTGGGTGGGGCTTGTCCCGGTAGCCTCCGCCCGGTGATTCCCGATCGCCTTCGCCCGGTGCTTGAACGAACGGCCCCACTGGCTGAGCGGTTCGCCGCGTCGGGATACAAGCTCTATTTGGTCGGTGGTGTTGTCCGCGACCTCCTTCTTGGCCGGGACATGTCCGATGGTCGAGATATTGATCTGACCACCGATGCTCTTCCGGCGGAAACCAAACGACTCGTCAAGGGCTGGGCCGATTCGGTGTGGACCCAGGGTGAGCGGTTCGGCACCATCGGTTGCCAGACCGATGGCTGGACCTATGAGATCACTACTCATCGAGCCGAGGCCTACGACCCTGAATCTCGCAAGCCCGAGGTCGTGTTCTCCGATGTGATCGAAGCGGATTTGTCCCGACGGGATTTCACGGTGAATGCAATGGCGTTGTCGTTGCCTGATCCCGTGCTGATCGATCCGTTTGGGGGCGCTGAAGATCTTGCTGCCGGTCGCTTGCGCACACCACTCTCCCCCGAAGAGTCATTCTCTGACGACCCGCTGCGCATGTTGCGCGCAGCTCGGTTCCTGGCTGGTTACGGCCTCGCGCCCGACGATGAGTTGCTCTCGGCGGCGACGTCAATGTGCGAACGACTGTCGATCGTTTCCGCCGAACGCATCCGCGACGAATTCGACAAGTTGATGGTTGTCGATGACCCAACGCCAGGTTTGTGGTTTCTTGCCGACACTGGGTTGATGGATCAGTTCCTTCCCGAGTTTTCGCTAATGCGCTTGGAGCAGGATCCAATTCATCGCCACAAAGACGTACTCACGCACACCATTGCGGTGATCGGAAAGACAAGCACCAATCGGCTCGTGCGTCTGTCAGCGCTCTATCACGATGTCGGAAAGCCACGAACGCGCGCGATCGGCGACGCAGGCGTGTCGTTTCATCATCACGAAGTTGTCGGCGCGCGTATGACACGAGAGCGCATGAAGGCGCTCAAGTACTCGACCGAAGATGTTGAAGCAGTGACTCGTTTGGTCTTTCTTCATTTGCGTTTTCACACTTACAAAATGGGTTGGACCGATTCAGCGGTGCGGCGGTTTGTCCGCGATGCCGGCGAATTGCTTCCTGAACTGATCGAACTCACTCGTTGTGATTGCACGACGCGCAATGAACGTAAAGCGCAGGAACTGTCGCGACGTATGGATGAACTCGAAGTGCGTATCGAGGAGTTGATGGCACGCGAAGAACTCGCGTCATTGCGACCCGACCTCGACGGCAACACCGTCATGAAACACCTCGGGCTTACGCCGGGTCGAGACGTTGGCGATGCACTCGATTTCCTTATGGAACTTCGTTTAGAGGAAGGTCCGCTCGGCGAGGACGAAGCGAAACAACGTCTCGATGCCTGGTGGGCGGCACGCAAGACGGGCGTCTAGAACGAAGCGCTAAATGCCGTCTTTACGACCGCGCATGATCACGGTCGATGGCACAGTTGCGCGACCGGAGCGAGCTTCGGGTTCGAGGAGCGCGTCGACGCGGAAGTTTCCTCGGGAGAACGATCCAAAGAGTTCGGCGATTGATCGAGCATGGATCTCGACTCCATCAACATCGCGCGGGGTGTCATCGCCGTAGCGACGCGCCAGACGTGCAGAGGACGACGGATCATGATCGAGCATGAGCCATGCAGGATGAGGAAGCGACACACTGAAGGCTCCGCCGGTTCGGAGCACCCGGTTGACCTGCCGCAACACCCGATCAAAGTCATCGACGCGAGCAAGCGCGTAGACCGACAGGGCCAAATCAATTTGATCAGCGCGGACAAACGCGAGATCGGCAAGGTCGCCATGGTGAAGTTCCACCTTGACCTCGTTGACCTCGGCCAGTTGACGGGCAGCATCGAGTCGAGTGATGTCGTGATCGACGGCAATGACGTGGGCTCCGGCGAGCGCCAAGCTCACCGCGTTGTGCCCCAGACCGACACCCAGTTGGAGAATCTTCTTGCCCTTCGGGGCGGTTATGAGACGTAACGCGTCATCGCCAGGCAGGTCGGGGCCCCAAGTGACGGTGTCGAGTGGAAGTTCGGCTCGGCCGGGAAAGGAACTCGAGGGACTCGGGGACGGGCGAGGGGATCCGTAGTCATTCACCTCGCCAGTCTCCCGCGGTCGACCGCATCGACGGTGGACCGGCAACGGATGATGGACCGCGATGGGCGCATCGCGTCGCTAGCCTCGGTCCCCATGGGTACCGCGTCACGACCCTTCCGCGGTGCCCCGAGTGGCAAAGGCGGCGAGATCGATTATCGACTCGCGCGTCAGCACCTCATTTCTGAATACAAGAAAGGGCGACTGGCTCAGCATGAAGTCTGTGATGCCCATCCCGAACTTGTGAGAGCGGCGCGTGAAGTTGGCCAGCCCACCAGCGAGGATTGTCCTATCTGTCAGGACCACAAACTGGTGCTGGTTTCCTATGTCTTTGGTCCTCGGCTTCCCGCATTTGGGCGGTGCATCACTACGGCCAAGGAACTCAAAGCCTTCACGAAGCGCTCAAAAGAAGGCGAATTCGCCTGTTATGTCGTCGAAGTTTGCCCCGCGTGCCATTGGAATCATTTGGCTCGTACCTTCTTGTTGAATCCGGCCCGCTCGGCCTGATCACTTTCCACCATGTCCCCCTCCACCCGCGGCTCAGCCGCTTCCGGACGTCGTTCGCCGCGTGCCGCCCGCAAGGTCGGGCCTGAGGGCGTGCGCCGAAGCATTTTCTGGCGCTGGCGTCGCGCCTTTTTTGCGGTTGGCTTGGTCGGGATCTTATTAATCGCTGGTGCGGGGTATTTGTTCACCCAGGTTCCCCTGCCAGACAGAGATCCGCCCCTTCTCCAGACCACCTTCATGTGTTCGTCCGAAGTGACCTCTGGTTGTGTCGCGGACAATTCCATCGCGCAGCTCTCTGGCGGGGTGAACCGAATTTCGGTGGATTGGAACGAAATTCCTCAGGTTGTGGTCGATGCGGTACTCGCTGCCGAAGACCGAACATTCTTTGAGCACGGTGGTGTTGATCCGGCCGGCATCCTGCGAGCCGTATGGACGAACCTTCAAGCCGGTGGCGTTTCTCAGGGTGGGTCAACCATCACGCAGCAATACGTGAAAAATGTTTACCTGACTCAAGAGCGCACAATCACCCGAAAGATCAAAGAAGCGGCGCTTGCGGTGAAGGTTGAACGTGAACTTCCGAAACAGGAAATTCTCACTCGCTACCTCAACACGATTTATCTCGGCCGCGGCGCCTATGGAATCGAGGCAGCAACTCGCGCCTACTTCGGCAAGGACCTCGATCAAATCTCGTTGCCCGAAACCGCCTATCTCGCTGGATTGATTCGCTCTCCCGAAACCGCCGATGCGAAGTTGCCAGAGAACGATCCGAAAGCTCAGCGCAGCCGCCAAACCGCAATCGAGCGGCGCGCTTCTGTACTTGACGCAATGGTTCTGACCGGCGCGATTACGACAGAGGAAGCAATCGCAGCGAAGGGAAATGACTGGAGCGACGTGCTGGTTCGCAGCACGAAGAACAGTTACGGAAACGTCGCCCGCACCGAATGGGGAACGGAATATTTCGTCGATTACGTGCGGCATTGGCTGATCACCGACGGCGGATTTACCGATGCGCAGGTCTACGGCGGAGGACTTCGCGTCTACACAACCCTTGACATGACCGATCAGGGTGCGGCGGCCCAGGCGATCACGTCGACTCTTAATCGACCGAATGACCCGGCCGCGGCGTTGGTGTCTATTGATGACGCTGGTGCAGTGCGGGCGATGATTGGCGGACTCGATTTCAGCGGATCGGGCAAGTATTCAAAGGTGAATCTCGCTGTCGGTGTTGAAGGTGGTGGGGCCGGCCGTCAAGCAGGATCGGCGTTTAAGGCGTTCACGCTTGCTGAAGCGATGAACCAAGACATGCCAATGTCGAAAATGTACGACGCTCCCTCGCGAATCGTGATTCCCAAAGCGGACGGCGGTCGCGATTGGAGTGTTGGTAATTACGCCGATGCCGGACTTGGGCAACTCGATCTCATCGCGGCCACGATGCAATCTTCGAATACGGCCTATGCCCAATTGATGGTCGATGTTGGTCCGAAGAACGTCGCTGACCTCGCAACGCAAATGGGAATCACGAGCCCGCTCAAAGCGGTACCTGCGCTGACACTGGGTACGAGCGAAGTGTCGGTTTTAGACATGGCGTCGGGTTATTCGACATTGGCCGACAATGGTGAGCACATCAAGCCAACGGTTGTCACCAAAGTTACCGATGCAAAAGGCAATGTCCTTTATGAGAACAAAGTCATTCGCAAACGGGTACTCGACGCCAAAGATGTGGCCAAGATCAATTACATCCTCAATCAGGTAGTTGAAGGCGGCACCGGCACGGGCGCCCGCATCGGTCAGCCCGCCGCGGGCAAAACGGGAACGACGGAAAACAATCGTGATGCCTGGTTTGTGGGTTTCACCTGCAAGCTGACGACAGCGGTGTGGGTCGGTTACCCAGACGGCACGTTCATGAAATCGGTGCATGGAATATCTGTGACCGGTGGCTCGTTCCCCGCCACGATCTGGCGCAAGTACATGACGGTGGCCACGAAGGGGGAGTCGTCGTGTCCGTTCCCGTACCCCACAGATGACGGTACGAATCTGGGTTCGACGTCATCAACCAGTTCGACGAGTTCTTCGAGTACTTCGAGTACTTCGACCTCGTCAACCGTGAAGCCGTCGAGCACCACCTCGTCCTCAACTACCTCGACGACCAGACCGACAACCAGTTCGACGGCATCGACAACCACCACCACGATCACGCCCTAGGCCAACAACTCTGCACCACCTTTGTGGTGAGGGTCGCGGCCAGATAGCGTCGCGGGTATCCGCCGGTAGCCGAGGGGCACTGGACGGCAGGAGGCTCCAAATGAGCACGCGAATCACTGTTCCATCGGTCCAGGGCCGCAAGGTCCGACGCGGCGATGTTCCGTTAGTGATGGTCACGGCCTACGACGCTCCTGGAGCACGAATGGCCGATGCTGCTGGTATCGACATGATTCTCGTTGGCGATTCTGTCGCGATGGTTGTTCTTGGATACGAGGACACCTTGCAGGTGACGATTCCCGACATGGCTCATCACACTGCAGCAGTTGCACGTGCAACTCCGGCGTCGCTCATCGTCGCCGATATGCCGTGGATGAGCTACCACGTGTCGGTTGCCGACACGGTGACGAATGCTGCAGCACTTATTCGTGCAGGCGCGCAGGCCGTCAAACTCGAAGGCGGTCGTAAGCGACTCCCGATGATTGAGGCGCTCATCGATGCAGAGATTCCCGTCATGGGCCACATTGGCCTCACCCCTCAATCGGTGAACGCCATGGGCGGGTTCAAGGTACAAGGACGTAATCACGAGGCAGCCCTTGCACTAGTCGACGACGCAAAAGCCCTTGCTCATGCAGGGTGTTTTTCCATTGTGATTGAAGGTGTCCCCGACGAAGTGGGTCGCATGATTACCGAATCGATCGAAATCCCCACCGTCGGAATTGGCGCGGGCTCTGGCTGTGACGGCCAAGTGCTCGTCTTTCACGACGTCCTCGGTATTGAAGATCGCGTGCTTCCCAAGTTTGTTCGTCGCTACGCCGATCTCGGGGCTGAAGGCGTTCGTGCCCTTGGTGCGTATGCCGATGATGTGCGCTCCGGTCGCTTCCCTTCGGCTGCCGAGAGTTATTCGCTCGAAGCTCGTACCGCTGAAACGCTTGGGTTGTACGGCACGCCAATTTCTCCGGTCTGATTCCATGACACGCCGCGCGGTCGGTGTTGTTGGACTCGTCGCGCTGTTGTTGATCGCTGTCGGTTGCGGTTCGAGTGGTTCGGCGAACGAAAAGACAACCCCACAGTCGACTTCTGCAGCGGAAGCTTCGTTGCGAAGCCGCGGCTTTACGAAAGTGACGCTGCGTATTCGTCATGCCGATGGTTCGACCGAGGTGCGGTGCGTGTGGTTGGCCGATACCGAGGTTGAGCGTGGTCGGGGTTTGAAGGAGATCACCGATGCGTCGATCGGTGGAGGCGAGGCAATGGTGTTCTCGTGGGAACTCGATACAACGGCGACGTTCGGGATGAAGGACACGTTGCTGCCACTTTCGATCGCTTGGATCAATTCGGTGGGGGCCTTCGTGAGTTCCGCCGATATGGATCCGTGTCCGGCCGGCATGACGAATTGCCCGCTATTCCCGGCGGCTCGCCCCTATCGAATGGCCATTGAAATGGCCCAAGGTCGGCTCCAGGACTGGGGAATCGGGCCTGATGTCACGGTCACGCTGGCCGAGGCGTGCTGAACAGGCCGAACCGCTCTTGGGAGTTTGGGACACACTCCGGTAGGGTTCCATCTCAAATTGAAGCCCTGCCCTGAGCTTTCGGGGCTCCGGTTCCCGCCTTGCGGTCCGGATCCAGAGGGAGGTGATGCGCTCATGCGAGCGTATGAACTCATGGTCATTTTCGACGGTGACGTCGAAGACACCGCAGTGAACGCAATGCTTGCCACGGTCAACACACTCGTTGTGGCCGGCGGCGGAACGGTTGCCAAGACCGATCGTTGGGGTCGTCGGCGTTTCGCTTACGAGATCAACCACAAGTGGGAAGGCATCTACGTCGTGCTTGAGATTTCGACCGAAGGTCGCGATCTGCACGAGGTCGAGCGTGTTCTCCACATCGCGGACGAAGTTGTTCGCCACAAAGTCATGCGTCTGCCCGAAAAAGAAGCCGCTCGTCGCGGTCTTATGGGCGACGCCACCCCGGCTATTGCCGGTTGAGTGGGAGGACACATCTAATGGCAGATAACACCGTGGTACTCGTCGGAAACTGCACCCGCGATCCCGAACTTCGTTTCACCGCTAGCGGTCAAGCAGTTGCAGCCTTTGGGCTCGCTGTGAACCGTCGCTGGCAAAACCGTCAGACGAATGAGTGGGAAGAACAGGTTTCTTTCTTTGACGTCACTTGCTGGCAGCAGTTGGCCGAGAACGTTGCCGAGACCATCACAAAGGGCACTCGTGTCCTGGTGAATGGCCGCTTGCAGCAGAGTTCGTGGCAGACCCAAGACGGCGACAAACGATCCAAGGTCGAAGTTGTTGCCGACGAGGTTGCTCCGAGCCTCCGCTACGCCACTGCACAAATCGTGCGCAACGAACGCCGTGAAGGGTTCGACGGTGGCGGTAACTCCGGCGGCGCCAATTCCGGTAGCGGCGGCACAACTCGCCCCGCCCCCAATGATCCCCCAGCTGGTTATGACAATGATGAGGAACCGTTCTAATGGCTAAGACAGCAGCACCCAAGCGCGGCAAGAACAAAGACAACGCTCGCCGCAGCAAGAAGAAGGTCAGCCTGCTTACGCAGGAAAAGGTCGAGTTCGTTGATTACAAAGACATCAACATGCTTCGTCGGTTTATGTCCGACCGAGCAAAGATTCGCTCCCGTCGTGTCAGCGGCAATGACTCACAACAGCAGAAGGAAATCGCACGAGCAATCAAAAACGCTCGTGAAATGGCTCTTCTGCCTTACACCAACCGTGTCACCACTCAGCGTGGCGGCGGTCGTGACCGTGGAGATCGCGGCGACCGTGGAGATCGCGGCGATCGCGGGCTGAAGCTCGAGAACGCAGAAATCCGCGAACCGGTTACTGCCGATGTCGTGATCGAGGAGATCGAGGCGACATTTGTTGACGCCGAGACCACCGAGGTCGAGGTTGTTACTGAAACCGTGGAGGTCACCGAATGAAGCTCCTGCTCCGTTCCGACGTCAATGGTGTTGGCAAGAAGGGTGATGTGGTTGAGGTGGCCGATGGTTTCGGTCGCAACTACCTCCTCCCCAAGGGATTCGCTGTCCTCGCCACTGGCGGGGTCGAGGCCCAGGCCGCATCGATGCGCCGTTCACGCGATCAGCGTGACGCCGCCGATCGTTCGGCAGCTTCAGATATCGCGGCCAAGCTCGTGCCCGCGGTAATCGCCGTGTCGGCTCGTGCCAAGGCTGAAGGCGATCTTTTCGGCTCGGTCAGCGTCAATGACGTGGTTGCTGCGGTTGCGGCGCAGACCGGTATTGAACTCGATCGTCACTCGATTCACATCGACGAAGCGATCAAGACGGTTGGCACGCACTCCGTGGCGGCCCGACTGCACCCCGAGGTGCAGTTCCAGATCACCGTTGAGGTCTCACCGGCCTGAGCCGAAGACGTCAACGAGTTCGATACAGAGGGGCCGGTTCGCCGGCTCCTCTTTACGTTTTCCCAGCGTGTGGCTCTGAGCTCAATGACCTAGTGAAGGATTCGTTGTCCACACTGTGGGACCAGTAGTGCTGTCACAGGTCTTTTCTAAGGTGATCCCATGGTACGTAAGGGTTTCGACAGATTCAGTACTCCACAGATCGCCAAGGTTGTCCACACTCCGTCCACAGGGTCGTCCCCCGAAAAAACCGGGGTTGTACCTCTACCGATCCCCAGCCAATTCGGGAGAGGCTTAGGGCCTCATGAGTGAGTACGACGAACCTCGATCCGCCAACCGCCCTGCTGGGTCCGGTCGGGTCCCACCCCACAATCTCCAAGCCGAGGAGTCACTTCTTGGCGCAATGCTTCTTTCCAAAGAAGCGGTCTCGATCGCGTCCGAAGTGCTGACGGCCGACAACTTCTATAAGCCGGCGCACGCGCACATCTTCGATGCCATCACCTCGTTGTCGGCCAGCGGCGAACCGGCTGACCCTGTCACCGTTGCCGAGGAACTCAGTCGTGCCGGTTTGCTCGAGGCCATCGGTGGTCCCGCCACGCTCGTCAACCTTCAAGCGGCAACACCGGCGGTGTCGAGTGCATCGCGCTACGCCCGCATCATTGAAGAGCATGCATTGTTGCGTCGCCTTATTGGTGTCGCCAGTGAAATCGCCGAGATGTCCTACGGCCTGCCCGAAGACGTCACTAAGACCGTCGACCAGGCCGAAACCATGGTGTTCGAAGTTGCGCAACGTCGCGCCACCGACTCGCTGGCGTCACTGTCCGATCTGCTCGGCACCAACCTTGATCATCTCGAAGATGTCGTAAGCCGAGGCGAGACCATCACCGGTATGCCTACTGGTTTCCTCGATCTCGATGATCTGCTTTCCGGTCTGCAACCCAACGCGCTCTATGTCGTTGGTGCCCGGCCTTCAATGGGTAAGACCGCACTCGCTCTTGGCATGGCGTGCAACGCCGCAATCGAGTCGCATCGTCCGGTGTTGCTGTTTTCGCTCGAAATGGGCCAGCTCGAACTCACGCAACGTTTGTTGTGTGCCGAAGCACGCGTCGATTCACGCAAAGTGCGCACAGGTCAACTCACCGAATCCGACTGGGGCAAGATCGCACACGCCACCGGCCGTCTCGCCGACGCGCCCATTTGGATCGACGACAATCCCAACGTCACCATCATGGAAATCCGCGCCAAGGCGCGGCGTTTGCGCAGCCGTCTCGGCGATCTCGGCCTGATCGTGGTCGACTACTTACAGCTCATGAGTGGTCGCTCGAACGCCGAAAACCGTCAGGTGGAAATCTCGGAAATCTCTCGAGGTCTCAAGATTCTGGCTCGTGAACTTGAATGCCCAGTTGTGGCGCTTTCGCAGCTTTCACGACAGCTCGAAATGCGAGCCGATAAGCGACCGATGCTGGCAGACCTTCGTGAATCGGGCGCAATCGAACAGGACGCCGACGTCGTCATGTTCATTTACCGAGACGATGTCTACAACCTCGACTCACCCGATCGAGGTACTGCGGAAATCCTCATCAGCAAACACCGAAACGGGCCCACCGGAATGGTGCGCCTTGCGTTCCTCGATCACTACACAAAGTTCGCCAACATGGCGCGAGGCACCTGAGCCATTCGTGGCACAGTCTTCATGTCGGCTGCGTGATCAAGCAGCGTGAAGCAGTGGGTCTGATGTGCCGTCGTCACTGTCGGGCGTTGTTGAACCGTCATCCTCGGGCTCAGCTTCGTTTTCCTGTACATCGTCACGACGCCATACGAGATAGAGCAAGGAACCAAGCGCGATGGGAAGAGCGAAGGTAAAGGCTCGATAGACAATGACCGCTGAGAGTGCGATTGACGGTTCGACGCCGGCGGTGATGAGCCCGGCAGCAATCGCGCCATCGAGCACGCCCACTCCGCCGGGAGTCGGAATGAATGAGGTTGCGACTCGGGCCAGTAGATAAGCGCGAAGAATATCGATCGTCGAGATCGCTGCTGGTGAGAGATCGTCGACGACGATGACCAAGATGAGCGCACCAAAGAGGGTCGAAAATGCCCCGGCGCCGATGAGGTGTGGCGCACGCTGGCGAACGAGGAGGTTCGCGCCCGAACGGAACCGATGAATCGATGCCCGGAACCGTGCCCGCCGGAAGGCTCCTTCAGTGCGGCTCGTTCGCGTGACGAGGTTTTCCGCGAAGTGAAGAACGGCCTGACTCATGCGAGAGTCGCTGCTGAGAATCACCCAGATACAGCCTGAAAGGATGAGAGCAATCGCTGCGCCACCGAGTTCGACGAAATCGATCGCGGTCATTCCGCGCAGCACCATTGACGAACAAATCACAACTACGAGACAGACCCACCGACCGATGGCAAACGCTTGGCCGCTTGCGAACACCGTGAGCGCAGCCTGGTCCGATCCATGGCCGAGGCGGCGGCAAATCTTCACTCGGGCTGCGATTCCGACGACCGATCCCCCGGGGAGACCGTTAGCAGCAGCAAGGTTGACCTGATCAAGCACGACTCCATGACGGAACTTGAGGTGTGCGTGAGTGAGTCGGTAGACCAGACCACGCGAGACCAGCATCGTGAGCCAACATGCCGCCACGAGTGCAAGAGCGGGAAGAGTGAGCGAGCTGATCTGCGTGAAGGACGCGCTCACCAAGTCGCGAAGTCTGAATCCCGCAAATCCCAGTGCGATCACGACGGCAAGCGTGCCAATGGTCCGCAACCACCTCTGGAACGAAGAGTTTTTCCATTGGGTTGCGAAGGTGTTTCTCTCCACCGTCTGATGCGGCCTGCGCATCAACGGAGGAACGGCGGCCTGGTTCAGTCTGTAGACCGACCTTCTGGTCACAGGTCCGACGGTACAGAGGTGATTTCGCTAGGGATAGGTCAATGAGCGTGTGTTCGTCGCGAAATCATTCTCTGCTCATGGAGTCGTTACCTCAGCGTCACTCATCGCTCAGCCTTAGGATTGAGACATGAAACTGGGCGATGAAATCACCGTGCATATGAACGCCACGCCGCAACAGGTGTGGGCGCTGGTCAGCGATGTCACACAGATCGGGCGCTACAGCCCTGAAACCTTTGAAGGCGAGTGGCTCGACGGAGCAACTGGCCCAGCAGTGGGCGTTCGGTTCCGTGGACACGTGAAGCGCAATCAAAAAGGCCCGACCTATTGGTCGAAGTGTTTTGTTACTGCGTGCGAACCCGGCAAAGAGTTTTCCTTTGGTGTTGGTGAACCAGGGAAGGCCGCCATCAATTGGGGCTATCGGTTGGCCCCCGGCGCAACCGGTGGCACCGATGTCACGGAATTTTTTGAACTCGCTCCAAAACTTCCGATGAAGATCTATTGGACGCTGTTGGGTTGGAGTCGTGGCAAGACCAACCGCAACGGCATGCAAACCACACTCGAGCGCATCAAAGAGGTTGCAGAAACTGACGCGGCAACAACGGAAGGATCACCTCATGGCGAGTGACTTTCAGATGAAGGCAATGAACAAGGTGCATGGCGCCACACTGAAATTGAGTGGCGGTCGCCTTGGTTGGCACATGTACGGAATGCCAGTTGTCGAGCTCACAACCATCGGCCGAAAGTCCGGCCAACCGCGTACCTCGTTGCTGACCTCGCCCGTGCAGAACGGCGATGCATTCGTGATCGTCGCCTCTCGCGGTGGCGACGACATCAACCCGGCCTGGTTCCTGAACTTGAAAGCGAACCCTGATGTCACGGTGAAATCGGGCCGCAAACCGGCAGTTAACATGCGCGCGCGCATCGCTGACGGTGCGGAACGCGACGAGCTCTGGAAACGCATCATGGACTACAAACCGCATTACGGCGGCTACCAGAAGAAGACCGACCGACTGATCCCGCTTGTCGTTCTCGAACCAATTCAGTGAATTCGGTGGTTTTCTGAATCTCAACCTCAAATCACCGTAAATGGTGTTTGGGGACGGCTTCGATGCGTTGAGGCCCTTGGGATCGCGTGGTTTCTAGGGGTTTCTTGCCAGAAGGGCATTTTGCATGCCAAACGAACCCAATAGCAACGCGATAGGGCATTCGCTTGCTTTTGTGGTTAGCGTTCGTCTTCACATCGCTGTTCAAACGGAACGCGATGAAATGAAAAGTTGAGAAATGACTACAGGTACAGTGAAGTTCTTCAATGCCGAAAAGGGTTTCGGCTTCATCTCACGTGAGGGTGGCGACGATGTGTTCGTTCACTTCTCCAACATCCAAGCCGAGGGTTACAAGACTCTCGACGAGGGTCAGACCGTCGAATTCGACATCACCAAGGGTCAGAAGGGCGATCAGGCCGAGAACGTTCGGGTCATCTGATTGCACTCCCCTCGGGGAACCATTTGAATAACTGCCGGCCCGAAAGGGTCGGCAGTTTCCGTTTTGCCCGGCACCAACCCCGGCAGCATTGCCAGAGGAAAACGACAAAGGCCCCGGCCGAAGCCGAGGCCTTTGTTTCGTTCGCTCGAAAGAGCGGCTGGTTCAGCCGACCTTCTTGAGAGTGTTGCGATCGGTGTGGGCGATCGTGAGGCCCTTTTCCTTGACCTCGTAGGTCGTGGTCTCTTCGTAGCTCCACTCGCCATCACCAATGGTGAGGGTGCAAACGTAGGAAGGGGTAGTGGCTTTGGCTTCGAGGTGCTTGTTGGAAAGCACGCCGTAGGTGGTTGAACCGTGATCGGCGCGGAGCTCGATGACCTTGGAATCAGCCTTGGCGGAACCACCGGCGATGACGGTCTGGCCACGCGGCACCATGAAGGAGCGCATGAACTCGCCATTGGCGGCATCCCAGAGCCAGTAGCCGACCTCGGTGTGGAATGGCTCGTCTTCGCCCTGCTTGTAGGCAGCCATGCGGTAGTCGAGGCCGAACATCTGCTGGACGCCATTGTCGACGGGGCCGAACGGCTTGAGTTCAACCTTCTCGCGATAAGGGGTCTCGACGATCTCGCCAACATCGTGGTGGTATGAGACGTCGATGCCCTGATCGCCCTCCCATGAGCCAGCGAGGCCGGCAAGAGGGCCGAGTTCGGCGGTTGTGGGGACTGGCATTTTGATTCTCCGGAAGGTGATGTGGACCGGATTTCCGGCCCATTCGTATGAACGAACGGGACCTTATCGGGAACCAGCCGCTTATGCCTCAGCCAGCCTCGGAATGGGTGACGGGTTGTTCGCCCATCCATTCACGCAATGTGTTCTTGAGCTTGGTCTGCTGGATGAACAGATCATGCTCGGCCGGGATCGGCGTGGCGGCCTGGGGGGCCTTGAAATAGAAGCTGAGCCACTCCTGCACACCGCTTTGGCCGGCGCGGGCCGCGAGGTCCATGAACAGCGCGAGGTCCAGAACGATCGGCGCAGCAAGGATTGAGTCGCGACACAGGAAGTTGACCTTGATCTGCATCGGGTACCCCATCCATCCGAAGATGTCGATGTTGTCCCAACCTTCTTTGTTGTCACCGCGCGGTGGGTAGTAGTTGATGCGCACGACGTGGTCGACGTTGCCATAGAGCTCTGGATAGACCTCGGGCTGGAGCACCGAGTCGATCACACCAAGCTTCGACATCTCTTTGGTCTTGAAGTTGTCGGGATCGTCGAGAACCTCGCCGTCGCGGTTGCCGAGAATGTTGGTGGAGTACCAACCACGAAGACCAAGCATGCGGGCCTTGAGGCCAGGAGCAAGAAGGGTCTTGAGCCAAGTTTGACCGGTCTTGAAGTCCTTGCCGGCAATCGGCACGTTCTCACGGGCTGCAAGTTCACGCATGCAGGGAAGGTCAACGGAAAGGTTGGGTGCACCGTTAGCGAACGGAACATGTGAAATGAGGGCGGCGTAGGCGTAGATCTGGCTGGGCGAAATGTTCGCGTCGTTGTTGCGCAGGCCTTCTTCGAATGACGCGATGGTCATATGCACGGCGCTGGCTTCTTGATAGGCCTCGGTGGAACCGCACCACACCATGACGAGACGATCGCAATTGTTCTCGCTGCGGAAGTTTTCAATGTCGGCGATGAGTGCTTCGGCCTGCGCCATCTTCTCGGTGATGGGCTTGACGCGTGTGCCGTCGAGGCGCTTGACCCAACTCTGGTCAAACACCGCGTCCATTGCCACAACGCCTTCGAGTTCGGCGGAGATGGGGCCGAGGTCGCGGTCTTCAAGAACGCCCGCAGTGCGAGCGGCCTCAAGAGCGTTGGGGCTGATGGGATCCCAGCCGCCGAACACGAGATCGCCGAGGTCGGCCAAGGGCACGAACTCACGAATGAGTGGGTTGCGATTTTCCTCACGCTTTCCCAAACGGATGTGGGCGAGCTGGCTGAGTGAGCCCACCGGAACGGCATGGCCGTTGCGGGAGGCGATCACGCCAGCGATGAAGGTCGAAGCGACGGCGCCCATTCCGGGGGTCAGAACCCCGAGGCGGCCGGTGGCGGGAGCAATGTTCACGGGTTTGTTCATGGCCGAAAGGGTAGGTGATTCTTGACAGTTAGAAACTTCATTACAGCATTACTAAACAGTAGGGTGGCGGGATGCCGACCTCAGACCGTCGTTCTCCTGTCGAGGGCCCACTGCTCAACCTCACGGTGCAGCAATTGGCCTACCTCGTCGCGGTAGCCGATCACGAAACGTTCTCCGAAGCCGCGTCATCGCTCGGTGTGACGACCTCGGCGTTGTCGCAGGGACTCGCAGAACTTGAGCGGCGACTTGGGCTCGCGCTTTTCGAACGGCAGGGGCGGCGTCAGATTTTGCGCGAAGAGACGAACGAGGTTCTTGCCTATGCCCAACGCGTCGTTGCCGACACGCGTGATCTGGGCCGGTGGGTTGGTGCAGCCCAAGACGGTGGAGTCGGTCGTGTGCGGGCTGGAATGATTGACGCCGCGGCGGTGCATCACTTGCATGACGAGATGACCTCATTTCGCGCGCAGCATCCCGAAGTGGATCTCCGACTCGTTGTTGCTCCATCAGGTGAATTGCTCGATCAGGTTCGTCGCGGGGATCTTGATCTCGCAGTGATCGTTGATCCCGAACATGTCGATGGACTCGATGTGAGTCCGGTAGTGACCGAATCACTTGTTGTTGTTGCACCTGCCGGGTATGACATCGGTGCGCCAAGCACATGGGGACCGTGGGTGTTGTTTCCGCGAGGATCGAAAACTCGCCAACTCATTGAGCGCGCACTAGTCACGCGCGGAGCAGTCGTTGACGTTGTCGCTGAATCGCATCAGCCCGATGTACTGCGCGAGATGACGCGACTTGGAATGGGATGGTCGGTCTTGCCCGATTCCCAATCTGGACAAGCGGATGGAGACGAGAAGGTCGTAGTTGCTGAACGTCATCTTGTGCTTGTCAGACCCTCTGCCCGAAGCGCGAATCCAGCGGCAGATCAGTTCGCACAGGCGTTGGTGGACTGAAAATTCCTACGGACTTCGGTGTTGTGCTGGTCGACACCTACGATTGCGTCACTCGGAGCGCCCGAGCTGTTGGAGGAATGACATGTTTCTCGGTGAGGATATTTTGCCCTGGACGGTTTTGGCCATCGGTGGTGCACTCGCGGTCGGAACCGTCCTTGCTCTCGTTCGTCCTCCGAAAGAACACGAAAGCGGCGATCTTGATCGCCCGCCTATGGCCAGAAGTGTTGTGATGATTGCCGTCGGCTCAATCGCTGCAATCTGGGGAATCGCATCGCTGGTGAGTTGAGATCTCATGACAACTGATACTCATTCGATCCTCACGCTGCAATGTCCTGACCAACCAGGCATCGTTGCTGCAGTCGCCAATCTCATTGCTGATGTGGGCGGAAACATCATGAACGCTGATCAGCACACCGATCGCGATTCTGAAGTCTTCCTTCAGCGCATTGAAATCGATGGAATGGTGGATTGGGCAGCTTTCGATCTCGGTTTGGCCCAACTCATTGAGCGTTTTTCGATGCAACACACCTTGCATCGACCGGGAACGCGAGACCGAGTAGTGATCGCGTGTTCGGCGGAGTTGTACTGCGCGGCCGATCTTCTCACCCGAGCCTCACTTGGTGAACTCGATATCGATGTTGTTGCGATCGTTTCCGACAAACCTGCGGCTGGCGAACTCGCCGCTCAGCATGGTGTTCCTTTTCGTTTGGTCGATGGTGGCCTCGCTGGAGATTCGCGAGCAGCGCAAGAGAGTGCGTTTGCCGCAGTGCTCGATGAACTCGAACCCGATCTTGTGGTGCTAGCCCGCTACATGCGGATTCTCCCTGAAGCGATCACGCTTCGTTGGAACGGACGGATGATCAACATCCATCATTCGTTCCTTCCGGCTTTTGCTGGCGCGAAGCCGTATCACCGTGCGCATCAGCGCGGCGTCAAGCTCATTGGTGCCACGGCGCATTACGTCACGGCTGAACTCGACGCGGGTCCGATCATTGCCCAAGGCATTACACCTGTGAGTCATCGCGACGAAGTCGAAGACCTTGTTCGTAAAGGTCGGGATGTGGAACGCACCACCCTTGCTAATGCAGTTCGGTTGCACCTTGAGCATCGAGTACTTGTGTGGGACAACCGCACCTGCGTCTTTGCTTGAATCACGCTTCGGCCCACTTTGAATTGGGTGCCACCGCTCGCCCGTTGGGTTAGAGAGTGCGGGCGAAGATGGCCACAAAGTCTCGTGCATCCGGTGAAAGGTACCGGTTCGCGCCCTTAAATGACTCGGGGAGCAACTTCGTTCCTTGGACTGATGTTGGATCGAGGTAGCGGGTGGCGTTGTAGAAGTTAAATGTGGTCCAAACGGTGTTGATGTCCAACTGCATTGCTCGAACACATCCGGCTCGCAACATCAGGTTGGCAAGTGAGAGCGATGAGAGCCCGTCGCCATAGCCGAAGACAAGTGCACCGTTGGTAGTGACACCGACGGCCGAACGCCACGCGTAGACCTTGTTGCCGAAGGTTGCGCCCCATTTCCCATCGACGTTGTCAACCAGACCAGGTACCAACGCACCTGGTGCAGCAGTTGCGCCTGGCACGCCGCCGGGATTGGGCGGGCCACCACCATTGTCGATAATGAGGTCAAGGTTTTGGCGAACAGCAGTGACCTCGGGGGTCATCACAGCATCGCGACCCCACTGACCGACTGTGGCCGATCCGTTTTTGTAGGTAACGAACGATGCGGCACCATCACGAAGCGGACGTTGCGTAACGCCGTCCATGTAGAAGCCGCCTTTGGCATCGCCCATGCGGAAGCCGCCATTAAATGCGGCGATGAGTGACAGGCGGCGGTCCATTGGAACCTGAGAGGGCTTTGCCCACTTTCCCCCAGGTTCCTCCGACCCCGGGAATACCTCAAAGGTCACAAGTTTCGGATCAATCCAGACAAGTCCATCGAGGATCGATGTGTGCACGGAGTCGGGACGAACCTGGGTTGTGTACATCGTCTGCGCGCCGCCAACGAGCGGTCCGACCGGTTGCCACACACCTTCATTGGCGACGGGGGTGACACCTTCGGGGACTTGAACATTGGTTGGAGCGGGAAGGTGTGGCGCAACGACCTTCACCGTGGTTGTGGGTCCGACATCACCAGATACGGGCACATTAATGGCGCGATCAGGTTCGCCGCCTTCTTTCGGCTTGTTGTTGCGAAGCCACCAACTTTCGACTGTATTGAGGATTCCGCCAAGGTGGTTGTCACGCATCCACTCAGCACCGCGTTCAGCGAACGAAAGGTTTTGCGTGGTGACCATCGCGTTGACGAACGAGACCGTTGGGAGGACGAGAAGAACTGCGACAACAAGCGCGGTGACCTTCAACCAACGCGGCTTGGGCTT
>CAMCTW010000014.1 GCA_945878645.1 Bifidobacterium breve
AAAAGTCGGGCGCTTTACCCAGGACAACGGCGTCAATGTCGCCCCAGTCCATATTTGCGTCTTCAAGCGCGCGCTGGGCGGCTTCACGGACGAGGCCGGCGATCGAAACATCGGCGCGCTTGCGCTTGTGATGTGTCTGACCGATACCGACGATGGCTACAGGCTGATGGCTCATTGGTCACCTTCCAGGACGCAGACGAGATTCTGCTGAAGGCAAGGTCCGGACGTGGTGTGAGCCAACGTGCGGTTCTTGCCATTCTTGATGATCTGATTTGCGGCTTCCCCAACACGGATGAGGCCGACGGTCATGACAGAGTGAGCCGCAAGCGCACCACCGGAGGGGTTGACCTCCGTAGATGCGTCGAGACCCAGCGATTCGCGAAGAATCAACTCTTGGAAACTGAATGGCGCATGGATCTCAGCAACATCAATCGGGCCCTTCCCGACGCCCGCTGCCTCGGCAGCAATGCGGGTTGAGACCGAAGTTGTGATGTCTTTCCGAACAGTCGGCAAGTGCGCCTCGATGCGATGATCGATACCCGTGATCCACGCCGGACGCTCACACAGGTCATAGGCCCGCTTACCGCGAGCAAGGATGACGGCTGCAGCCTGATCAGTTGTCGGCGGCAAATCGTGACGACGCAACGGGTTGCGCACGTAATCAGCGGCGAGCAGCTCGTCGACGGAATAGTCGCCCTTCACCTGTGCAAACGGGTTCGACTTGGCATTGGCCCGGTTTCGAACGACGACCTCAGCAAAGTCTCGTTCGGTGGCCTTGCCGGAATCAATGAGCGCACGTGCCTGCAGTGCGGCCAAGCTCCAAGTGTCGGTGCCTAACGGGGTGAGGTAGTACGGGTCGAACTCCACCGTAAACAAGGTCGATGGATCGGAGTTGGAGTTCTTTCCAACTCCGACGGCCATTGCGATGTCAATGTCACCCTGAAGGAGTCGAACGTAGGCCTCGTACATCGCCCACGCGCCGTCCATCTCGACGTGCGACTCATTGATTGCAGGAACCATGCCGTAGGCGTCGGTGTTCTGCACAAATGAGAATCCCTGGCCCGACAAGTAATCGCAAGAACCTGAGACGGTGAATCCGATCTCTGACTTGTCGATTCCGACCTGCGCAATCACCTCGCGGGTGGAGCGCAAAACCAAGTCCGACTCAGTCAGGTTCGTTCGCCTTTCGGGAGGCAACTGCGCAAACCCAACGATTGCAATGTCATTTTCTGAAGGTGCCATCACATCATCCGATCCAAGTAGCGAGCAGCCGGTTCATCCGGCTCACCAGTGGTACGCCAGCCGACAATGATGTCGCCACCGCTTCCTCGGCTGCGGTTGTCGATATCTGCTGCGGAACGCTCGTTCTCGGGCGCCCAGACAACTTCAACGTGAATGCCAACGCGGATTTCGCTCACCGGAACATCGAGAATTTCCTGCTGAGCGATAACGGCATCAGCGCCGTCGAGCAGGATCGAGCAACGAGCGAACGGCTCGGTCTCGGTCTGACCGGGATACGGCGTCGGTGTCACGATCGTGAAGTTCGAGACCACACCGCGGCCCGGAACCTCAAAAATGTGGCTCTCGTCAAGCTCAATCGCGCACACGCTGCACATGCCTCGTGGCCCCACGATTGTTCGGTCGCACTGCGGACACTTCTGCCCGATGATGCGACCTTCCATGAGGGCCTTTGCCCACATAATCGTGGTGGGAGATGCGTTGTCGACATATTGGAGGTCGCAAAAAGCGTCCATTTCCGTGATGTCGTTTTCTTCAGGTGCTACGAACGGTTCGCCAGCACCTTCGCTTGGCGAAGGATCAGTGGCAGGAACGAACGCGATGATGTCGTCGATTCGTCCGACGCGATCAGTGGGAGCCTTGAACTTTGCTTCGACACGCATTCCTGCGGCCATCGCACTCTCGGAACCGGTATCGACCAAATGAAGCATTGGGGTATCCGCGCCATCAAGAGTGATGAACGCGAAACCAAAGGCGTGATCGAGGGGGTGCAAGTTGGTGGGTTCCGGAACCCATGTCCACGTGGACACGGTGCCTTTCGGCCCAACGCGAACCCAATCGGTTCCGCTATCAGCCGCGGTATCGGGGTCGTATTCGAGCGGTGGAGCAATGACCCGACCACCGGTGCGCACACCAATGATCTGGCCCTGTACCAGCGCCGAACTAAACGTGCTGAGCGTCGAACCCAACGTCCGTGTGAATGGGAACGTCAGGTTGAAGACAAACTCTTGGACAGTGTCAGCCATCTTCTTCCTTTCCTGTTTTTCAGGCTTTTGAGACATCAATCGAAATGATCAACGTCGTTTAAAAACTGGTTTGCGCTTTTCAGCGAACGCTTTCGGACCTTCCTTGGCGTCTTCGGATTGAAACACCTGCCATCCGTAGGTGAACTCGTGGTCAAGCGCTTCGCGCTCGGTCATGCCTTCGGTCTCACGCAGGGTGCGAAGCACTGCTTCGACCGCGATCGGTCCGTTGTCGGCAATTTGCGCCGCGATTTCTTTCGCCTTGACTAACGCCTGGCCATCGGGAACCACATGACCGATAAGCCCGTACCTGAGGGCTTCGTCGGCGGTTAATTCACGACCAGCAAGTAGCACTTCAGCGGCGATTGTGTAAGGAATCTGTCGGCGCAAACGAACTGCCGAACCTGCCATCGGATAGAGCGAACGCTTAACTTCACTCACTGCGAAACGAGCGCCCTTACCCGCAACGCGGATATCGGTGCCTTGCAAGAGTTCGGTTCCGCCAGCAAAGGCAATGCCTTCCACCGCAGCAATCAACGGTTTCTTTGGCTGATAGTCGCGCAATAAGCACTTCCACATGAGATTTGGATCTTCAGCAAGGCGAGCGACGGTATCGATCTCGGTGTCGGCGTCGGGTCCGGCGTCACCAGCCATTGCTTTGAGGTCAGCTCCGGAAGAGAAGTTGCCATCAGCGCCCGTGAGGATTATGGCGCGCACGTCATCGTCGGCATCAGCCTCGACCATTGCGTCGTACATGCGCATCAACATCGCTCCAGAGAGCGCATTTAGACGCTTTGGGCGATTCATTGTCATGACGAGCACGTGACCTTCGCGCTCAATAATTGCGTCAGGCATGGTCCTCCTCATCACGGCAGCGGTAGTCGCTCGGAGGAGACCAACCCGCGGATCTCTCCGCAGTCCGATGCCCCCCGATCGGTGTCACGACCCTAGAGGTACTTAACACTGCTGAGCAACCTGTTCGGGCGATTTTTCCGATCGGCCCGATCACGCACCTTCGAGGCGAAATGGCGACTCAGGTGTAGAAGGGATTGTCTCCGGCGTTGTGATCGGTGACGTCGACAACATCGGTGACTTCAGGAATTGACTCGTAAATCGAAGCGGTAATGCCGTCGCGCAATGTGGCCGCGCTCATGGCGCATCCCTGACATCCGCCACCCATCGTCAAGAAGACGGTTGTGTCGTCTACGCCCACAAGCGCTGCGAAACCACCATGTTCAGCCAATCCTGGGTTGATGACCTCTTCAAGGAGTTGGGTGACCTTGTCGGGGATGTCGCCGGTGAGTTCGATATCGCGACCTTCAAGCGGATTCACTGGCGCTGGCCGATTCGGGTTCTTAATAACGAACCCGCCCTGGCTCGCCGCACGAGGGAGATCGAGCACTGCTCCGCGCATTGTGTCAATGCTGTTCGCAGCAACCACGACGCTCAATCCGCCTTGCACCGAGAGATCGTCTTCAGCATCAAGTTCGGAGATCGTCGCCCACCCGAGGTCGTAGGTGTAGTCGACGCCAGCCGAACCCGTGATCTCGACCCGAAGGCAGATGGAGCCAGGGTCTTCCTCGGTATCGCGAATTTCCAGAACACGGCCGAGTGCATCGGGAGCAACGGTGAGAACGAACTCACCCGTTGCGACTGCCTCGTCGGTCGCGCTTACTGAGCTTTCAGACATCAGAACCTCTGCGGGAGAACTGCCGGGTGATCCCAGCACCGAAAACAAACGTTACCGGCCCCAGCCCCTGACCCCTCGGTTGAGCCAAAAGTTGATGAATCAGCACGGACAATGGTTAGGAGATGTACGAACCGCGACCAAATGCGACTGCGAATGCCAACATTGTCAAGAGCGAAAGCGGCAGAATCACCGATCGCAATTTGGGACGGGCTACGAGAAGTTCCGCAGCCACCACGATGCACGGAAACGCTCCGAGTAGATAGCGGCCACCACCGAAGAAGTCCTTCGTGCCTAACAACGGCAATGCAATGAGCCCAAGTGCGTAGGCAGCGTAGGCCCAACCAAACCGGCGCTTCACCCGAGGAATAAGGAAAAGAGCGCCGAGCACGACGAGTCCATGTGCGACATGGCCAATCGTCGACCAGGCAAAGGGACGATGCTGAAGTTCTTCGATGAGACGGAACTTGAACCAGGTGGCTGGACCAGCCCCCTGATCCCAGCCTTTGCTGGCTTCGATGGCGACAAACAACAAAGGGTCGCCGAACTTGACCCAAAGAAATGCACTCCAACCACCAACCCCGAGCCATGAGAGAAAAATCGGTGCGTCAGATCGCGTAAGCGATCGAAGATTAAACAATTGACGAACTCCAACCGCACCACCGGCAAGGTTTCGGCGCTCAATGACGCGCAGCACAAGAGCGACAGCCACGACGAGACCCGCCGGTCGTCCAGCTGTCGCCAAGATGCCCACGAGACCCGCCCAGAAATACCGATCGCGTTCAACGAGATAAAACGCGCCAATCGCCGTCGCGACAAAAAGTGCATCGGAATAGACGACACCGTAGAGATACCAACTGTAAGGAAAGACGCAGAGAAGCATTACTGCAGTGAATGCAACTGCCGGTGACACAAAAAGCTTGGCCCACTTCCGCAGCATGACCATGACAACTGCACCACTCACAACCGTGATGACGGTTCCAGTGATGTAGATCGTTGGGAAAACCCAACTCAAGAGTCGGATGACGATCGGATACGTCGGCCAAAACGCTACAGATGACTGCACCCCCGGGAAATAGACGTACCCCTCTCGAGCAATTGTGCGGTACCACTCAGCGTCCCAACGGGCGAAGCCGCCAAACCAAACATCGCCTATTCCTTCACGCACGGGAAAGAAGGGGTCGTGGGCTAAATGATTGTTACCAAACCAAATCGCGATCCAGA
The DNA here is from genome assembly GCA_945878645.1 of Bifidobacterium breve. Taxonomy (GTDB): domain Bacteria; phylum Actinomycetota; class Acidimicrobiia; order Acidimicrobiales; family Acidimicrobilacustridaceae; genus Acidimicrobilacustris. Next base: position 5,173 of record CAMCTW010000014.1, read on the forward strand.
CAAGAACGCCGATCGACGCGAAAACCGCCAACGGCGTCCACCACCTATCCATCCAGGTCGGCGTTTCATCAGTTGGCGACTTCGCAAGGTCGCCTCGGTCCCGAAAACGCGAAACAAGTCGACGCCGGGGCGGCTCTGGAGGAGCGAGTGTGGTGGTCGAGTTCTCAAACATTGTTTTGGGCGGTCCATCCCCCCGATGGGCCACGTCAAACGCTAGTCGCAGTGTCGCCTTCACCGACAGAGGAACGGAGGTCGGCTCATGCGCCGTAACCTCAGGCCAATGATCTGTGTTGATGTCGACCGAGTGACCATGACCCGTCCCGGGAGGCCGCTCTTCACCGACGTGTCCCTCACACTTTCAACCGGCGACCGGCTCGGCATCGTCGGGCTCAATGGAACCGGCAAATCAACGCTGTTGTCCGTTCTCACTGGAGAGGTTGAGCCGGAATCTGGAGCGGTACGAAGAGGACGCGGAGTTCAGATCGCCACGCTCCCCCAGCGACCTGAACTCCCCAGTGGAACCGTGCTCGCTGCCGTCGAAGCTGTCGCCGAACGCGATTGGGAGGCTGCTGCGGTTCTTGACCATCTCGGCATGGCGTCACTCATCGACGCCGATACCGGTCGTCTCTCGGGCGGACAAGCAAAACGAGTCGCTCTCGCTCGTGCACTCGTCGCTCCAAGCGACCTGCTCGTTCTCGACGAGCCCACCAACCATCTCGACATTGATGCCATTGCGTGGCTTGAAGATCGCCTCGATAGTTACCGAGGCGGCCTCATACTTGTCACTCACGATCGTCACGTACTTGATCGAGTCACCACTCGCGTTCTCGAGCTTGATCGTGGTCGTTCCTATCTTCACGACGGCGGCTATAGCGGCTACCTCGAAGGGCGGGCGCTTCGCGAAGAGCAAGCCGTCTCGCAAGAGTCAACACGCAAAAACCTTGCCCGAAAAGAATTGGCTTGGCTCCGCCGCGGCGCTCCCGCAAGAACAAGCAAACCAAAAGCACGAATCGAGGCTGCAACTACTCTCGTTGAAACGCGTGCTGAACCCGCAGCCCGATCAGGAATTCCCGATCTTTATTTGGGCACCCCGCGCCTTGGCGACAAAGTGGCCGAGATTACCGACGTCGCATTCGGTTACGAAGGCGCGGCGCCGCTGTTCAGCAATATTGAATTAATGCTCGATAACCGTGAACGTCTCGGATTGATCGGGCCCAACGGTGCCGGTAAATCCACGCTGCTTGACCTCATAGCCGGTCGACGCTCCCCGACTTCGGGAACGATCGACACTGGTTCCACCGTGCGCATCGGTTATTACGACCAGATCGGTGTCGAACTTGATCCGCGTCAGCGTGTTCGCGAAGCGATCACCGGTGGCCGTCGAGAACCCGATTGGCAAGACTCTGCACTTCTTGAATCGTTCTGGTTCGACGGCGACGCGCAATGGGCTCCGATTGAACTTCTCTCCGGCGGGGAACGACGCCGCCTACAACTTCTTCTCGTACTTGCGCAGAAACCCAATGTCCTCCTGCTCGATGAGCCCACAAACGATCTCGATCTCGACACCCTCCGAGTCCTTGAGGAATTTCTCGACGACTGGCCTGGGGCATTAATCGTCGTCAGTCATGACCGTGCATTTCTTGAACGAACAGTTGCTGACGTGATCATCATGGATGGACACTCCACTCCCTCACGCAGACCAGGTGGCTATGCAGCGTGGGAAGAAAAACGTCGTTCCTCAATGGTCCGAGGTCGAATCGCCGATCCAGGGAAATCTGCGAGCAAAACATCGAATCGACCAAAATCAGCTGGAGCGACAACAGCCCCTACGAGCGAAAAACCGACTCGATCGCCGAGCACCCTTCGGTTCTTGATTAAGGATCTCGAGAAAGAGATCAAGCGTCTCACCAAGACCAAAGACCGACTCGAGACAAAAGTCGCTGAACTGGCAACTTCCGGCAATCACGTCGATCTGACCACTTCCGGCGCTGAACTGACCTCTGTGATCGCCGCACTCGAAGCGGCAGAAGAACACTGGTTGCAACTGACCGAAGAGGCCGAACGGGCGTCGAACTGACACCACGCCCATCACCGGTAGATTCGTAGGCCGTGACCGACGTCGAGACCCCCACCGAAGCGCTGCTAGATCTGCGGCGAGCTCGACGACATAACCGACTTTCCGAAGTCCACTGGATCGACGCGCTCTACCGGGTCTACATGGTTGGACTCGCTGCGGTGATTTTCATCATGTTTGCTGTCAGTCAACTTCCAAACGATCGCCTCACGAATGAAGAGGCCTTGCAGTTCGCCAATGAAGCACCAATGTGGCTTGGCCTTGGTTTCGCGATTGCCATCGGAATCGGATTGCGATCGGGCGGCCGCGGCGGACCACTCGTGCTCGAAGCTCCCGTCGTGATGCATGAACTCAATGCTCCAGTGTCGCGTGCATCTGTGGTTCGCCGGCCAGCCATCAAGCAACTTCGTTTCATGGCGTTCGCCGGCACAGTTATTGGCGCCATCATCGGAGAAGTCGCCGCACACCGACTTCCGGTAAATCCTGCAGTAGCAATCGCATGTGGCGGGCTGGCATTCGCTCTCGCTGGAATGTTGGCATCGGCAACCGCCCTCGCAGCGTCAGGCCGTCGCCTCCGTTGGTGGCCCGCGAATTTCCTTGCTGCAGGCATCATTGGTTGGTCGGTTCTCGATGTCCTCGGGAAACGAACCACTTCGCCATTCACGCTTCTCGCTGACATCGCGTTCTGGCCCATCGAATTCCGGGCACTTGCCCTCTTCAGTGTCGTTCTTGTGGGAGTCGCGGTGTGGCTTGGCCTTTCGCGCATCGGCGACCTCTCGATCGAACATGCGCTGCGTCGAGCCGGACTCGTTTCACAGTTGCGATTCGCAGTGACTCTTCAGGATGTTCGAACCGTTGTCCTTCTTCGCCGTCAGTTGTCGCAAGAAAACGCCCGACTTCGTCCGTGGATCCGAATTGGAAGGTTGAAGCGCAAGAGTTTCATCCCTCCCACTTGGAAACGTGATTGGCAGAGTTACCTGCGCTTCCCGCTCCCCCGCCTTCTTCGCATGGCAATGCTCGGAGCCGTCGCAGGTCTCTCGCTCGGCGCTCTCTGGCGCGGCACGATCCCGATGATCATCGTTGCCGGCCTTGCGCTCTATCTCGTTGCGTACGACGCGTCCGAACCAACGGCACAAGAAGTCGACCACCCCACGCGTTGGGAGAGTTTTCCTGACGCTCCGGGCGTACTGATTCTCCAGCACATCGCTGCGGCGTTCGTCGTCATGGCCTTTATCTGTCTCATCGCTGCCGCCGCCGCTACACTCCTCGTGCCATTCGCAGTCGTGTGGAAGTTGGCGCTCATCATGTTCGTGCCCGTCGCACTTGCTTCTGCTGTCTCGGCCATGATCAGCACTGCCCAGGGTGCACCCGACATGGCCGGACTCGCAGGCCTTGGCCCCGACGTCATGGGGTGGCTCATGATCGCGCGACTCATCATTCCGCCAGCCATCACCATCATCGCTCTCCTCCCATTGCTCAGCGCTGGGTCCGATCCCAACGCCATCAACACCACCAAAGTCGGAAATGCAACGGTGTACTCACTGTTCGCCGTCGGCGGTGCCATCCTTTATCTGCGCACACGGAAGCCCAAGCACCTGTGACCTCACCATTCGCATTACCCAAACAACCGCCCACACCAGCCACCGAGCCGCGCCTCAAACCCGACGCCGCATTGCAGACCCTCGACCTGTCGAAGGACTACGGCGATGGCATGGGCCTCATGAGCGAACTCGATCTCGTGATCAACAAGGGTGAGCTCGTCATGCTCGTCGGGCCCAACGGTGCCGGTAAGTCAACATTCCTTGGTCTTGCCGCCGGCATGCTCGAGCCCTCCAACGGCTGGGCGTTTATTGCCGGCAGCCCTGCTGGCACAGTTCCGGCCCGCGCCGCGCTTTCCTACCTTCCCGACAATCCAGTTCTCTACGACGACCTCAGCCTCAGCGAACACATCGAGTACGTCGCCCGCCTACACAAGACAGTCGATTGGCAGGACTACGCCGACGATCTTGTCGACATGTTTGGTCTCGGCGATCGAATTGACGATCTTCCATCGCGATTTAGCCGAGGCTTGAAGCAGAAGACTGGCCTCGTTCTCGGGCTCATTCGACCATTCACTGTGATGCTCGTCGACGAACCGTTCGTCGGACTCGATACCCCCGGTCAAGAAACGCTCGTCGAGATCATGACCGACGTCGTCGCCCAGGGCGCTTCGATCATCTGCTCGACCCACCAACTCGATCTGGTTCCGAGCGCAAACCGCTGCGTCGGGCTGCGAGATGGCGAACTGGCCTACGACGGTCCTGCAACTGCAGCAAAGATTCGCGAACTCGTCGGCGGCGAATAACCAGTGGCTGAAACGCCGTACCGCAAGGGCATTCTCTCGGAGCCGCTTGATCTCGATGGCGGTGCGCCACGGTCGCGACAAAAGCCACCGACTATTGCGGCGACTCCGGGGCTCGAAGTTGAAGTTCGCGGCACCCATTTATGGGGGGTTGTCATTGAATGCGATTCAGCATTCATCACACTCCGCGATCGCCAAGGACGCGACTACAAGGTGCGTTTACGTGACGGCGCGTTTGACGTAAAGGGACGTCAGGTCACACTGGTCCGCCCAAAGGCGTCATCAACTGCGGAAGCAACGCGAACTGCGTCGGGGTCAGTCGCAGTTCCATCTGCACCGGCTCGCATGGCAAGAGCGAGTCGACTTCTTGTTGAAGGTGTACACGACGCTGAACTCGTGGAAAAGGTGTGGGGCGACGACTTGCGCGTAGAGGGCGTTGTGGTGGAACTCCTTGATGGTGCCGACAATCTCCAAGAGATCGTGCGCTCGTTCGGCCCCAGAAGCGGCCGACGACTCGGCGTGCTACTCGATCATCTCGTCGATAATTCCAAAGAGACCCGCATCGCTGCTGGCGTCGATCACCCTGACGTGCTTGTGACGGGCCATCCCTATGTCGATATCTGGGCTGCGGTGAAACCCTCTGTCGTGGGAATCGCGGCATGGCCTGAGATCCCCAAAGGTCAGCCATGGAAAGAAGGGATCTGCGCGGCTCTTGGCGTCGACGATCCCCGGCTCTTTTGGAAAAAGATTCTCAACTCTGTCTCGAGTTATTCAGACTTGCAACCACCACTCGTTGGTGCCGTCGAACAATTAATCGACTTCGTCACCGAACCTTCGTAATCACGCGTCGCTGTGGCGAGTGAGAAAACCGACGACTGCATCGGTGAAGGCGTCGTTGCGATCGCCGGCGACCATGTGCCCGGCTCCGGAAACATCAACGAACTCGACTGACGGAAATCGATCGCAAAAACGTTGTGCGCCTTCGGCGCTTACGAGATCGCTGACTCGACCGCGTACCAACATCAGGGGAATGCCATCGTCAGCAATTCGAGCAACCGCAGCATGCAGCCGATCGATATCGGTCACCTCCGAAGGACCCATGTCAGCAATGCCCTCGCCGCCGCCAGCAAACGCTGGATCCCAGTGCCAATACCAACGGCCATCACGCTCTCGAACGTTTTTGCGCAACCCTTCAAGATTTGAGGGTCTCGGGCGATGAGGGTTGTATGCCGCTATCGCATCAGCTACTTCGTCTAACGAGGAAAAGCCCTCTTTCGCTTTTGCCGACATGAACTCAGCAACGCGATGAGAACCGGCTGATTCCATCTCCGGAATGATGTCGACCAGCACCACCCCACGTGCGACGCCCGGATGAAGTTCTCCGGCAAGCAACATTGCGGTGAAACCACCGAGCGACGCTCCGATGATGAAGGGAGGTTGATCGAAGGTTGAAACAACTGCGTCGACGTCACGAGCAAAGCTCACTAGCCGATAGTCGCCGCCCGCGGCCCATTCCGATTCTCCGTGCCCACGAAAATCCAACGTCACTGACTGCCAACCTTGGTCGGCGAGCGTTGTTGCTGTGCCGGCCCAGGAATGTCGCGTCTGTCCCCCACCGTGAAGAAGCAGTATCGGCGGGGCGTCGTTAGGACCTCGTTCATCGGCAATAAGGGTGATCCCATTTGCACCGGGCACTTCAATGGTCCGCATTCGCCTGACGCTACTGGTCCACCGACACGGGTAGCGTTCTCGCTATGACCGACACCTCAGTGACGTACGAACTCAACGACCGCGTCGCCCTCATCACGATCGATGACGGCAAGGCCAATGCCATTAGCCACGACATCGCGAACGGCATCCACGAAGCACTTGAACAGGCACGACGCGAGGCCGCTGCAGTCGTTCTCGCTGGTCGCCCCGGTCGATTCTCTGCTGGATTCGATCTTTCAGTGATGACATCAAGCCCTGAGGCCGCCCGCAATTTGCTTAAGGCCGGCGCCGAGATAGCAATCGAAATCCATGAATTCCCAATGCCCGTGGTGGTCGCATCGACAGGTCACGCGCTGGCCATGGGAGCGATCTTGTTAATGGCTGCCGATACGCGCATCGGAGCGGACGGTACGTACAAAATCGGACTCAACGAAGTTGCCATTGGCATGCCAGTTCCAAAATTTGCCGTTGAACTGGCCAGAACATCACTTTCCAACGCCGCATTCACTTCCGCGGTGAACCACGCCACGGTCTACGACCCAGCAGGTGCGGTTACCGCTGGCTATCTCGATCAGGTCGTCGCCGCCGATACAGTGATCTCCAATGCCCTCGCCCATGCGGCCGAACTCGCAGAGCGACTCGACCCCAAAGCATTTGCTCTTACGCGTGCGAATTGTCGCGGAGCGTCGTTAGAACTCATCCGAAGCGGGCTCAACAACGACATCGCGTCGTTTGTCGTCAAGATTCCCGACGCATGATCAGTTAGCGGGAGAACTCTTCTTTGGTCCTGATTGCTTCACGCTTTCAGCACGACCAGGACCAATAATCCGGTAGACCGTGAAAAACACCACAGCCCCAACTGTCGCCAACACGCTCCACCGCATCAGCGGATTCTGCTTTTCGGTTCCGGCGGTGAGGAGATGAATCGTGGCCATTGCATAAAGCAGATAGCTCGCCATGTGCACGCCCCGCCAGAACTTCTGCGGCATTCGCTTTTTAAGAAGGGATGTCAGTTCAACCGCAAGCAGCAGATAGAACGCGACAATCCCCCATGCCATAGGTCCGGGCTTCCATTTCGAGGCGAACGGAATGAATGCCTGCGTGATCTTGTAGCCGTATGTCGTTGACATGTACGGGTCAAACGACAACGTAACGAAATGGATGATGGTGAAAATCACTGCGAGTCCGCCAAAAAAACGGTGAATGTCGAGCAACCACGGCGCCGGGGATTTCCGACCCAACGCTCGAGTCGACAACGCGAGACCCCAGAGCACGGCGAGAGCAAGCAGTACCCATGCGACGATCCCCGTTGATCGGGAGACGTACCACCACACTTTGGTGGCACCAAAGACCATTTCCGCCATCTCAGAGCCGCTGATCTGTCATGAGCTCAGCGTAGGTCGCTTGACAACAAAGTCATTGAAATGGCCGGCCGCGATGAGTTGTCCATCGTCGGCAACCAAAAGCCCCGATAACCCTGCACGCTCTAAAAGTGTTCGGCCAGCGATTGCGCCACCAATAAGTGCAGCTTTGGCATGCGCTTCGCCCCATGCGGCATGAGCAGCGATCACCGTGACAGACGTAAGGCCACTTTGTGATGGTTTTGCCGTCTTCGGATCAATGAGGTGATGGGCTTCGCCATTCGTTGTCGACCATTTACGGCGCATGCGCGAGCTTGTCGCTACCGAACCTGATTCAAGACCCAGAACAGCGAGATCTTCACCGGGATGAAAAGGGTCATCGATCACGATGACCCAACCGTCACCTTCCAGAGTTTCGCCGCCGACACGGATATCGCCACCAAAATCGAGACAAACCCCGGTTGCGCCATCCTCCATCGCCTGAGCGAAGAGGAGATCAGCAGCGTGCCCTTTGCCAATCCCTCCAAGATCAAAGTGAAGGCCGACCGGACCGTGGATAAGCGAGGAGCGAGCATCCAGAACTACTTCGTCGAGTACACCAGGCGAAGAGGAGAGAGCATTTATCTCGAAAGGGGCGCGATCAACGAGTTCATCGAACGTTTCGTCGTATCCAAGTTCACGCAATACATCGAGAAGCGTTGGATCGAAAAGTTCATCGGTCGCTCTCCACGCATCGATGGCAAGAGCAACCACCGCAAACATTTCTGGACTTACAAATACCGGATCACCAGCGTGACGATTCAATTGAGAGAGTTCACTGCTGTCGATAAACCGAGACCAACGTTGCTCAAGATCCCGCATCCGAATTTCAACCCGATCAAGGATCGGTTCCGCTCGATCGTCATCGACAACGATTCGAACAACACAGTCACTACCCATCGCACGAAATTCACGCGAACTCGCCGCCAGCGCCGCCATGCCGATTAATCAGGAAGCGCGAGTACGAGGCGGGGCCACCGTGGTGACTGGAGCCGGGGCAACGGTGACCACCGGAGCCGCGGTCGCAGGCGGTGATGTCCCCGGTGCCGACGGAGATGCCGGAGCCGAGGTTGCCGGACTCGAAGCTGCTGGCGAACTTGAACTTCCTCCCGAGGAAGCCGGCACGACTCCCGCTGCGGACGCTTTCGAAGAATTAGCTGACGATGACGAGGGTCCGCCCGGGGAAGTCGACGTACCCGGCGAAGCAGTCGCTGGTCCTGCACCAGCTGCGGGGAGTGCCGCCGGGTCGGTTGCCGTTCCTGCCGTTGAGGACGCTTCTGAACCATCAACGACGGGAGCTCCGGTCACGTTCAGTTCCAGAGTGGCGGAGTTCGCTCCGCTACTTTGCTGACCACTCAGAGCCAGCGCAGCAACGATTGCGGCACTCGCCGCCAAACTCAGACCGGCAGTCAGCGCACGAGACGCTGGAGCAGTCGGGCCCTTCCGCTTTGCACGAGTCGCGGCCGAATGAGGCGTCGTTCCACTCTTTGCATCAGTTCGTTGTACCTCAGGGGCTTGCTCAGTCATCGTCTTCATCCTCTTCATCCTCTTGGTCCTCTTCATCCTCTCGGTCCTCGTCGTCGTCGTCGTCGCCATCATCCGAACGAGATGTCGTTGGCGGAGACGGCGGTGTCGCCGTGGCCGGCGGGCTGAGAACCGTCGTCGTCGCCCCCGAAGGGTTCTCCGCTACTCCACTCAGACCGACCGAACCAGAACTTGTCGACCCGTTCAATGACGTACTCGAACCCGATGAAGAAGCCAACGGACGTTGCGTTCCTGCAGCGTTGGTCGAATCCTGATTGATTGGATCAGAAGTACTTTGAGTTGAAGAAGCTTCAGATCCCGCAGCGGCAGCAGTTGCATTGATCGGAACCGCAACCGCGAGTTGACTGACATTGGCGGCACTCAGTTGGCCGGCGGGCTTTGAAGCCCCAACGGAAAGAATCCCGATATTCGCGGCGACCGCACCGCTCGCAGCCGTGACGACGATGGCGGCTGCGCCAGCAATAGAGAGTGCAATTTGTCTGTTCATGGAGTCCACCGTACGGACCTCTACCCCAACGAATGCCTCGCTAATGGTTAAGAAATGGCAAAGTCATTCGACTAAAGGTCCCCAAACCGCCGTATTCGTAGATTAGGGACACACCCTGCCCTCTTCGGCGTGCCACCCTTGCCCGGTGGATGTTTTATTGGTCGAAGATGACAACGCCATCGCTGAGCCCCTCATCAGAGGTCTTGAGCGACAGGGATTCGTCGTACATCGCGAGTCAACGGGACTTGGGGGCGTAGCCGCATTCCACTCTCGTCCATCAGTTGACATCGTTCTTCTTGACCTCGGACTTCCCGATATCGATGGCTACGAAGTGTGCCGACGCGTTCGGTCCGACTCGACGGTTCCGATCATCATCCTTACCGCACGCGGCGATGAAATCGATCGCGTCCTCGGACTCGAATTAGGCGCCGACGACTACATGGTCAAACCTTTTGGCTTCCGCGAACTCATTGCCCGGATCAATGCAGTTACCCGTCGCAGCAATGCGCCAGGCACGACCAAAGAAGACATTGCCAAACTCACCGGAGATGTGACTCTCGACAGCCGCACTCGAAAAGTCACAGTGCACGACGAAGATATCCAATTAACGCGCAAAGAATTCGATCTCCTCGCCCTCTTGGCGAGTGACGCCGGTGCAACCCAAACACGAGAAACAATCCTCGAACAGGTCTGGGATGCCCATTGGTACGGGCCGACAAAGACGCTCGATGTTCATGTCGCCTCGCTACGCAAGAAACTCGGCGATCCAACGATCATCGAAACCGTTCGAGGTGTGGGTTTCCGACTTCGTTCGAACGCTGACAACGATTCAGCCTCGTGATCCGACGTCTCCTCGCCTCCTATCTCCTTCTCACCCTCGTCGTACTCATCGCGCTCGAAGTACCCCTCGCCCTGGGGTACCGCGATCACCAAATGGATCAGTTGACATCAGGCATTGAACGAGATGCATTCGTGCTGTCGTCCTACCTTTCCGATTCACTCTCCGGCGGAACGCCAGTTGACCTCACTACGGTCGTCACCAACTACACAGCATCGACAGGCGGCAGAGTCGTCATTGTCAACTCGACCGGCGATGTCCTCGCCGATTCCGAACCCGCCTCAGCAGGAAAACGAAACTTTCTGTCACGACCCGAAATTGCCGATGCACTCGATCGAGAGATTGCGACGGGAACTCGTTATTCAACGACGCTAGGAACGGGTCTTGTGTATGTGGCCATTCCAATTTCGATCGGAGATCAGGTCTTCGGTGCACTTCGTGTGAGTTATTCAACCGATCAGGTCGATGCCGAAGTCCGTCGCTACTGGGTCGTACTTCTCGGCGCCGGACTCGTCACCCTGATTCTTGCTGCAGCACTCGGAGTACTCCTCGCCCGATGGGTGACCCGTCCCATTGCCAAGTTGCGCGATGCCGCGACTCGGATAGGCGACGGCGAACTTTCTGCACGCGCCGAGATCGAACGCGGACCTCCCGAAATCAAAGACCTCGCGGCCGCATTCAATGCAACCGCAGTCCGTTTGGAGGAACTCGTCACCGCACAAGAACAGTTCGTTGCCGACGCATCCCATCAACTTCGAACGCCCTTGACTGCGTTACGCCTTCGCCTCGAAATGTTGGAAATCGATTCCAACGACGGCAATCGTGACGACATTGAGGGCGCCCGCAAAGAAGTACATCGAATGTCCAGAATGGTTGACGGACTCTTGGCGCTCGCAAGGGCCGAACGCACGCTGGGGGCACGTCCAGGACGCCTTGAACTCGACAAGGCGCTGCAGGAACGAGCCGCAGCGTGGCAGCCCGTTGCCGAAGAGCGAGACGTCTCCATCGTCGCTCGTGGCGGAGGGTTCAAAGCGCGCTGCACCTCGGACATGCTGAGCCAAGTTCTTGACAACCTCATCGCAAATGCCCTTGAAGTTGCTCCCGCCAATTCGGTGCTCACACTGCACGCAACCGCCGAGGATTCTTCTTCGGGATCAATCATTGCCATTCACGTCGTTGATCAAGGTCCGGGCCTCACTGACGAACAGCGCGAGCGGGCTTTTGACCGTTTCTGGCGAGCCACCAATGAACGCGGTGAATTGGGAGGAACTGGCCTCGGACTCGCCATCGTTCAGAAACTGGTGGAATCTGAAGGAGGTCGAGCGGAACTTCGGGCCGCTGAAGGCGGCGGACTCGATGCCATACTCCTTTTCGGCAACTGAACCTCTAGCGAAGAGGGCAATAACACTTGCTCTCTTGTCACGTGCGAGCATGAACTCGATTGATCACTCAATCCTGGAGGAAGAGTCATGACCAACACCATCGTTGTGCCCCTTGACGGTTCTGAACTATCTCAGGCCGCTCTGCCAATTGCGAACGAACTCGCTGCTGCACTCGACTCTTCGATCGTGCTTCTCGCTTCGGGTTGGGGAACCACCGTCGAGGAACTCATTGGCTACCTGGACAATCAAGGTGTCTCACTCACCGTGCCGTTCAAGAGTTCCGTTGTTCCCGACACCTTCCCCGCGACAGCCATTGCTAACGCCGTCAATGACCCTGATGACGCGATCGTCATGGGCACACACGGACGAACTGGGTTTGGCAAGGCACTACTGGGATCGGTTTCGGAGGACGTACTCAAGCGATCAAACAATCCGGTGCTTCTTATTGGGCCTCAGGCGAAGCCATTTACAAACTTCAAGGGGGCCACGATGGTCGTCACCACCGACGGTTCACCAATTTCTGCAATGGTGCTTCCGCGCGCCGCCCGTTGGGCAAAGGCCTTGGGGATGAAAGTGGTCGTGCTCTCCGCTACCGCAGCTGGAGGATCTCCCCTGGGCAGTACCGATACTGGCGCACTCGCGAACGCTGTGGACTCCGCTGTCGGATTTTTCACTCGCGAAGGAATCGAAGCTCGGTCCGAAACCGTCGTTGGCTCTGACGCTGCTATCGCTGTTTCAGATTGGGCAAATGCCAATGATGCGGCGCTTGTCGCTATGGCAACTCATGGACGTGGCGGACTTGCTCGAACTGCCCTTGGGAGCACAACGATGCGCACGGTGCACAACTGCCACTGCCCAGTTCTCGTGCAGAAGCCAGTCGGCTAACGCCACAGGAACTTTCCCAAACGTTCACATTCCGCTCACCAGATTTACCGTGAGTTGGTCTAGGGCCCTACAACACTTTGCTTTGCAACTGCGTTGGGCAGTCCCACCCCTCAGGAGTCAACGTGAACCCTCCCGCTGCACGTAGCCTCACACCTGTGAATGAAGAAGAGCTTTCCCTCGCCACCATCCATCCGGACCGACGCCTCAGTTTTGAAGGAGCGTTTAACTTTCGCGATCTCGGTGGTTATGCAACAGCTGATGGTCGCATGGTCAAGTGGCGCACACTGTTTCGCGCCGACGCCGTGCACCGTCTTCCCGATGCCGAACTCGATCAACTCGCTGCGATCGGCCTGAAGACCGTGATCGATCTTCGAACTGGGTCCGAAGTCGAGCATGGGCATCTCCACGATCCCGAGCGCGGTATCCAACACGTACACCTTGATGTTCTCGGCGAAGTGTGGAAACCCCTTGATCTCGATGACAACGCTGACGCACGTATCGTCCTGAGTGACCTTTATGTCCACATGCTCGATATAGGTGCTCCCGCGCTTTCCCAAGCATTCCGAACCCTGGCGAACGCCGACAACCTTCCTGCGGTGTTTCACTGTGCAGCAGGAAAGGACCGCACCGGAGTCCTCGCCGCCATGGTGCTCTCAACCATCGGCGTCGCCGATCATGTAATTGTCGCTGATTACGCAATTTCTGGGGCAAATATGGCCGAACTCGTTGAACGACTCAAACGAGATCGTCCCGAAGCGCTCACCGCAATGAACGAACAGCCATCGGCATATATGGCCGCACCGCCCGAGGCCATGAAGCGACTTCTTGCTCACGTCAACGCCGAATACGGTTCGATGACTGGCTATGTGAACAGCATCGGCATCTCCACCGATGTTATTGATTCACTTGCAGCAAGCCTTCTCGACTCAGAAGAGAATTAGCGGCGTTTGCGTCGGAGGAGAAGCACAGCAACGAGTGCAACGGTTGCTGCAATAACTGCGATCGCAATTTTTGATCGGTTGTCGCTGGTCGGCTGGACGCCGGAACTCGACTGACGAGGAACATCGGCCGCAACTCGCGGTGCAACATCTGTAACGATCGCTTCGGCGGCTGGGTTGACAGCGCTTGTCTCTGCGGAATGCACAACAGCATCGCCGCGAGACGTCACGTCGGTATCGGCACCTTCAGGAACAAGCCTTGATGGAGGCATGGCATCAAGGAAAGCATCGACGGGCGCAGGACGATCGGTAGCAGGTCCCGGGCGATTCCGTGTTCGTTGCGGGTCATACGCTGGCATCGGATCCTCCAATGGGTTCGGTGGTCACTGATGGCGCTGGTGCAACCACCGCTCCCCCAGACCGTGTCATCTCCGGCACGACCGAATCAAGCAGAGTGTCGAATTCCTGAGCCGCATCGCTGGCTCCTTGGCGATTTCCGAGACCATGAATCGGCAAAGACTGCGCCGAGGCCTCAGCAACCGCGGCCCGCATGTGCACTGGAGCGAAAACCTGGCTTCCGTATTGCTCAAGCAACATCGTGTGCCAGTAGTGAGCGTCACGAGTTCGACCGAGTCGATTTACGGCAATGCCGGCAACTTCAGGACGGCCGCCGCGTCGCGCTGCTATTCGTGAAATGGTGAGTTGCACATTGGCTACGCCATCGGAAGCCCAAGCGCCGGGTTCGGTAACGATGAGCGCGCGATCAGCGGCGAAGAGACCATTGATGGTGAGCAGACCAAGCGACGGAGGACAATCGATCACTACAAGGTCGTAGTCGTTTCCTTCGAGGGCGAGTTGCAGTCGGTCCTGCGCTCCAACGGGATCATTCGCCAGTTGCGGTTCTCGAGCCGAAAGCGCAGGAGTGCTGGCAAGCAGGTCTGGGGCCATTCCGCTTTCAAGCACCCACGCCGTTGGCACAGCCAGTGAACTGGCCGAACCGGGACGATCGGCCTCGAGTGCAAGATCGACGGTGGTCGCGGGCTCCCAAACGCCGAGTCCTGAGGTGGCATTGGCCTGAGGGTCGAGATCAACGACGAGAACCCTCTTCCCCCGCTGAGCGGCGGCAGAAGCGAGGCCAAGGGTGACGGTGGTTTTGCCCACTCCGCCCTTCTGGTTCACGACAGCGACGATTGGCATGGCCCAACGCTACGCGGCAGGGCCCTCCGATCGGGCGATACCGATGGCGAAAAGACTGGTTTCGGAGGAATATCGACGCTGGTTTCGGTGATAAGAGAGTGCATGACCATCATCGAAGGCCAGCCAGTTCCCGAGTTCTCGCTTCCCGACCAGAACGGCACCACCACCACATCGGCCCAACTCCGCGGAAGTTGGGCGGTCATCTACTTCTACCCAAAGGATGACACCCCAGGCTGCACCGCCGAGTCATGTTCATTCCGCGACAACTTTGAAGCCTTCACTGATGCCGGAGCAAAAGTCATTGGCATTAGTTCCGATTCCGTCGACTCACATAAAGCATTCGCACAGAAGCACAACCTTCCATTTACATTGCTTGCCGACACGAAGAGCGAAGTTCGCAAGCAGTTCGGCGTGACCAAAACCCTCGGCCTTCTGCCGGGACGAGTCACCTATGTGGTCGATCCCAATGGCATCGTGCGCAAAGTGTTCTCTTCGCAATTCAAGCCAAAGAAGCACATCGACGAAGCGCTCGCGGTAATCGGTTCTACATCGACGAACTAGTTCTCAGACACGTCACAGTTCCTCGAGAGACAACGTGATTGGTCTCAAGCCTTCGTTGAATAACGCGTGGGATCGCTGATCCCAGCATCAGCAAATCCACGAGCGCGCAGAAGACACGCGTCGCAGTGCCCACATGATCCGCCATCGACAGTGGGGTCATAACACGACAGCGTGACGCTGTAATCAACACCAAGTTCGAGACCCCGCTGGATGATTTGCGCTTTCGTCAAGTCAATTAATGGAGTCCGAATACGAAGGCGACCACCTTCGGTGCCTTCGCGGGTCGCTAGATTGGCCATGAGCTCAAAGGCTTCGATGAACTCCGGGCGACAATCGGGGTAGCCCGAGTAATCGACAGCATTCACTCCGATAAAGACATCGTGTGCCCCGCGTGTTTCGGCAACCGCTGTCGCGAAGCTCAAGAAGATCGTGTTGCGCGCAGGCACGTAGGTGACGGGAACTGAATCTGCGGTTAGCTCATCAACCGACTCATGTTTCGGAATTTCTATCGAATCATCGACCAATGCTGAGCCACCAAAGGCGGCGAGGTCGATATCGACGATTAGATGTTCGACGCTTGCGGCGTTCGCTATAACTGCGGCGCATTTAAGTTCATTGGTATGTCGCTGTCCGTAGCGAAAACTTAAGGCGATCACTTCGAAACCTTCGCTCTGAGCGATGGCCAGACAGGTTGTGGAATCGAGTCCGCCCGACAGCAGAACGATCGCCGTCGCTTTGCTCACAGAACGCCTTCCCAAACCCCACGTTCCGCCGACATCGGATCGGAGAGAAGTTCCCTGACTACATCGAAACGTTGCGTCGGACGCGACTCACTGTTCCATGCCTGCCAGCCAGGATCGCCGTTGCGTGCAAACGAAAGCCACGCTTCCTGCATTGCCGCTGACAACTCCCACAAGTCATCGCTCACTGGACCACCAAGAAACAGTTCTGCCCCTTGGTTATCGAGCACCCCAAAGACAAAGGGGATCTCGAGCGCGTGACATGACTTCACAACACCACCGAAGGCCGGCGTTCCCCACGTAAAGAGGTACTGCCAGGTTGGCGATTTCGCCGCCCCGCGAGCTTCGACGAGACGAATCGCTGGAATCCGAAATGAGCCATCGGTGAGCACTGCATTCCAAAGTTCATCCGCCGAGACATCGGGGCGATCGGAGGCATACACATCACGCACCCGATGTCCGGACCCAAAGATGCCCTCAAGACGCTCCATCAAAAGGGAGTCGTCGAGACCGCCGGGGCTCATAAGTGCAAAAAGATTCCATTCGTTGAGATTGGTACCCGTCAGAAACGGAACGTCGACTGCGTCGCCATTCGCCACAGCAACGAGTGGATCGTGAGGCAGGTACGTGCCGTCGATAATCGGCTGAAAGGCCATCGCGAGCGCAAAACTGGTGGGTCCCCCCAAACCCGATGGATCGTCGGACAACTTTGCTTCAACCTTCGTCGCCGCTTTTGCGATGTCTTCTGCAGATGCTCGCAACAGACCATCGATGTCTGCGACACCGAGTTTCTCCATGAAATCTTCGGTCATCGCCGCGCCCATCGCAGGGGTAAAGACGTTGTGTGCTGCGCCACTTTGAGCGATTGCCTTCTGGAAGAGCCCGCTCGCGGCGGGAAGGGCGAGAAGCGTCGAGATGCTCATCGCTCCTGCTGACTCTCCGAAGATGGTGACGTTATTTGGATCACCACCAAACGCGATGATGTTGTCTCGCACCCACGCAAGCGCAGCTACTTGATCAAGCAATCCATTCACACCACTCGAGCGATACCGATCATCGAGATCGCCGAGCCAAAGAAAACCAAGCGCGCCAAGTCGGTAGTTGAGGGAGACAACGACAACGTCGCCACGGGTTGCTAACGACGTTCCGTCGTACCAAGGCGTCGATGAAGATCCGTTGGTGAAAGCGCCGCCGTGAATCCACACCATCACAGGACGAGCCGCATCGTCGCAGGACGGCGTGGTCACATTGAGAAAGAGACAGTCTTCATTTGAGTCGAGGGCCGCATCACCTAAGAGCGCTGTGATGCCTCCTGATTCTTGAACGGACATTGACCCGAACTTGGTTGCGTCCCGGACTCCATCCCATGATTCCGGAGGCGCCGGCGCCAGGAATCGGCGCTCGCCGACAGGTGGCGCAGCGTAGGGAATACCTCGAAACTGAACGACGCCATCGAGCTCAAGGCCCTGCAACGAGCCCTGCCCGATGGTGACCGACGTGGAACTCATAGGTACTCCCCCAGCTGAGTGAACGAGGACACGCTACCGGCTACGAGTCTGCATCGGTCGGCGCCCGGTGAGGGAGTCAAGACTGTTCGCACCTAACGTTCAGTGCTGTGACAACGATGCGAAGGACCCTCCGGCTAATCGTTCCCCTCGGACTCATCGCTGCAGTCATCGCCCTCTTTCAAAATTTTCGCTCACAAAGAACTTCGAGCGGTCCGGTGCAGAACGGTGCCCGAGGCGCCCGCAATCTTCGCCTTGCTCTTCTCGGAGCAAAAACGGGTGGCGCTTACGCTCGCCATCGCGCCCGCCGAGTCTTCACCGATGCCGGCAAGCGCCAGGAACTTGATCTTGCTTTCGAATTGAAGACCACCCAACAGGTTGCTGAGGCGCTTGGGCAGATGAAGGGCGCGCTCATGAAGGTCGGGCAGATGGCCAGTTACATCGACCAAGGGTTGCCCGAACATGTCCGCAGCGCTCTTGCTGACCTCCAACAGAACGCGCCACCAATGAGCGCCGAACTTGCTGCTCAAGTGATCTACGAAGAACTCGGTAAACACCCAGATGAACTCTTTGCCACGTGGGACCCAGCGCCCATTGCATCCGCGTCGATCGGTCAAGTGCATCGAGCGCTTACACATGAGGGTCAAGCAGTTGCTGTGAAGGTGCAGTATCCCGGCGTTGCCGAAGCAGTCGCTTCTGACCTCAACAACGCCGGTTTTATTTTTGCAGGTCTGGGGGTGCTCTTCCCGGGGCTTGACCACAAAGCTCTTGTCGCTGAACTGCGTGAGCGAGTCGTCGAGGAACTCGATTACGAAACCGAAGCCGCCAACCAACGAGCATTCGCTCGCTACTACGACGGACATCCGACAATTCATATCCCGCATGTGATTGATCTCTACTCAAGTCGTCGCGTCCTCACTACCGAACTTTCAGATGGCGTCCGCTGGGAAGAACTCATGACGTGGAGCCAGAAAGAAAAAGATCTCGCTGCCGAAACGCTGTATCGCTTCGCGTTCGGCGGTTTGTATCGACTCGCGGCATTTAACGGCGATCCTCATCCCGGCAACTACTTGTTCCACTCAGACGGGCGAGTCACGTTCCTTGACTTCGGCCTGGTCAAGTACTTCACCGCAACGGAACTCGATGAGTTCGGCGAGATGATCCAGCACATGGTGATCGACCACGATGCCGTCGCATTCCGTTCGACCGTTGAACGTCTCGGACTCCTTCCCGCCGGACTCGACGTCACCGACGCCGACGTCATCGACTACCTCGGCCACTTCTACGAATTCGTCGCCGTTGAAGGCGACTTCACCATCACCCCCGACTACGCATCTGAGACGGTTCGCCGATTCTTCGACACCAGCGGCCCCTACGCCGTCATGCAAAAGGCCGCGAACCTCCCCGGAAGCTTCGTGATTATTCAGCGCATCAGCCTCGGCCTCTATGCGATTCTCGGCGAGCTCCATGCGACTGGCGACTGGCGCAAGATCGCCGAGGAACTTTGGCCGTTCGTCGATGGCCCTCCATCAACGCCCATGGCCCTCGAAATCGATGCTTGGCGACGCCTTCGCCACCCCGATGCCAAGGGTGCGATGCTGTCACGGTGACACCTGACGACCAGACGTCCCTGACCAGCGCCCATGATCGCTGGGTCGACCGAGACGCTGCCGTTGTTTGGCATGGCTTCACTCAGATGTCGACCTATGCCACAAATCGGCCCGTCATCGTGGACTACGCCGAAGGACGCGAACTCGTCGACGTTGATGGAACCCGCTACCTCGATGCGATTTCCTCGTTGTGGGTGACGACGCTCGGTCACCGGGTACCGGAACTCGATGCGGCCGCTCGTGAACAACTCGACCGAGTTGCTCACACCACGATGTTGGGAAACGGAAACCGCATCACGATCGAATTAGCAGAGGCCCTCGCTCCACGTGTGCCCGTCAGCGAACCACATTTTCTCTTTGCCTCCGATGGCGCAGCTGCGGTTGAGCAAGCAATCAAAATCGCGTTTCAGTACTGGACGAATCAGGGCATCACCTCCCGAACTCGGTATCTCGCTCTCGGCGGGGCCTACCACGGCGACACCATCGGGGCTATCTCGATCGGTGCCGGTGGATTCGGAACAGACATGTTCGATCCGCTGCGTTTCGATGTTCTGCGCGCTCCTGGCTATGACGATCTCGGCTGGGCCGACACCGCCGTTGCGATGATCGCCGCCCATGCACATGAACTCGCGGCCGTTGTTATCGAGCCACTCGTGCAAGGCGCTGCGGGCATGTGGGTTACCGACCCCGAGTCCGTCGAGCGCGTTGGTGACGCATGTCGCGAACACAACGTCTTGCTCATTGCCGATGAAGTTGCCACTGGATTCGGAAGAACTGGCACGTTGTTCGCCACCGAACAATGCCGAATCCGTCCCGACCTCATGTGTATCGGCAAAGGCCTGACGGGCGGATACTTGGCCATGGCCGCGACCGTGGCCTCTCGACGCGTCTACGAGGCTTTCCTCGGACCCGACCTCAGCGAAATGACGCTGTATCACGGGCACTCTTTTTCTGGCAATGCGCTCGCTGCTGCCGTGGCGCTCCGTCATCTTCAACTCTTCGAAGAGCTCGAAGTTCTCGCAAACGTTCGCGACCGTGCCGCTCAATTACATGAACGACTTTCAGAGCTAGCGATCGACAACCCTGCCATCAAAGTTGTGCGCCAACGCGGCCTCATGGTGGGCGTAGAACTCAATCCACCCGCCGACGATCTTCGTTGGGGCCGACGTGTTTGCGCTGCGTCAGTCGAACGCGGTGTTCTGCTCCGACCGCTCGGTGACGTCGTCGTGATTATGCCCATCCTCACTTCTACTGCCGATGAGATCGACCGCATTGTCGATGTCTTGGCCGCATCCATTGCTGAGGTGTGCTCGTAGTGAGCGAGAACCAACCGAGTGACTGGCCCACATGGCTTGTTGCCGAAAATGATTCGATCAAGAGCAGCGACCGGTGGAGATCTCCACGTTCCTTTGACGCGAACGGACCCGTCGGAATCCTCGACGGTCAAACCGTTGTTTCGTTCGCCTCGAATGACTATCTCGGACTCACCTCTCATCCGGCCGTAAAAGCCGCCGCTCAAGATGCGATTGACCGTTGGGGAACTGGCTCCGGAGCCTCTCGACTAGTTGTTGGTTCACGACCCATTCACCACAACCTTGAAAAAAGCCTCGCCCGATGGCGAGGCACTGAATCGGCAGTTCTCTTCCCCACCGGATTCGCAGCCAACCTCGGACTTCTTGCAACCCTCGGCGGACGCGGTGTCGTCATTCATTCTGACGAACTCAACCATGCGTCGATCATCGACGGTTGCCGTATGGCTCGTTCCAATGGTGCCGAGGTTCTCACCTATCCCCATTTCGATCTTGAAACACTCGCCGCAAACATGGAATCTCATTCCGATGCTCGTCAGGTGGTCGTCACCGACTCAGTGTTCTCCATGGACGGCGACGTTGCGCCGATCACTCGACTCGCAGCACTTTGTGCTCGCTATTCGGCGTTACTTATTCTCGACGAGGCCCACGCTGTCCTCGAGCCCATTCCGCCACCACAACTGAATGGCACCACAATCGTCCAAGTTGGCACTCTCTCGAAAACGTTGGGAGCGCTTGGAGGCTTCGTCGCTGGGCCCACCGTGCTTGTAGATCTTCTCGTTAACCGAGCTCGGACCTACATCTTCACGACCGCTCCAAGTCCCGCCGACTCCGCTGCCGCACTCGCCGCAATTGAAATTCTTCAGTCCGACGAAGGCGCGGCGCTGCGTGATCGTCTGCGATCATCGGTCGATCGCATTCGACCCGATCACCCTTCTCCCATCATCCCCATTGTCCTCGGTGACGAAGCTGCCGCCCTTCGCGCATCACAACAACTCCTCGAACGCGGCCTTCTCGTTCCCGCGATTCGCCCCCCAACCGTGCCAGTCGGATCAAGCCGCCTGCGCGTGGCGCTGTCGGCAGCCCATACTGATGAGCAGATCGATGCACTGCTCGACGCTCTGAATACGTTGGAAACGGATGGTGGCTGATGACCTTCGACGGATTACGACCACAACGCCTTGTCGTTGTTGTTGGAACTGGGACTGAAGTTGGAAAGACGTGGGTCGCAGCGCGCCTTCTTCGTGATCTTCGGGCCAACGGCGTTCACGTGGCTGCACGCAAGCCCGTGCAATCATTCGATCCAGATGATTCACTGACAGATGCGCATCACCTTGCTGACGCATCGGGCGAATCACCGATGGACGTCTGCCCTCGACATCGCTGGTATCCGATTGCAATGGCGCCGCCAATGGCTGCCGATGCTTTAGCCCGTCCTGCGTTCTCCGTCGAAGATCTCGCAGCGGAAATCCAGTGGCCACTCCCGGCCCCCGATGTTGCGTTTGTTGAAACTGCGGGTGGCATCCGTTCACCAATGGCAAGTAACGGCGATGCAATTTCACTCATTGAACTTCTGCAGCCCGACATTGTGCTTCTCGTCGCCGATGCCGGGCTCGGCACCATCAACTCCATTCTTCTAAGCCTCGAAGCAATCAACAGTGGTGCCCACGTCGCAACCCCTGTTGTTGTCTTAAATCGATTCGATCCTGCCGATGATTTACACCGTCGCAATCGTGACTGGCTTACCAAGAATCTTGACGTTGACGTACTTTCAAGCGTCCCGGCAGTGCTGGCAAAAATCAAAGCAAACTGAGAATTTCCGCCCGATCAGGCCTGAAGTTCTGGTCGCCGGTACCGTCTCATACATAACGTCGCAAGAACTACTGGTGAGGGGCGGGGAAATGACCAAAGAATCGGAGTCCTCGTCATCGGCCGATCTAACGTTGTCCCTTACCGAAGCGGCGGATCAACTCGGCGTGCATTACATGACGGCATATCGCTATGTCCGCACCGGTCGTCTTCCAGCAGTGAAAGCTGGAGGTGGCTGGCTCGTCAACAAATCCGCAATCGATGAATTCGCTTCGACCCCGCCGAAAACGAAATCTCACCGGAATGTCGACTGGAGCGCTCGGCTTGGCGACCGACTGTTGGCAGGCGACGAAACCGGTGCGTGGAACGTGATCGAGGCATCGATGATGTCGGGACTCGAACCTTCAGAGGTGTACCTCGACGCGCTTGCTCCTGCTCTTGCCGCTATCGGAAGTGCTTGGGCAGCCGGCGAACTTTCGATCGCCGATGAGCATCGCGCGACTGCAGTCACAAATCGTCTGATTGGTCGTCTTGGACCGCGGTTTCATCGTCCTGGGCAAACTCGTGGAACAATCGTTGTCGGTGCAGTAGCCGGCGACCATCACGCTGTTCCGACAGCGATCGCTTCGGACTTACTTCGCGGGAACGGCTTCACTGTCTTCGACCTTGGTGCCAATGCGCCCGTTGAATCGTTCCTCGACACGGCGAGTAGTGCCGACCGATTGATTGCAGTTGGAGTCACTTCAAGCGCTGCCGGCACGGATGATCAGATGATCGTCACTGTCTCCGCCATCAAGGAAGAACTTCGGTGCCCGGTCGTCATCGGTGGCCACGGGATCGGTTCCAAGGCACGCGATGCTCATCCCGACGCAATCACAGCATCAGCAACCGAGATGCTTCTCGCGTTTAACCAAATTGCCGAACGAGCAGTCTCCTCTCGCGCAAAAACCGCCTAAGCGGTCAGGCGGGCACCGGCGTAAGCGCTGGCTTGCCGGCGAGCACGGCACTGACGTTCTCGCAACACAGTCGCACCATGTCGCCGCGTGCCAACGTTGACGCTGAGCCCAAGTGCGGCGCCAGCACAACATTGTCAAGACCTAACAAGCCTTCAGTGATTTTCGGTTCGAACTCATACACATCGAGACCGGCAGCCGCGAGACGCCCATCACGAAGCGCAGCAACTAGCTCAACTTCATCGATTAATGCTCCTCGGGCCGTGTTTACCAGCACCGCAGTGGACTTCATCAACTGAAACGTTTGTTGATTGAACAGGTGTCGGCTGTGCTCATTCAGTGGCGCATGTAGCGAAAGAAAGTCCGAGCGACGCAGCAACTCTTCAAAAGACACAAATTCAGCGCCAAGCGATGACTCGATTTTAGGAGCAACACGATTGCGATTGAAGTAAACGATCTCCATTCCGAAACCCTTCCCCCGTCTCGCGACTGCTTGACCGATTGCTCCCATTCCGACAATGCCCAGCGTTCGCCCCTGAAGCGGTTCGCCGAGTAGCTGCATCGGACCCCAACCTGTCCACTCTCCCGCACGAACCATTCGCTCGCCCGCTCCAAGGTTTCGCGCAGCGGCAAGAAGTAATGCCCACGCAAGATCGGCAGTGGCTTCGGTGAGTACCCCAGGGGTGTTCGTGACTTCGATACCGCGTTTTCGGGCAGCGCCGACATCGATGTTGTCGTACCCAACCGCATAGTTGGCGATGACCTTTAACGCCAGTGCCGAATCGAGCAGTTCGACATCGATTCGATCACTCAGCATGCAGATCAGCGCATCGGCTTCGCGAACTCCAGCGAGTAACTCCTCTCGGCTGAGAGGCCGGTCTTCAGGATTCGATCGCACGTCAAATCCAGAATCATTCAGGAGATCGATGCCTGGCGCGGGCAGTGGGCGCGTAACGAAGACATGAGAAGCCATGGGACACCGTGCCACAACTGAATCAGTTGATGGTGCTTCCGGTTTCCGCCGGAATGAACGTCACCGGGGCTTCGAACGCTGCTCGGCGGGCCACCCTTCTCAGCGCGCCAAGTACCGGCCGACCGGCGATGACAAGAAAGAGCGCCGTAAACACTGCTCGAGGAATATCAAACCCGAAGGAGGTGGTGATGTGGAAGCCCCAAAAGCGGCGAAGGTTCTCGGCCACCGAATCACCAGCGACATAGGAAACGGTCGTGTCGCCTGAACTCACAAATGGCCAGAACCAAAGGTTCATCACTAACCCGTAGGCGAGAGCCGCTACTGCTCCATAGGTAGCAAGAAGGGT
>CAMCTW010000015.1 GCA_945878645.1 Bifidobacterium breve
TTTCCCCCGGATTCGAGTATCCGGAAATTGATCTCGAAACTGGGCGAAATAATGAGCAGTACTGCGATCGTCTCTCCAAGTGCTCGTCCGAGCCCGAGCATCGTTCCACCGATGATTCCCCCGCGGGCAAATGGCAGCGAAACAACTCGAATTGCACCCCAGCGTGTCGCACCCAGGGCGAAAGCACCCTCTCGTTCGCCCAGTGGAACCTGTGAGAAGACCTCGCGCATCACCGAGCTTTGAATCGGCATCACCATGAGTGCGACGACGACACCCGCAATGAAGGCAGACGCTGTAAATGCTGACGCGTTGGGTAACGCACTATTTGACTCGGCTCCTTCCACACTGAATATGGGGATCCAGCCAAACCATGTTGAGATCCACCGGGAAAGGCCAATTACTCCTGATTGAAAGAAGAACAGCCCCCAGAGTCCATAGACCACGCTGGGAACAGCGGCCATCAGATCAACGAGTGAAACCAAAATTCCTCGGAAACGCGCGGGAGCGATATTCGTAATGAAAAGGGCAGTGCCAAGCGATATGGGGATAGCGATTGCAATTGCCACCAACGCGATCAAAACCGTGCCTAAAAGAACTGACCCAATGCCGAATCGACCTCGATCCGGTTCCCATTCGGTGGTGGTGAGGAACGAAACTCCAGTTTCGCTAAGTGCATCAAAGGCCTGAGCACCGAGAAAGACGCCTACGGCAACCATGATGGCCAGCACTGCGATGCCCGTTGAGGACAAACCAAATCTGAAAATTCGATCGTTTCGATCTCGAACGGTATTGATGCTCCGCGGATCTGGTTCGCGACTCTCTGGCTCAGCTTGGGAAACGACTGTCTCGGTTTGGGTCAGCATCGCTCCGCCAAATTGGAGTGCATTTCATGCTTGGTCCACAGACCGCGTCGAATGGCGTCGAGTCCTTTTTCACCCAGTTCGGTAGACCCCAGGGGTCGCTCAATGAGTTTGTCGTCGGTTGGAGAACCAACGACAAGTTCATTGGTCAAAATCTCTCTAGCCACAGCGTCGAACCTAGAGAGAGCGAGCGACGTGCTTCCGAACTGCTGGTTACCTAGAGAAGAAGGCAAGGTGAACAATTCCGACCTAGACCTTGTCGTCAAGGATGAAGCCAAACCCTCTCACCGCCCGTATTCGACGAATACCTTCCAAATTTTCGAGTTTCGTTCGAACCCGACGCACCACCGAGTCAAGCGAATCCGGGCCTTCGCAGCCGCTCTTCTCGCTCAAAACACGCTTTGACACCACCGAGCCGGGACGATCGGAAAGAACCGAGAGGACCGCAAATTCACTGGATGAGAGCCTGATTGCCTGTTCTCCCAAAGACACCGACAAGTTGCCCGGATTGAGAATGATTCCGCTTTCCGCTCTTGATATTGCGGGTCTCCTTCGAGCCACTGAACGAATTCTCGCCAGCAGGAGGCGATCGGAGATCGAACAGTCAACAAACTGATCAAATCCAGCTTCCAACGCTCCAACTACGACATCACTGTCCGCATCGTCACCGACGGCTATTGCCCGTAATCCGCCTGACTCGAGGAGTTTCGCCCACAACTCGACATCAGTCGAGGGTCCAAAGAATACGATTGGTACGCTCATCGGAGGGATTTCCGAAGTACCGGAGACGACTTCCCATCCCTCGTCACCAAGGAATCGTGCTATCCGATTAGCTCCTGGAAGACCTGCATCGACATAAACAGTGGGCGCGCTCTGCGAACCTCTCACTGCCGGCGAATTCCTAAGCCGCATCACTTGCAAGGAATCTGATCCTTCACCTCGAGCAAATTAGATGCGCTCGGTTAAGCCCTTGCTACGAACGCGCATTGCAAAGATGAACTTCAGATAAATACTTCCGTTGCTCGGAGGAGTTCGCCGTCGAACCGTAAGGACGGCCTCTCAAAGCGCTGGTAGTAAGCAACAAATTTGGCCAGAGTCGTTTGCAGACATTCGACGTGAGGCTGCGTCGCAGATTTAACGGCCGACGAGACCGGCATCGACCTTCATCTGAAGACCAGTCACGTAACGGGCTTCGTCACTGGCGAGATACACAACCGCGTTCGACACATCGATTGGTTCGATGAACTCAACCGGCATGGTGTTCATGAACACCGGGCCAACGGTGGTTGCACGCTCCTCGATCAGTGCACCAAGCCCAGGAACATCACCCATCGGTGTCGTGACACCGGCCTGATGAATCGAGTTGGCGCGGATGTTGTACTCGCCGTATTCGATGGCAAGCGCGTTCACGATGCCAACGAGTCCGTGCTTGGCTGCGGTGTAGGAAAGCGTGAAGGGTTGGCCCTTGAGACCGGCAGACGAACTGATCACGATGAAGCAACCGCCTTCGCCGCGCTCGAGAAAATGCGGAAGCACTGCCTGCACCGTGTTGTAGGCGCCGGTGAGGTTGACGTCGATGACGTCCTGCCACTGGTCCTGAGTCATCTCATGGGTACGGGCCCAGTTAAGAATGCCGGCATTGGCAACAACAGTGGTGATGAAACCGAGTTCATCGATGCCGCGCTTTGCGAGTGCCTTAAGCGCATCAGGTTCGCGAACATCGACGTGATCCCAAATGACACGTTGGCCGGTGGCCTCAACAAGACGAACAGTTTCGGCGAGATCTTCCGGGGTCGCGGGACGGACACCGCTCGTGCCAACAGGGCCGCAGATGTCGCTGATGATGACATCGGCGCCTTCTTCGGCCATGCGGACCGCATGGGAACGGCCCTGGCCTCGTGCTGCTCCAGTGATGAACGCGACCTTGCCTGCGAGACGATCCACAACACTCCCCTTACACAATCAGCGATTCGGTCGGGCGACCGATCAGGTGGCAAAGATTAGTCACTGTCGAGAGGAACCATCTCTAGAATCCGAAGATGATCTCTGGTCGCCGCAACCTCCCTCGAAACATCCTGATTGCCCTCACCATCGCCCTGGGCGTCTTGGCCGCGGGGTGCTCAAGCGACAGTTCGACCTCAGGTTCAAGCACCCCCACCTCCACCGCCGCCGGAACCACAGGCAAACCTCAATCTTCGGTTGTGCTCAACAAACAAGCACAAACTGTGCTCGATCAGTTACTGCAATACCCAAGTGCGTCCCAAGCACAGGTGTCCTCAGCGATCCTCACCATTGCGCCTGGAGTTTCGACTGGCCTGCACAAGCACGATGCTCCGATGTACGCATACATCCTTGAAGGGACCCTCACCGTGACCTACGAGGGGGGCATCGTGAAAGAGTTCTCCGCCGGTTCCGCAATTCTTGAAGCTGTCGGCACACCGCATAACGGTGAAAACAAAACCGATAAGCCGGTGAAGATTTTGGTCGTCAACATCGGCGCCGAAGGCGTTGCAAACTCGGTCACGCTGTAATACAGCAGCGACTCATCAGTTGTTTAACGCTTCGGCGAAGCACTCACTCGCAATTCGAGTGAGGACAAACGCTTGCTCCCAACGATCGCTCTCTTCTTCAAGATCACCGTTAGGTGTCGGAAACTTCCGGGCGTATCCGATGTCTGCGGGAAGAAGTTCGGGGGCAAAGCCGATCTGCAAGTCGAGTACCGGTTGCCGGTCATTCGCAGCGTTCGAAATAAAGCCAGCAAATGCTTTTGTCCACATCGCACGAAAGTGGCTGACAGGTGCGACATCTTCATCGCCCGCACCAACATTGATCTGAACACAGCCACCAGTTCCGATGCGGCCATGCATGTATCGGACTCGTTCCATAACCGGCGCGAGTTGTTCAATCTTCGCGGTCATGTCACTAACAGGCATGTCGTGGCCGGTGTACCAATGAGAAAAGTCGCCATTGAAACGAATTTCCGGAAATCGCTCGATAAGTCTGAGTGTGCGCCAAATGTCTTGGGTCATCGTGGCGCGGTGCGTTTCGATGAGAAGCGGGATGCCGGCAGTCGAGCTCGCTTCAAGCACTTCCTCAGTCAGGCGATCGGCTTCGGCATCGGATTCCATTCCCGTGCCCACCATCAGCGTGCTGCATGCAATCCCTTGATCGGCCCATTCTTTGGCCCGTTCAACGAGCCCGCCGGGAACGATTCGAATGTCAAAGGTGATCGGAACCAAACCAAGTTCATGACATAACAACGGACTCGCACCCTGGATGCCCTGATAACCAGCCTCCTTGGCGGCTTCCAGAATCGCCCGCTCATCGCCGACAGGGCCGCTGCTCCATTCGGGCAGGAGCCATGTACTTCCCATATTCAGGTCACGTCGAAAACTTGGAATCGTTGTCATTGCACTCTCACGTCTTTTCGATAAGTAACGGAAGTGTTCCGTGGCGGCGAATAAAAATGCTGGGTCGCCGAGTCATTGGGTTCGCGGGATCAAGACGAAATGACTTGGTTGATGCCAGCAACTGCTCCAGCGCGATTCGAGTCTCCATTCGAGCCACCGGTGCACCGATGCAAAAATGGATGCCGCGACCGAACGCAAAATGCGGGGCCAAGCGCTGCTCTTCCTCTTCGGCTGTCTCCTGTTCTTTCACACCAGGTGCCGGTCGATTTGCTGCTGCCCACATCAACATCACGCAACTCTCGGCAGGAATAGCGACACCACCGATCATCGTGTCAGCGGGAACGTAGCGATAGTGAAACTGAAACGGTCCGTTCTCACGCAGGAATATCTCAATCGCATCGGGGATACCTGAAGGATCTCGACGGAGCCGTTCCTGTAACTCCTGGTCTTCGGCCAGAGTTTCGATCGCGGTAGCCATAAGGCTTGCAGTAGTTTCCGAACCGGCAGTCACAAACACCAAGAGCATGCTGCCGACTTCCGTCATCGTGACTTCGCCCGCTTCGAACATGCCAGCGAAGACCCCGAGAAGCCCAGATCGATCTTCAGGAGCTTTCGCGAGTTCCCCGTCAAAACGCGTTTGAACAAAGGCTCCCAATTCCAGTGCAGCAGCCGCGCCTTGAGCCATGCCTTCAAGATCGGTTACGCCATCGAGCAACATCCCAGTCGCAAAAGTGAAGTGCAAAACCTGTGCGACATCGTCATCAGGTAGCCCCAGCAGTGAACACACAGTCTGTGCTGGCACCTGGTCGCTGAAGGTCGAAACGATGTCGACTTGTTCGGTCGCTAACACCGATTCAAGAGAACGATCGACAATCGCGCGCACCGCCGGTTCAAGTTCCGCCATCGCTCCCGGGCTCAAATGTGGTTGAACGAGTTTGCGTTGACGGGTGTGGTCGGGAGGATCGGCCGTCGCAAACACGTGGCTGGGATCGCGGTACGTCGAAAATCGCAACGCAACCGGGCACCCATTCCCATCATTGTGCAAAAGACTGACAATGTTCGATGAGAAATCGTCAGTACGGCCGACAATCTCTTTGATGAGATTCGGATCAGAGATCAAAAATGTATCTTGACCCGGGATCTGCCAAACAGGTGCCTCTTTACGAAGCAGGTCATAGAACGAATGCGGGTCATCGAGCACATCATCTTGAAGAAGTGTCTTCGGATCATTGAGATCGATGGGCGCGTTCATCAGCCTTCCGCACTCCAACGCGCGAGTTCGGTACGAAGCCAACCGTTTTCCCAGAAGCTCAGGTCCCCACCATTGTCGAGCAAGTACTGATGTGCATTCGCCATCAGTGATCGCAGGCGCGGATTCTCTGATTCGGTCTGCGCGATCGCTTCGCCGAGCGTGAGAGCGAGTGGTGCGTTGCCTCGTTCGAGTGCTGCCTCCGCTCGATCAAGCGCTGCATCGGTTCCTGTGAGCACAAGAAGTTCCGCGAGCGCTGCCGGAGCACTATCGGGATAGAACTCGGTGGTTGATTCAAGTTTGAACCAACCGACATATTCCTCCCAGAACGTGCGCACCGCCCATGAGACTTTGCCGTACCCCTGACCGACACGAAGCTCAGGTGGAAGTTCGATCTTTTCCATGAGCGTCCACATGTCCACGCCCGCGTTGAAACCTTTGAGTGCTTCTTCGTGCACGTAGACAACTGCGTCATGAAGTCGCTCAAGGGATGCTTCAATCAATTCTGCGCCAACGATCGGTTCGTAACGACCGGTAACGAGGATTTCTGGTCGGAGCTCGCGAACAAAACGATTCGTTGCGAGTTGCGGTTCAACAAATCGATACTTATCACCACGAATGGTGTTGACATTCGGGAAGTGCGGGAACAACGGACCAAAGAGGTTGCTGACAAGGGCGATCTTGTGATCGGGAAGCCAGACGATCAAGCAATCCGTCGTTTCACCAACTGCTGCAAACAGGTCGACACGAAGACCGTCGATCGTGAGTGAAAGTCGATCTTCAAAGAGGATGTCGGGCATTGGCTCTGACTGCGCCATTGAAACGCCAGGGTTTTCTTTGTAGATGCGCTGCGCGTCGGTGCCGAGCATGTCGAACCAAATGCCCGCAGTACGCATACGCAAACCCTGGATGCGCTTGTCGTCACGCTGGTGCGCTGGGTTGTTGGCCTGTGCGACGTACTTGGTGTTCGGCTCTTTAAACAGATCGACACCACCGACGTGATCAACGTGACCTTGGGTCGTGAAGATGTAATGAGTCGGCCCGGGGCAAATCGCATCGAACACACGCTTGTGATGTGGTGCCTCGTACCCCATGCCGGTGTTCACGATGATTCGGCCGTTCTCGGTGAGGATCATGTACGAAGCAGTGGTTCCACCTGATCGATAGATGAGGCCGTCGACGATCGGATACGCCGGATCGTCATACACCGGGATAAGCAGTTCTTTGCCCGGGCGCGTGTCAATGAGTTGGTCGACTTGCTCTTGGATATTCATTTGACCTCAATCTTGACGGGAAACGCATTCATGTAATCGGTGTAACGGGTGCGGACTTCTTCTGGGGTGACACCAAAGTCGCCGCGGAGGTCATACACAACACGCCCCTCTTTGCCGCGGGGATGTGCCGCTTGGTACGCAGCGACTTCCGCCTTCGCTTCGCCAGTGAATTCAATTCCGGCCATGTCATAAATGCGCTGCAGCGTTCCCATTTCATCGGCCATGTACTCGTGGAAGAAAACATCAACCGTGCGATCGGCAGGAAGAAGATGCCGATCACGGAGCGAGGAATCGAGAAGTCGGCCAATGCGGTCAGTCCAGTAGTCGCGA
Source organism: Bifidobacterium breve (assembly GCA_945878645.1). Taxonomy (GTDB): domain Bacteria; phylum Actinomycetota; class Acidimicrobiia; order Acidimicrobiales; family Acidimicrobilacustridaceae; genus Acidimicrobilacustris. The sequence goes on from CAMCTW010000015.1 coordinate 7,124, forward strand.
TACCACTCGGGATTCGATGTCTTGTACGACGTACGTGCGCCATAGGTGAGCATCGTGATCGTGGACTGCACGACGGCAACGGGATCGCGATGGGTCACAACAATCGTGGCATCAGGAAACGTTGTCATCAACGGACCGATCTGCTCGAGATGCTGTGGGGACTTCAGTACCCAACGCTCGCGCGGCCTGTACCACTGCATAATCTGCAGCACTGTTTTCATATACGCGTAATGAGGCGTCTGATCGTGGGCGAGGAAGTAGTCACGCCACTTCGGAGTTCTCGCGACCCACTCAAGGTTGTAACTCGTGAAGTCAGGCGTCATGAGTTCAAGTTCTTCATGCACGTGATCCGGATTCATCGGGTGCATGGCAGCAATAAAGGGAGCGCCGGCCTGCATTGCTTCCCACTGACCCTGGCAACGAGTCCAGCGAGGGTCGACGCCATCAGTAGGAGTTTCCTCGCTGGGATCAGGAACCGGTTCATACGATTCCCACAGGGGCATCGAACGGAACCGACTGTCGGCAGCAAGCAAGTTCACGAGATTCGTGGTGCCCGAACGTGGAAGCCCGATCACGATCACGGGCTTCTCGATTGGGATATCGAGAATCTCAGGATGTTGCTTCAGTAGTTCCCGAATGCGCAGTCGATTCGACGCGTAGCGAACACAATCGCCGAACATCATCATCCGACCGAGTCCGGTGCGCTCAGGGTCAGCATTCATTTCGTCGAGCTGGACCTCGAGCCGCTCGCGAAAGTCGTCAGTACCGAAATCGCTTAGCCCTGTTTGAGTGACGGCTGCGGCGCAAACCGCGTCGACAGTGAGTTCCGTTTGAACTGTCTCGCCATAGTCAAGGCCCATGCGCTGCATGTCGTTGAGAACAGGAGTACGGAGATCGTCGATTCGAATTTCGTTCGCCATTTCAACCTTTACTTAGAGAGCAAGCCATCCGCCATCAATGGCGAAGGCGGTTCCAGTAGTGAACGACGACGCTGCCGAACAGAGAAAGAGGATCGCCGAAGCGACTTCTTCCGGTGTTCCCATGCGACGCATGATTTGATTCGAGAGTTCCCCGTCGAGCATCTCGGGAAACGGCTTCATCGGCGCCGTCATGGGAGTGTCAATCAGGCCAGGTGCAACCGCATTCACGCGGATGCCGTCCTCGGCCCAATAGAGAGCAAGGTTGCGAGTGAGAGCGAGCAGTGCAGCCTTCGACGAGGAATAACCGGGGACAATCGTTGTGGCTCGATAAGTCATCATCGAAATGACATTGACCACACTTGCCCCGCCCGGCATCGAACTTTTCGCCAATGCCTCACGGCTGCGAACAGAAAGTCGTTGTGCTCCTTCCACGTTCATAGCAATTGATGCATGAAACCCTTCGGGGCTCCACTCATCGAGCCCATCAGGAAAACTTGCCCCCGCGTTGTTGATTAATACGTCGAGAGATCCAAGGTTCGCCGCAAGGGCATCAATGGCATCGCCATCACGCATTTCGAGCTGCGTATAAGTGAACCGTGAGAGCTCGGTGTCGTAATCGGCCGCAGATGATCGAGTACCAGTAACGGTTACTGAAGCGCCTGCATCAGCGAACGCCGTCGAGGCTGCGTATCCAATACCGCTTGTTCCGCCAGTGACGAGAACGCTTGTCCCTGTGAAATCGAATGAAACGCCGTTCATTGAGCACCTTCCATTGTGATCATGACCTTGCCGCAGTCTTTCGATCCCTCAAGGATCGCAAGTCCGTCACCGAATTCTTCCAGCGACAACTTGTGACTGATAACAGCCGACAAATCTCGACGGCCAAGGAGTTCAATAGCGTCTTCGAATCGTTCCGGATATTCCATAGAACCGCGCACGGTGAACTGCTTCATCAAAAGGTCTAAGAAATTGGTGGGGACGGGTCGGAAGTGCAACGCAACAATGACAAGGCGGCCGTCGACACGGCCCTTCTGTAAGACCTCGCCGATCACGCTGTCGGCGCCCGATGCTTCGATGAACACATCGGTTGCTGGCGTGGGTCCGAACATGAACGGCACCTCGCCGTGGATGCGCTTGAGCTCCGCCCATACATCGACCTCGGACGGGTTGAGCACATGGGATGCCCCCATCTCCTTCGCCAACTCAAGTCGTGCGGGGCTGAAATCAATGGCAACTACGTCGGTCACACCGCGATCGGCGAGTGTCGCCATCGCAAAGAGCCCGATGGGGCCGCAACCGAAAATGGCTACCTTCTCTCCCGGCTTGGCTTCCGATTGATTCACCGACTGCATGCCCACCGCCAACGGCTCGGCAAGTGCTGCGGTCGTGAGCGCCATGCCTTCGGGAACTTTGAACAGTCGCTTGCCGTTGGCTGCCTCGGGTACGTAAAGCAACGGCGTCAGCCCACCCTGTGCTCCCCCCGAACCCATCGGACCCTCTCCAACGTCTGATGGACAGACGACAACACGATCGCCAACTGCAATATCGGCAACCTCGCTTCCGACCCAATCGACGATGCCGGCCATTTCGTGACCGAGCGGAATCGGGTGCCCCGGTCCGAAACCCATGTGCACATAGGTAACGTCGCTTCCGCAGATTCCGCAGGCAGCAATACGCACGAGGGCATCACGAGGGCCTGGTGTCGGTGCATCAATATCGTCGAGACGCCAGTCGTTCTCGCCATGCAACATGATCTGTTTCATTATGAAGTGACCTTTCTCCGCAGTTAACTCAAACTGCGAACATTGTGTCGTCGTCGCGAACAGGCCCGCCCGTTCGCTCTCGACTTCCCCCGTCGAGGAAACGACCGTATCGGAATCCCATCTGGCACGCCTTAATTCCTCTCCAAAAATGCCACCTCTCAAAATCCTCGTGTCCGCGCTTAGAGATCAACCGATTCCGCCCGAGAACGCGATCTGCTCCTGCACTACCCTCAGGATCCAAGCAACGGGGGCACATATGAGCAGCGACGAGATGCTGGCCAAGAAGGACGACTTCTTCGGCCACAACGTGGTGCGCGATCCCTACCCGAAGCTTGCAGAACGAGCGGCCCAGTGTCCGGTACATCCCGGGACGTTTTCCTCGTTCTTCGACATGGTCGGCGCCGAAGACATCCTCTTTCCCGATGCCGAGCAGATATCGGTGCTGTCCTTCGATGGCGTCGACGCCGGATTCAAAGATCAGGAACATTTTTCTTCATGCTGGTATGAAGCCAGCCTGGGCAAGATGATCGGACGCACGATCATCGAAATGGATCCACCCGAACACGGTCGCCATCGTCAACTCATTCAGGGCGCGCTCACCAAACGTGAAATGCATCGATGGGAAGAAGAGTTCGTTCGAGCGATCGTTGATACAACGATCGACACATTCATCGAATCTGGTCGAGCTGATCTTGTCGATGACTTTGCACTGCACTACCCGCTCAAAGTCATCGCTGCCGCCTGCGGTCTTCCCCAGGAAGATGTCTCGTCGTTCTATCGATGGGCGGCAATCCTCACCAACGTCAGCATCTCGGCCGAGGAACGCGAAGGGGCGTCAGCTGAATTCGGCGAGTACCTCGCTGCTGCGGTCACCGATCGACGCGCCAACCCGCGTTCTGATCTGGTCACACACCTTGTGCAGGCCGAGTTTCGCGACAGCGCCGGGCGTCAAGCATTGAATGACGACGAAGTCATCGCGTTTCTGCGCCTTCTTCTTCCCGCTGCCGCACAGACCACCTATCGAACGCTCTGCAATTTTCTCTTCGGGCTTTTGTCGCATCCCGAACAGTTGCAGGCATTGCGCGACGATCATTCGCTAATCGAACAAGCAATTGAAGAAGGATTGCGTTGGCAACCGCCGCTTATGTCATTCGGCCGCACAACAGTTGCCGATGCGGAAATTGAAGGCGTGACCGTTCCCGCCGGAACACTTGTGAATCTTGTTGTCGGTATCGCCAACCGCGATCCGCAACGTTGGGAAAACCCCGACGTCTTCGACATCTACCGCGAACCGCAGGGCCATCTTGCGTTCGGAAGCGGCGCACATGTGTGTCTTGGTATTCACTTTGCTCGCATGGAACTGCGCGTGGCGATGGAACAAGTTCTGACTCGCCTCGAAAATCTGCAATTTGAACCTGGAATTGAACCAGTTCACATCGGTGGCCTCGGCCAACGCTCCCCCGCCCATCTTCCTGTCACCTTCACCCCAGCGACTCCGATTGGAACTGCACCGTGAGCACACCTGAACTCATTATCCGCAATGGTCGAGTCATCGATGGCACCGGCGCACCGGCATTCGATGCCGATGTCGAAGTCACCAACGGCAAGATTTCCTTCATTGGCACCAGCACCGCGAGTGCACCCAATGAGATCGACGCGCACGGAAGTGTCGTTGCCCCTGGGTTTGTCGACATTCACACCCATTACGACGCACAAGCTCACTTTGAACCCACCATGTCGCCCTCGTCATGGCACGGAGTCACCACCGCCATGATGGGCAACTGCGGATTCAGCATCGCTCCGGCCGATCCCGACAGTGTCACGTGGCTCATCAACATGCTTTCTCGAGTCGAGGGAATGGAAGTCGATGCACTTTTAGAAGGCGTTGACTTCAAAGGAGGCGATTACGGCGACTTTCTCAACGGTCTCGAAGGCCGTATCGGCATCAACCTTGTTGGCTACGTCGGTCATTGCGCAATTCGTCGTCTTGTGATGGGCGCAGCAGGTTCTGAGCGCGCCGCGACCGATGACGAAATCACGCAAATGGCTGCACTCGTGCGCACGGCGATGACGCAAGGCGCCATCGGTTTCTCAAGTTCACAACTCGACATCCATTCCGATCATGAAGGAAAGCCGGTTCCGTCAAACCTGGCCGAACCAAAAGAACTCATTGCACTGTGTGCCGTGCTTTCCGAATTCGATCACGGGGTCATTGAATTCCTTCCCCGTTCCGGTTCTGCTGATTTCGATGCGCCTGATCAAGAGTTGCTCTTAGCGATGAGCGAGGCCTCAGGCTTCAAGTTGATCAATATCAATCCGCTCACCCTGTTCCCCGGTAACCCAGAGGGCCATCGCAATGCGCTCGCGTTCTGCGAAGAGGCAGCCGCCGCTGGTCATCACATCCACCCGATGTACATGATCAACGTGAAGGGCATCCACTTCTCTCTTGATTCCACATTTGTGCTCGACGAGATGCCAACCTTCCGTCGGATTCTGACGCTTCCCATGGCCGAGCGCGCCGCTGAACTCGGCCTCGAGCACAACCGAGTTGCGATGCGCAGTGAGTTCGCAGACACCACTGGGCGCTCGTTCGTCTTTGGTTGGCCCGACGTAAGCGTTGCGTCGGTCAGCAAAGATGCACTCGCCGCAGCCGTTGGAAAAACCATCGCAGAACTCGCGCATGATGCAGAGATCGACGGTGTCGATGCGCTGATCGACCTCGCCCTGGCCGACAGCCTCGAAACAGTGTTCGTCTGGCGACGCAAAACTGACCCCGCATTGGCTGCTGCGACCAAAGAGATCGTGACGCACCCACTCACCTTGGCCGGTTCAAGCGATGGCGGTGCTCATCTGCTCACCTTCTGTGGGGCCGACTACACCACACGCACGTTGACCGAAACTGTTCCCGACATGATGACCTTGGAACAGGCCGTTGCTCGCCTCACCTCTGAACCGGCTCGGCTTCATGGCCTCAATGATCGCGGCACCCTCGCAGTTGGCAAAGCAGCCGACATCGTCGTGTTCACACCCGAAGAACTCAGCATCGACCCCATTACATTGCTGCGTGACTTCCCCACAGGTGCCGGACGCTTGGTCTTCGGAGCTCATGGCTACGACGCGGTGATCGTGAACGGCGAACCACTGTTCATCGACGGCATCCATACCGGGGCACTTCCGGGAGCAATCCTTCGGCCTTGACTCTCTTCCCGTATGTCTAAAAAAGGCCGACGATCAATGATCGCCGGCCTCTTCCAGAATGTGTTGATAACAGCGTGATCAGCCAGTGAAAGCTGGAAGCATCTCGACTGCCGAAACATTGTCCGAGGCCGGATCGGAACAGTCATCTGTCATGCCGCCGGTCACTCGGTACATGGTGGTAGTGCCTGAAATTTCGTTCGCAACCAGGACCAACGGGATACCGTCAGAAGTATCGCATCCGCTCACAAAGGTCATTCCTTCAGGGCCAGAGTCGGTAGAGCCTGGGCCAGAGCCAACCATCAGCGGATTCACATACGAGTTGAAGGTCGGAGCAGTTGGCGAGGTCACGTCGTACACGACCATGCCGCCAGCTCGTTCAAGACCAACGAACGCTATTGACCGACCACCAATCTTTCCCACGACCAGACCTTCCGGTTCAGGGCCCTTGTTGTCGGAGCGGGTGTCATAGCTAGAAAGAACAGCGTTCTCAGCGTTGTGAAGCGTTGAATAGGTGGACGCAATGAAACGCTCAATCTGATCGCCGCTGTCCCACACGAGTGAACCTGAGGTTGACCAAATCGAGAACGAACGCGCACCGTAGGAATACAGCGAGGTAATCGGCGAAGCTGTCGGGAACGCAATCGTCGAGTTAAGACGGCCCAGCGTGAGGTTTGTTCGAAGCGTCGAGCTCACAGAGGAGCCGGTGAAGTTCAGTGAAGCGATGCGGCTCTCTTCGTTGTAACAGGTCCATCCGCGAGAATCGCCTTCGTTTGCCGTCGCCAAGAACTCGCCAGCGGGAGTGCTGAAGGCCGCAATCGCGTCGGGCTGATACATGCCCAATAACGGCCACGTCGTGATATTCGTAGCAGGTCCATTGGTTCCGTTATCTTTATCGCTCGCATCCAAGGAATTATCAGTCAGGGAATGATCCTTGTAGCCAAACGAAACGACATCGAGAATCTGGCGATTGGTGAGATCCACGATCGCCATGGCGTTGTTTTCCTGCAACGTCACATATGCACGTGTTCCGTCAGTTGAAATCGTTGCGTACTCAGGTTCAAGGTCCTGCGCAGCGGTCGAACCCGGAAAGAAAATCCGTACATTCTCAGCAAGAAGGTTTGCTGCAGTGAAGTTCGTGAAATCAAGAGTCGTGATGGTCGCGTTCGCCGCACCATTGCCAAGATTGATAATGCTCACAGTGCCGAGTGGATCTTGCGCTGCGCTTGGGCTGGTGTTGTTGGGATTGCAAATTGGTTCCGCCTCACCGGCGACCACGATCGTCTTGCCGTCGCGCGAAAAAGTGAGGCTGTCAGGAAGCACCCCGGTAGTGAGTTGCTTGAGCACCGTTCCTGAGGTGTTAAGAAGAAGAACCGAACCATTCTCGGGGGTGTTTACGCCACTCGGGTTTTTGGTGAGTGTCGCAGCGACAACGCCACCTTTCACTGCGACGCTCGTGATGTCATCTCCGTAGGCCAAAATAGAGACACTGGCCACCAATGAAGGTGACGACTGGTTTGAGAAGTCGACAATATCGATCGCGCGGGTGAGTCCATTTGTAATGAAGGCACGCTTCGTGACTGGGTCATATCCGACGATCTCTGATGCCGCTGATCCACCACCGCTATAGGTGCCGATCGGAGTGACCGTGAGCGTGTTGGTTGGGGTTGGAACCGCAGCCGAGGCCGTTTCCGAAAGGCCAAATACAAAGCCCCCCGCAAGCACAGCAACAGAAAGCGCGACGCGTGACAGTTGTTTAGTGAGGATCATCCTCCTGTTCTAAACCCCGAAGGCAAACGTAAGATGAGAGAGTCATTAACTTGAACAAAAGTCTTGACGCCCTGCCTGCTAACACCGCATTACCAAAAACCAAACACAGAAAAATCTGATCGATAAGTGTTTAACCATCCGGAGCCGAGTTGGGTTGCGGGCAGGGCAACGACAATCAAGCTCGTTCCCGGGATCCTAAAAAATGTCTTCAGAAAGAGACGAAAAGAGCCTCGTGATGCCTTCGCAGGGCCAGTTCGCTCTAATTCTTACTGATCCCTTACCGTCCGTTCGGCCTTCTCTTCCCTATAGATGATGAACTAGAGCCATGAGCGATGTTCTTTGGTTCCTCACCCGATCCTCGGGCATCGTCGCGATGATTTTGATTGCTGCAGCAATCATCAATGGATTCATCTATTCCGGCCGTGAAGGCGGGCAGCGCATCCGCCCGGATTGGTGGGTCGACCTGCACCGCGGTCTCGGTGGCTACGCGCTGATCTTCACCGTCTTCCACCTCTTGACCGCTTACGGCGCCGACCTTGGTTATGGCGTCATTGACATCATCATTCCTGGTGTCTCAAAGCAATGGACCACGGCCGTCACTCTTGGCGTGCTGGCGTTCTACGCAATGCTCATCACCGTGTTCACGACCTGGCCCAAGCGAAGGTTTCGCAGCCGGATATGGCACGCGATCCATCTCCTTACGCTTCCGGCCACGATCGCCATCGGCGTGCACGGTTGGCAAATGGGAACTGATTCGCGCACCGGTTGGTATATCGCACTCATGGCGATCCTTACCGGACTCGTGATGTATCCCGCTGGGCTGCGCATCTCCGGCCTCATACGCTCTCGTCTAGTGACGTTCTGGAACGCCTGACCCATGCCCACACCTAACGATCCCTACGATGACATCGTGACTCCTCCGGTTCCCGACGAACCCCTTTCAGAACTCGCCGCGCCTTCCGCAGCCCGTCCGAGTGAGTTGGAACTCAACCCATCACGACACAACGGATCGAAACGTCGTCATGCCGCGAAAGGAAGCCGTTCTGCAGCCTTAGGTTTGGCTGTCGTTTCCACCCTCGGGATGGCTGCGTATCTGCATCAAGCATCGCAATCCTCCGGCTCTGCTGCCACTATCCCTTCTGCCCCGGCAACAACATCGACCAAAAAACCTTCCGAAACCAAATCAATGGCCGATGGAGTCTGGAATGGTGATGCATCGACGAACCGCTGGGGACTCGTGCAAGTTGCCATCACCGTTTCCGGCGGAAAGATCACTGCTGCCAGCGCGCCCCTCTATCCATCAGATGACAACCGCAGCCTTTCCATAAATCGCATTGCGATCCCGAAACTGGTGCAGTCCACGCTCACCGCACAAAACGCGAACGTGAACTCTGTGTCTGGGGCGACCTCTACCAGCGAGAGTTACCAGACTTCGCTGCAATCAGCCATCGACCAATCTCACGCTTCGTCCTGACCGATGGCAACAGGTATTCACCATGTCGAAGTTGTCATGGGCATGGCCGTTTCGCTCGACGTGCGAGATGACATTGAATCAAGCGCAATAGATACCGTCGTTGCCTGGCTCCATCACGTTGACGCCACATTCAGCACCTACAAAATGGAAAGTCCTATTTCACAGTTCGGTCTCGGACTCATTTCCGCTGATCAACTCAGTGAAGAAGTCCGCGATGTTTTGACGCTATGCGAGTCGGTGCGCGAGGAAACCTCTGGTGCCTTCGATATTGCGTGTGTTCCTGCGCCGAATGGTTCAACTCTTGACCCATCGGGACTCGTCAAGGGTTGGTCAATCGAACGAGCCGCAGAACTTTTCGAAGCGCACGGCGCCACGAACTTCTGCATCAACGCTGGCGGCGACATAGCGCTGCGTGGTAACGCCGAACCTGATCAACCATGGCGTATTGGCATTCGACACCCATCGGAGCCGCTTGCCTCGGCCGCGGTTCTTTCTCTCGGCGATCGTGCCGCGATCGCAACGTCAGCAACCTATGAGCGCGGCGCGCACATCATCGATCCCAAAACAGGCGAACCAACGACCGAACTCGCCAGCGTGACCATTGTTGGCGAAGACCTCACCTACGTCGACGCCTATGCAACAGCAGTCTTCGTGATGGGGCTCAACGGTGCCGAGTGGTTACTGGAAACCCACTCCGAACTCGATGCATTTGTTATTGGCCATGACGGCCTCACATGGGAGACGCCAGGGTTTAACCGCTGGCGCTCCTCGTGATGTTGTTCAGTAACTGAAACCGGTTGCCGCGATCCAGGCCGGGTCGACTTGGAATGCACCGGCACTGGTGACGATGTTGACGGTGACAGGTGCAGGAAGACGATTTCCTGTCGTTGCATCAAAGGCAACAGTGCCGGTCCAGCCCTTCCAACCCTTCGTTCCCGCAAGTGCGCTCTTCAACGCATCGGCGGTCGTGCTGCCAGCACGAGTGATGGCGTCGGCAAGCACCAGCACCGAGTCGTAGGTGTACGGCGACCATGAGCCAGGAGCTGTCTTGAACTCCTTGGTGTACTCAGCAACGAGCGCTGCACTGTTGGGGAAGTCACTCGGTGCCGGGACGCCAACAACTGGGCACTTCTGCGCCGCAGGAATTCCAGCGGCAGTGATGTAGCCGTTGTCATAAGCGCCGTAGTCAGCGAGGCAATTCACCGAGGTGTTTGCCGCAAGCATTGCTTGTGCGATCAAGCCGGCTTCAGGGAAGTACGTGATGACATACACCGCTGAAGGTTTCGTGGCGAGAACCTTTGTAACCGTGTCGGCGTAGGTCTTCGCCCCCGGAGTGATCGATTCGGTTGTGGTGATCTTGACGCCAGCTTTGCCGAGCGATGCAGTCATGGCAGTGGCCGCTGACTTCGTGTAATCAGTGCTCGAATCGAAAATGAGCGCAACCGAGGTTGCTTTCAGTTCCTTCACAATGGCATCGGTTGCAACCGGTGCAATCTGCGAGGTCATCGGCTGGAGTGTGAACCCAATGCCCTCAGTTGCGTCGGATGAGGTGAGTCGCAGCGGAACAAGACCGGCGGCGGTGTAAATCGGAAGCGTCTTGAGACCCACGCCAGAGTTGTAGGGGCCAACAACAGCGTCGAGGCCTGCCTTCACTGCGGCGTTAGCGGCAGTGACACCTGCATCGGGATCGCCCTTGTCGTCAATGGCAACGATCTCGATCTTTTTACCATTCACGCCACCATTGGCATTCACCTGTGTGGCGGCCTGTTTGGCACCATTCAACATGCCCTGACCGAGTTCGGAAAGGCTGCCAGTAATGGGCGCCTCGAGACCGATGCGAATCGTGTTGGAAGACTTGGAACTGGATGATGAACATCCGACCGCCAAGGTGGCGACGGCAACAACCGCCGCGAGCGTGGACAGTCCAACGATTCGTGACTTCATGTATTCACCTCTGTTACTAGGAGAAGTTTCTCCTAACGGACGGGGCGAGCCTAACCAGACCTAAAGTCTCGACGTGACCTCACCGAAGGACTTTTCCGACCAAGAGCGCGAATGTTGCCACGGAGGTCTCTGCGAAGGCGAGTGGCATCGCCACCCGATCCACCTCTTCTCCTTTTTCCTCGTCGTGCTGTTGATCCAAGCGATGGATCTGCTTCTCACGCTCCGTATCGAGAATCTTGGTGACCGTTCAGAGCCAGTCGAAAAATTACTTCGAACTATCGGCAACGTCACCGACGTACTCTTCGTGGCTGTTCTTGTCATCGTTGTGATCTCCCTCCTTCGCGACCGCTTTGTCGTATCGCGTGAATCGCGTTCACGATTCACCCTCATTGTTCTTTCCATCTATCTCTTTTTTGCATCTCTCAATGTGCTCTTCAACATGATCACATTGGTCGTCGCGCCGAGCCTCAGAAATACGAGTCAAAACTGGCTGATCGTCGACCTCGGTCTACTTTTCGCATCGAACATGCTTGCGTTTTCGCTTTGGTATCAACTTGCTGATGCCTATCTCAAAGGTGGAGCCTTCGACTTTCCGCCTAACGCCGCGCACCCCGATGATCCCCCGAGATGGGTCGATTACTTGTTTCTCTCGTTCAATACTCAGTCCACGTTTGGACCAACGATTGAGGGAATTCGAACTCGACCGGTGAAGGTCCTGATGATGATGCAGATCTCACTTTCCCTTGTCGTGCTCGTTGTTCTTGTCGCCCGCATCATCATCGCCCCAACCTGACCCGGTTCCTCGCAAACTCCCTAGATCAGAACAACTGATCTGTGTAGTCGTTTGTTCCGTGATTCGTTGGTATGAACGCAGCCTGCACGCCAAGCGAACCGTATCCACTCGCAGCAATTTGCTCTTCGGCTTCAGCAAAGTGTTTGTCCCATGCATTCTCGGGACTTGATTCGAGGAAGTGGAGAACGGTAACGATTCCATCGACGCCGTCTAGTTCTCGGACATGGGCGAGTTTGTCGGGAGGAAGTGGACGGGGTGCGAATCGGGTCGCGACGGCAACATCGCCCGTAACAACTGAGGGCAGGTATTCATTCGTGAGCCATGCATCTAATCGGTTTCTATCGCCATCTTTGGCATCGATGACTTGGATGACCATGCCTTTGTAGGGCTGCACCAACGTATGCACGACGCGCGGAACTCCATCGTCTCGATACGTCGCGCCAAGAAAATCGCTAAATGAAGTGAAGACGTGGCTTCGCTCTTCAAGCGGGTTCTGATCATGGCCCCGATAGCTTCCGCGACCCTCGGCATGAAGGCGACGATTCGCCCCAAGTGACCATTGCTCGTGATCTTCAATTCGACCATCGTTGATCCAGTAAATCCCGATGTACTTCCCTGCCTCGAGCGGATCAGCAACTCGTGATCCGATCGGGCCACGCAAGTGTTGGATCGAACGCGGAGAAACAAAACGCCGACATGAGAACATCCACGGCATCACCATGGCCCCAGTGATCATGTGATCGTCTTCGTACCAGCGGTTGTAACCAACAACGTGTTCGGGCGTTGGCTCGACCCATGTGATGAGTGCACCACCGACGATCGGGTCATGCGGGCCCACCGAAGGCAGATCGCGGTAGGCCGGATCACTCCCCGGCTCGTATGCAGTCTCTGATGTCATTCGATCCCCCTAGAACGCTTTGCGCGAACCCCGAGAGACTGACACGAATGACGAACTCAATGACGAGCGGCTAAAGAGTGCTGATGAGTCCGTGAACCCGGGGCTCATCCGCTTGTCTGATCTGGTGTCAGACCCCGACAAGATCCATTGCGTCGGCCGTCAACTCGATGGACCGAAGTCTTCCCTCGATCGTCGGAGACTGGAAACACACCATGAGCTCATCGGCATCGGCATAGGCCGTGAACTCAAGTAGTTGCTCTCGGACCGACTCGGGAGTTCCAACCGCAGTGTGTTTCATCATCGCTGCGATCTGTGCGCCTTGAGGCGACGCGAGGATGCGATCGACCTCGGCATCGGGAACTTCGACATTTGGCTTCAGCAGGAATCGGCGAAGGCGAGCTCGGCGAGTGGTGGTGAATTCATCCTGCGCCTCTTGCTCGGTATGTGCCGCAATGACATTTACACCAGCAATGACATGTGGCCGCTCAAGTTGTTCTGAGGGGCGGAAGTTCACCCGATACAGAGCAACTGCTTCGCGCAGTTGATGCGGCGCAAAGTGCGAAGCAAATCCGTATGGCAAACCAAGAACCGCAGCAAGTTCCGCACCAAAGAGCGAGGAACCCAAAATGTAAATTGGGACATGTGTGCCGCGACCAGGCGTTGCATTTACTCCAGGTACCCGAGTGACATCACCGAGATAAGCCTGGAGTTCAAGAACATCTTGTGGAAAGTGTTCCGACGCTCGCGGATCGCGTCGCATTGCCTGCACGGTTACTTGGTCAGTTCCGGGAGCACGTCCAAGTCCAAGGTCGATGCGACCGGGATGCAAAGTGGCCAGCGTGCCGAATTGTTCAGCAATCGTGAGCGGCGAATGGTTGGGAAGCATGATGCCGCCCGAACCGAGACGAATCGAAGTTGTGTGCGCAGCAATGTGAGCGATCAGAACTGCAGTGGCCGAGGAAGCAATGGCATCCATGTTGTGATGCTCGGCGTACCAAACGCGGTTGAACCCATTTGCTTCAGCCGCTTTCGCTACCTCAACACAAGCGTTGAGTCCGTCGGAGACGGAATCGCCTGACCCGATAATGGCCAGATCAAGAATTGCTAAAGGAATCGCCATACTCCGAGCCTAGAACGACAGGCCGGAACTGGCGTAGGCGAGCAAGCACCCGGTCGGGCCACAATGGGTGATGCCCGCCGTTCCCGTTGTTGACATCTCCGCCCCTAGTGCCACATCCCGCGATGCGCTCGATGCTGCGTGTTGCGACCACGGATTTTTTCTCCTCACTGGCCATGGTCTCGATGACGTCATCGCTAATACCTGGGTCGCGACCGAGCGCTTCTTTGATGCTCCCCGGTCGGTCCGCACCGCAATCAGGCGAGACGAACAGAACCCTCTGGGTTGGTTCGACCGTGAACTCACCAAACGCGTGCGCGATCACAAAGAAGTATTCGACTTTGTCGATCCGGCCGCGGCCGATCAGATGAATCGGTGGCCTGAACTCTCCGGTTTTCGTGATGCGATGATTCAACACTTCAATGCAATGAGCACGCTCGCGCAGCGGACACTCGACCTGTTGCATTCCGTTCTTCAACTCGGCGAATCGTCAAGTGAGGAGCTCACGTTCGCCCGTCCGGGAAGCACCGTTCGACTCAACCTCTACACCGTTGGCGATCCAGTCCCCGGCGACGAACGAGACGGGCTTGCTGATCTTGGCGAAGTTGCACTTGGACATCACACTGATCCAGGAACTCTCACACTCTTGCTTCAGGACAACATCGGTGGTCTACAAACACTTTCAAATGATTCAGGATGGATAGATGTTCCGCCCGAGCCGGGGACAATTGTCGTAAACCTCGGCGATTGCACGCAAGCATGGACAAACGATCGCTATCGGGCAGCAGTTCATCGCGTGACGCCAATGACTGAGCACCGACGATTTTCTATTCCCTATTTCGCTAATCCCCCACGCGCCGCAATTGTTGCGCCACTCCCCGAACTCAGTGGGGCTGGACCTCGCTATCGCCCATTTGAATGGCGTGAGTTCATGGCTGCTCGGGCGTACGACAACTTTGCCGATGTTGGGGCCGAAGACACACAAGTCAGCGACTTCCGGATCTGACCACTCCCTATGCCGTAGATTGAACCCGCGGCCACACAACCGGGAGGCCTGATGTCCAGTACGAGACATTCCTTACGGTGGATGGTTGTTGCTGGAGCCATCGTTAGCACTGTCCTCCTTGTTCCAATCATCGTGCTGCTGTCGATGTTTGTCTTTCGCGATAACCCGGGTGCTCGATCACTTGAAGATGCACTCCAAGCGTTTCGGAACGGAGATACTTCTGCAGTGGAAACACTCGGTGCCGTCGTAACAAGACCTCCGTCTGGCGTGTATCGAGCCGACGCCTCAGGCAAAGCCTCGATCAGTTTTCCGCCGACCAGCCAGAATTACGGCGCATCGGCTCCGGTCACTGTGACCCACCAAGGCGATAACTGCTGGACCACCTCTGTTGATTTCAATGCAGCGTTCCAGCAACGGTGGAACTACTGCATCGACAACGGCGTTATGACCGAACACGGAAACGTCACATCAACTTCCTGGGATCTTGGTGCGGCATCAATCACCAACGTCTCGGAGTTCACCTGCACACCTCCAGGCGAAATCATCAAGGCCGGTGAACAGCGCGACCAGCTGTCGACATACGTATGCGTTGGAACCAGCGACACCATCACCGGAATCACGACCTCCGACGTCACCTTCCAATCTCTTGGCATCACATTGCTTGGAGTCGAATCAATCCAAGTGCCTGTGTTTCACTATCGCGAGACCGACACCCTCACTGGCCCCCAACGGGGAACCACTACTCTCGACTATTGGTACGCCGTGCAGGACATGCTCTTGATCCGCATGGAACGTCACGTCGATCTGCGAACCAACTCACCGGTTGGCGACATCACCTACAAAGAAGATGGTGAACTGCAGTTATCTTCGCTCACACCCACACGATGAAATTACGGCCACGCAAGCGGACATGACTCATCGTTGAGAAAGTCGCCTTCTGACAACGAAGCGTGGTGCTCTTTTGTCGGTGAACCAGCCACCAGTTTGAACCGAGTTCCGTCACCGGTGTAGCGAACACTGATTGCTCGTCGCCGCTGAGTCCGACTCAGATTTCCACTGGCGGCATGGATCGTGCGGGCATGATGAACGGTGAGGTCTCCCGGAGCCGTGTCGAAACTAATGATGCGCGCTTCGCCAACCATTACGTCGTAATCAGGAACCTCAGCACCTTCCGTATCGGGCATTGCTAAATCGGAAACAAACATGTTCGGCCGGTACTTGGTGTTGTCGAGGTGCGATCCCACAACAAAACGGACGGCCCCAGTTTCGGCGGTGACAACATCAAGGGGAACCCATGTTGTGCAGACCAAATCTCCAACGAGATGGAAATATGACATGTCCTGATGGAACCCGGTTTTTTCCTGCGTTCCTGGTTCTTTCACCAAAACGCTGTCTTCATACAGACGAATTTCGTCACTCCGTAATATTGAGGCAACAATCTCGGGCAGTGGTGAACACAGCGCAAAGTCCCGAAATTCCTGCTGAAGAAGCCAGTGGTCGGTTCCCGCTTTGAAGTGACCGCGTGGCGCTCCCGAAGCAACCACTAACTCATCAACGTTGCGGGCCGCAACGGCTCCGCTTTCAAGAGCGTCCGCCATCTCTGACAGATCAGTCGTTGCCGAACTGACAAGAGCTTCTTCAATCGGTTCCGCCATCGATTCCACAAGTTCCACCGGAAGTATCGAACGCAAACACACAACGCCGTCGCGCCAAAAAGTCGCCACTTCCTCCTGCGTCACCGAGCGAGTCGGAGATATTCGTTCCATCTGCCCATCCTGCCTCAGATGGATCAAACGCGCACCGATTCGGCTTCATCGATGCTCATTGATCAGAAAAAGCCGTTATAGAGCAGGACCCCTCCAGATCTTCCGGTTTATCGACACACGGCCCCGAGCATCTGCGGGCAGTTCGGTAGAGTCCTGCGGTGACTTTCTTGCGCAACACCTCGACTCGCATCGCGGCCGCCGTTTTGGCATTTGCGATCATCGGGGGCTGTTCCTCGACAGCTGGAAACGACGCGACTGGCCAATCTGGCGAAATCCAGGGCGAGGCGCTGGCGGAATGCCTGTCGGGTCAGACCATTTCCGCTGGCTCGACACTCAACATCTCAACCACTGTCGCCCCAATCACGTCAATCGTTGCGAATGTGGCCGGGGGAGTGGCGCAAATCACGGGAATCGTTCCTGAAGGCACCAACTCGCACACGTTCGAACCCTCGCCGAACGTGGCGGTAACGCTGGCCAAAACCGATGTGCTCTTTGCAAACGGTCTTGTTCTCGAGGAACCGACGAAAGAACTTGCTGATAGCAACCTCCCTAAATCGGCTGCTCTTTGTGAACTCGGAACGGCCGTATTGCCCGTTACCGACTACATCTATGACTTCTCATTTCCCAAAGATGGCGGCAAGCCGAATCCCCATCTCTGGACTGATCCGAAACTCGCCATTAAGTACGTCGCGCTCATTCGTGATGTTCTCGTGAAGATGGATCCGGCGAATGCCGCGGCGTACACAGCAAATGCGTCCGCCTACACAAACAAGCTCAATGAACTCGACGCGGCTGTAATCACGGCGAGCGCAACTCTGCCTCCTGAAGATCGCAGACTCCTCACCTATCACGACGCCTACGCCTACTTCGCCGCCGACTACGGATGGGTAATTGTGGGCGCTATTCAACCTTCCGATTTTGCCGAACCCACCGCGCGCGAAGTCGGTGACCTGATCATTCAGGTAAGGGACTCCAAAGTGAAGGCCATCTTCGGCTCCGAGGTCTTCCCGAGTCCGGTGCTTGAACAGATCGGACGCGAGACCGGCGTCACCTACATCGACGTTCTTCGTGACGACGATCTTCTTGGTGAACCCGGTGATGCTGAACATTCTTTTCTCGGCCTCATGCAGTTTGATTACATCACCATGATTGAGGCCCTCGGTGGCGACGCTACAGCTCTCCGCAATCTCGACATCACTGACGTCGCACCCGACAACGCCAAGTATCCCCAGTGACAAGTCTGATCGAGCTCGACGGAATCTCGCATTCCTACGGCGGCCCGACCGTGCTCGAGCATGTCCATCTGACAATCGACGAAGGCTCGTTCCTCGGGGTCATCGGCCCATCCGGATCGGGAAAGACCACGCTGTTGCGTTTGGTGCTCGGAAATCTTCGGCCCACCGAGGGTGAAGTGCGACGGCGCGCCAATCTGCGGATTGCCTACGTTCCCCAGGTCGAAACGGTCAACTGGAACTTCCCCATCACCGTTAGCGAGGTCGTCCTGATGGCGGCCGCGGCCAAGTGGTACCGACCGCGTGCCACCGAATCCGAACGCAAACGCGTCGCAGAGTTACTCGAGCAACTCGGACTCGGCGGTTTCGAACACCGGCACATCCGCGAACTCTCCGGCGGCCAGCAGCAGCGGGTGTTCCTCGCACGCGCCCTTCATCGCGATCCCGAACTACTCGTTCTCGATGAACCAACTTCGGGTGTCGATGTGCGCACCCGTCATGAAGTTGTCCATTTACTTACTGATCTTCATCGCAATGGCACGTCTGTCGTGCTCTCCACTCATGACATCAATGGTCTTGCAGCGCATCTGCCACTGATCGCCTGCGTCAATCGCGAACTCATCGCCGTCGGAAGTCCCGCCGAAGTTCTCACCTCGTCGGTTCTCGAACGCACCTACGGAGCGCCGATGGAAGTCCTCGAACACGGCGGCATGCTCCTCGTTACCGACAGCCCGATGGGAATCGAATGACACTGTTCGAACCATTCCAGTTCGAGTTCTTTCGCAACGGATTCATGGTTGCCACACTCGCCGGGGCCATCTGCGGTCTCGTAGGCGTCTACGTCGTCTTGCGCAGCATGAGCTACATCGGCCACGGGCTTTCGCATTCCATTTTTGGCGGCGCGGCGGCCAGCGCAGTTCTCGGCGTGAACTTCTACCTCGGCGCTGGAATGTGGGGTCTTCTCTCTGCACTCATGATCGGCCGGGTTGCTCGCCGCGGAAAGATCGGTGCCGACGCCGCCATTGGCGTGATCACGACTGCTTCGTTCGCGCTCGGTCTTGCACTCTCGAATGTTTTTGGTCAGGCAAGGCGATCTATCGAGGCGGTCCTTTTCGGCTCCATCCTCGGTGTCACGATGCTTGAAGTCCTCGCCGTCGCGTGTGTTGGTTTGCTCGCGGTTGCCATCATCTGCGCCTTTTACCGCAAGCTTCTTTTCGCAACGTTCGATCCGGAAGTTGCCGATGTCACTGGCGTCAATGTTGGCCGCATGGAAGCGCTGCTCATGCTCATGCTCGCAGTCACCATTCTCTTCACAATGAAGATCGTCGGTGTTCTGCTCATCAGCGCACTGCTGGTGACCCCAGCGGTTATCGCCCGCATGGTGACGGACTCCTTCGCCCGAATGCTCGTGATCGCCCCCCTCGTCGGAGCGGCCTGTGGGGCTGTCGGTATGGTCATCAGCTACCACGCCGACATTTCATCGGGAGCTTCGATCATCCTGCTCGCCGCATTCGTTTTCATCGTCGTCTACACGGTTACTGGTGCCCGCGGCCGCGGCAATGCCGGCGGCATGATCCACTGATCACTCGGGCGTAATCAGTTCCCACACCTGACCATCGGCCGTATCGCGAACCTCGACACCAGCTTCTGCGAGACCGTCGCGAATCTGATCGGACAGGTCGTAGAGCTTCGCCAGACGAACCTCCGAACGAGCCGAAAGCGCAATCTCGACGAGCGGGCCCAGCACGTCGCGCGGATCAGTGAGTCCGCCCTTGGACGCTTCGCCCAGTCGAACGATCATTGATCGCAATAGCGCTCGTGCTTTGTCCATCTCGTCGCTCTGAAGCGTGTCAGCGGACCAGCCGCGAATCGCATCGTCGAGGTCGAGGGTGGCGGCAACCGCTCCGGCGGCATCGCGTTGTTCCATTGAACGATCGAACTCGGCGCTGCAGCGGTCTACGTCTGTCGCCAGCGAAGCTTCGATTTTTTTCGACGCAGTCGCCGCAACTGAATTTTCGGTGACGGCAGGCTCGGACGACGGCAGGCTTCGCCCCGTTGGTTTTGCTGAAGAACTCTTCGGGCCTTCTCGCAATACATCAATGGGCACGGTCTCGCCGGTCGGAATCTCCATCGAGACACCGTTGCGACGAATGGTGACGACGCCGAGTCCCACGATCTTCGCGGTGTCCGCGTCGAGATCCAGGATCACACCCGTATGTTCGTCGACACCGAGCACGAATGCGCCTTCAGGAAGAAGTGCCTCCATCATCTGCAGTCGTCGTTCTCCTAGATAACAGAACCGAGTGTCGTGATGGCCACCCTCGGTGTTGTTGTAATGCGGAATGACTGCAACAGGCAGACCGATCGGCGTCAATAGATCGAGACCCTCAAGCCAGTGCGGATCAGTTCCTGACTTGTAGATCTCGTAAACCGGAACCGTACTTATTCCGAGTGTGAGTGCGGCCGCACTCGAGAATGTCACTGCCCCATCGGTCTGCAATTTTTCCGCGAGCAGTTCTGGGAGCGGTGTCCCGGCCCACTGCCGCAATGCATAGGTGGGACTACCCGGGCCGGCAAAGACAAATCGGGCCTGTCTGATCGTGTTGAATGCCACTTCGCGCTCGAATGTTGTCGCGGCAGCGACATCACAGAGGCCGGCAACATCCACGACGCGGTTGAGTGACACCTTGAAGTACTCAACTGTTTTCGCCGAGAGTTCGTCGGCGTTCTCCTGAAAACCAAATGGCGTGTCGAGAAAGACGGACGGAACGGGTGCACCAGCGACGGATGATGACGCCGAGAGCTGCTCAAACACCTCGCGATGAGGCTTCACCATCGTGGGCGATGTCTCACCGCTTCCCATGATCGTAAGTAAACGGGTCATCCGGGTACAGCCTCCTCGGCAAATTGCACAAGCACTTCGGCCAATCGGACCGGATGCTGTGCATGAATATCGTGATGGGCCGGCGCGAACCAGTGCGCCCGGCCATTCGGAAGAAGTTCGATCGCCGTGTCGACGGCGACTCGCTTGTCGGTGGTCCAGGCAACGTCGCCGCTATCGGCCGGCACCAGCAATGTAGGCACGGTGATGAGCGCATATCGCGTTGACGGTTGATGACCATAGAGCGCCTCAAGAATGGCGAGGTGCCGATCGAGCGTCAGCCAAGGAGCGATCGTTCCGTCCGATCGGATCTCAAAATTCGCCATCGCGCCCACAATGCCGGTTTCGGGCCAATCGGTGTTGCCTTCGCGCATCCAGCGCTCCATTGATGTTGCCGGTGTTCCGACAAGATGCGGCGGCGTCAGCATCGCTTTGCATGCGTCCCAGTCGTCGAACTGATTGGCCAGTTCGATGAACCCGCCATCAACGGCAACCACTGCGCCCGGGATGTCCGGATGAGTCGCAGCGAGTTCGAGAACAACGTTTCCGCCCCAGGATTGGCCGACGACTATCGGTCGGTGAAATCCAAGTTCACTGATCAGGACAACAAGATCGTTCACGATTGTTGTGAAGTCGTAGCCATCGTCGGGTTTGCCCGATTGACCATGTCCGCGCTGATCGATCCACACGACAGGATGACCAGCCGCAGCCAGTTCCGCCGCGACGCCGTCCCACATGCGCGCATTCGAGGCCAGACCATGAACCAGTACGAAGGGTGTTCCCGTTTGATCAAGACCGCTGGCTAGTGCCCGCAATTCGACGCCAGGTGCAACTGTTATCCGGAGTTCTTCGGTAGTCATTTCTTCTCCCGTCCGGCATCGGCAATCGACTCACACAAGCCGATAGTCGACAACACATCGGCACTTGAGCGCGACCATGGTGTCGAGCCGCGGACAGCGTCGACAAAAGCGCCGATCATGAGCGCGTAACAATTCGCTCCTTCGATCCGATGCTCCTCAACACTTCCGTCGGAGCGCGTGATCACGAAGATCGAACCGTCGGTACCCGGGGTGAACGGACGATCGACCCGAAGCGATCCGGCGGTTCCGTCGATCTGCAGCGACTGATGCTCAGGGAGTTCGAATGACGTCAACACCGAGGCAGTAATTCCTGCAGCATTGCGCAGCCATGCCGAGGTGGTCAGATCGATTCCCGTATCGGCTGTAGTGATCTGCGCTTCGATCCCAAGTTGCCCAGAACCGAGAATTCGTTGCACTGGGTCGAGGCAGTAAATACCGACATCGAGAAGAGCCCCGCCACCCTGCTCGGTGAGCCAGCGATAGTTGATTTCCGTCCCGGCCTCGGGGAGAGCGAGCGGAAAGGTGAACTGTGAAGCCACGTGGCGGATCTCGCCGAGATCCCCATTGTCGATCAGCGCCGCGAGCGCGATGGAAAGCGGATGGAACGGCGTCATGTACGCCTCGGCAAGCAGGACACCGGCAGAATCACAGGCGTCGAACATCCGGCGAGCGTCACTCGATGAGATTGCCAGCGGCTTTTCGCACAGAACATGCTTGCCCGCCTCTGCCGC
>CAMCTW010000016.1 GCA_945878645.1 Bifidobacterium breve
AACAACGACGCGACTGGCTGCCGAAGTTGGCATCGGCCGAGGTCATGGCTGCTGTTGCAGTGACGGAACCCGATTACGGCTCCGACGTTGCTGGCGTTAAGGCCACCGCCACTCCGATCGATGGCGGTTGGCTCATCAATGGCGTCAAGACCTGGTGCACCTTTGGTGCGCGCGCCGATGCGCTCATGCTCCTGGCCCGGACCAACACCGACAAGTCGCTCACCCACAAAGCACTCACAATGTTTGTCGTGCCGAAACCACGGGGCGAAGGCCACGGTTTCGCTTTCGTGCAGGACACTGGCGTTGATGGTAGCGCTCCTGGTGGCGGAAAGATGGAGGGTCGAGCAATCGACACCATCGGTTACCGCGGCATGCACTCCTACGAAATCGCGTTCGACAACTGGTTCGTTTCCAATGCAAATCAAGTTGGGGGCGATGAAGGTCTCGGTAAGGGTTTTTATTACCAAATGGCCGGTTTCGAAAACGGTCGCTTGCAAACTGCCGCCCGCGCCGTCGGCGTCATGCAGGCCGCATACGAAGATGCTCACCAATACGCTCTTGACCGCGTTGTGTTCGGACAGCCCATTGCTGAGTATCAACTGACACAAGCCAAGCTCGGGCGCATGGTCGTGCTGACTCAGGCAGCTCGCCAGTTCTCCTACGAGGTCGCCAAGCTGATGGCGAATGGCGGAGGAATTCTTGAAGCCTCGATGGTGAAGGCCTATGCCTGCAAGGCCGCCGAATGGGTATCTCGCGAAGCTATGCAGATCCATGGTGGCTTTGGTTACGCCGAGGAATACAACGTCAGTCGTTACTTTGTGGATGCACGAGTGCTATCGATTTTCGAAGGCGCTGACGAAACCTTGTGCTTGAAGGTCATCGCTCGCCGCATGCTCGATGCGGTGAAGTAACCGACCTTCCTTTAACCCAGCGCCGCGATTGCGTCGGCCACAGCGAGAATTCTCCGAGCGTTGTCAACATGCAGGTTCTCGATCATTCGGCCGTCAACAGTGACCACGCCGCGTCCTTCGGCCTGAGCTTCATCGAATGCGGCAATTACTTTGCGTGAGTGCTCGATCTCATCGACTGACGGCGCATAGACCTCGTTGCAAGGTTCGACCTGACTTGGATGAATAAGAGTCCGGCCGTCGAATCCGAACTGCTTGCCTTGTACACATTCAGCCCGAAAACCGTCATCGTCTTTGATGTCGTTGTAGACGCCGTCGAGGATGACCTTTCCGGCCAAACGCGCCGCCATCAGACATTTCTGTAAGCCGAACAACAACGGCGCACGACCGGGAACATGTTCGGCGTAGAGCTCTTTGGCTAGATCATTCGTGCCCATAACGAGAACTGTGAGTCGGTCAGAAGCGGTGGCGATTGACTCCGCATTCAAGACGGCAACGGGCGTCTCGAGCATCGCCCATAACTTGGTGTGTGCGGGCGCACCGGCCGCTTCGAATGCGGCAATGAGTTGCGCGACGTCTTCAGCGGAATTCACCTTCGGGACAACGATTGCATCGGGCCCAGCAGCGGCTGCCGCAGCGATGTCATCCTCATGCCATTGCGTGCCAATACCGTTGATACGAATCGCTATTTCCTTGATGCCGTACTCGCCGCTCGCTGCAGCGGCACACACCCGGGCTCGCGCCTCGGGCTTGGCGTCAGGGGCTACAGCATCTTCAAGGTCGAGGATCAACGCGTCGGCTGGAATACCTTTGGCTTTTTCCAGCGCGCGCTCGTTCGCACCTGGCATATAGAGAACAGAACGTCGAGGACGCAGCGCTTCACTCATGTCGGTGATCCTCAAAGTCCGTAGGTAGCAGCGAGTTCCGGGTCATCGGCTGCCAGCGAAATCGCGAGTTCCACCATGACCCGACACTGCTTGACCGATGCGTCGTCTTCCATCTTTCCGTCAAGCATGAGTGCGCCGGTTCCGTCGCCCATTGCTTCGATGACACGACGAGCATGCGCAACATCGGCTGGATCGGGACTAAAGACGCGCTTAGCGATAGCGATCTGCACGGGGTGGAGACTCCAAGCGCCGACGCAGCCCAGCAAGAACGCATTACGGAATTGATCTTCACATGCAACGACGTCGGCGATATCGCCAAACGGACCGTAGAACGGAAGGATCCCGTTGGCAACGCACGCATCGACCATGCGAGCAAGCGTGTAGTGCCAGAGGTCTTGCTGATAGATCGTTCGATCGCCTTCGATATTTCCGTCGACCGGATCTTGGCGAACCAAATACCCCGGATGACCGCCGCCAACACGCGTGGTCTTCATGCGTCGGTTCGCCGCCAAGTCGGCCGGGCCAAGTGAAAGACCCTGCATACGGGGGCTTGCTCCGCAGATCTCTTCGACATTGGCAACGCCACGAGCGGTTTCGAGAATCGCATGCACGAGAATCGGCCGCTCGAGTTTCGCTTTCGCCTCGAGTTGTGCCAGAAGTCGATCGACATAGTGAATGTCTTCTGGACCTTCGACCTTCGGAATCATGATGACGTCGAGCTTGTCGCCGATCTCGGAAACGGCGGTAACGATGTCATCGAGGCCCCAAGGCGAATCGAGTGAGTTCACGCGAGTCCAGAACTGGGTCTTGCTAAAGTCGATGGTCTTGCCCACATGCACAAGACCAGCGCGCGCTGCTTCTTTGTCGGCAGCAGGAACGCCGTCCTCAAGATTTCCAAGCAACACATCGACTGTTGGGACGATCTGGGGAAGCTTGCTCACCATCTTCTCGTTGGAAGGTGGGAAGAAGTGGATCATGCGGGCGGGCTTAACCGGAATCTCACGAACCGGTTCGGGGGCACCCACAGCAAGCGGGCGGAAGAAGTCCTTGGGATTTCGCATGCCTTGAAACTATCGGCCTGAGGCCTCCGATAACGACGTAGGCCGTGCCGGCTCTTTTACCGTGAACCCGCTGCGGCCCTGAATCATGAAGGCATCAACCAATCCAAGGATTCGCCAGACAGCATCCTCGGCCGTCACCCCACCCGGATGGATGTTGGAAACAAGGTTTCGTTGGGCATCGGTATCGCCGGTTCGGGGACGATGAGCCAAGTAGGCGGACAGACTCTCGGCCGTGGCCAGCCCTGGCCGCTCGCCAATGAGCAGCACAACATTCTGAGCATCGAGGGCCTCGCCGATGTCGTTGATCGCTCCGACTCGACAATTGCGTACAACGAACGTACGCCCCAACGACCACCCGCGAGTTGCGGCATGGTCAAGCAACGGCCCGAGCAGTGATGGAACTTGAGACCTCACTGCGAGCGGTGAGAGACCGTCGCCAATCACGATCTGCAGATCGACACCAGACGGACAGTTCTCACGAAGGGTTTCCGCGACACCTTCACCTAACCGACGACCTTTGTCTGGACGAGCCAAATATTCTTCACGTGTTGCGGCTTCGCTCTTGACTTCAAACAGGTCAAAGCGTTCCGCGAGTTCCTTAATCGGCGATTCGTCGAGAGAAAACGTGGCATTGAGCGCGTCTTTCGCGAATGCATGATCGGCACGCAGCTGCAATTGTGTTGACGTCCGATAGGCGGTTCCGGCGCGGCCGATGAGCAACCGCGCAGGTGTCACATTGGAAACATCGCCACCATTGTCGACCGCGCCGCGAAGCGTGTCAGGCAGGTCTGCGCTCATCGACCCAGTTCCTTGATCGATTCAGCGAACGCCTGCAGAGATTCAGGCCCGTTCGCCGAACCTTCCGCCAACCGACCATCGACAAAAATCCCTGTTTGTTCGAGCCATGCCGCGAACTCTGGGGCCGGACGTGCGCCAACAAGTTCGCGAACGCCAGCAGCGTCGTGATAACTCGTGGACTGATAATTGAGCATGACATCGTCGGAACCGGGAACGCCCATCACGAAGTTGCAGCCAGCGGTCGCAAGCAGAACGAGCAACTGGTCGGTGGTGTCTTGGTTCGCCTCTACATGGTTCGTGTAACAAATGTCGATTCCCATAGGCAGTCCCAACAATTTGCCCATGAAGTGGTCTTCCAGCCCCGCTCGAATGATTTCCGTTGCATCGGCCAGATACTCCGGACCGATAAAGCCCACGACTGAATTCACGAGGAACGGATCAAACGCACGCGCTACCCCGTACGCCCGTGCTTCACACGTGAGTTGGTCAACCCCACCGTGGCCGTCGACGGAAAGTGCGGTGCCCTGGCCAGTCTCGAAATACATGACGTTCTCGCCGATGAAACCCTCGCGTGTTGCATGCGAGGCCAGCACTGCTTCACGACCCTCAGCCAGACCCTGCAACGTCACACCGAAACCAGCGTTCGTTGCTTCAGTACCACCAATACTTTGAAAGAGCAGGTCCACGGGAGCGCCGCGCTCAAGCGCGGCAAGTTGAGTGGTGAAGTGAGCGAGAACACAAGATTGCGTGGGCGCACCAACGGCACCGATGAGTTCCTGCAATGCATGCTCGAGAGCGACAACATTCTCAATTGCGTCGCCAGCCGGATTCACACCAATCACCGCGTCGCCACAGCCGAACATCAATCCGTCGAGCGCAGAGAGCACCACGCCAGCTACGTCATCGGTGGGGTGATTGGGCTGAATCCTCACTCCAAGCACGCCACCTTCACCCATGGTGTTGCGACAGCGAGTCACTGACCGGAGCGGCGCTGCAGCAGAGATGAGATCGCGAGCACTCATGATCCGAGCCGTGGCCGCCACGATTTCGGGCGTCAGGGCACCCTTCAGACCTCGTTGCCACTCCGAGGCGAAATTGGTGGAAAGGACGAGTTCTCGCAAC
Organism: Bifidobacterium breve; assembly: GCA_945878645.1. Classification (GTDB taxonomy): domain Bacteria; phylum Actinomycetota; class Acidimicrobiia; order Acidimicrobiales; family Acidimicrobilacustridaceae; genus Acidimicrobilacustris. The sequence continues at coordinate 4,777 of CAMCTW010000016.1, forward strand.
TCTCCCACCGTGAGTGATCGGAGGTTTGCAAACTCCTCACGATCAAGGGAATCAATGATCAGGGCCGTCACGTCATCTTCGAGGAGCGGTTCTTCAAGAAATGCACTGAGCGGGACTTCAGCCAGAGCCATCTTTGCGGCTACTCGTTCTCGTTCAGAGCTGGCGGCAATGCCTGCGAGTCGATCGCCGGCTTTGGGCTCGTTCGCACACGCCATGAGTTCGCGAAGATCGTCAAAGTTGAACTTCTCACCGCGAAGAGTGACGGAACGCTTCATGCATCCACCAGATCGGCGGGAACGATCTGCTCGGTCAACAACGTGGCGAACCGATCGGAGTTACCAGCGACCCAGTTTCGACAAAGCGGCAGACCTTCGACATAACACGAGATGTATGCCCGCCACGTTGGCGAGGTCAAAAACTCGATCGCCTTTGCCGCTCGGGCATAAGGGAGGAGCCCCCATCGTTCGATATAGGCAACGACATCATCGACTGAAGCGCCGTCTTCATGAAGCAACCACGCCGCATTCGCGCGAACCGCGTCCATCGATTCACTCGCTACTCGAACCGCATGTGCGATTTCCGGATCAAAGTCGACCCCGTTGCTGCGCAAGTGTTCGGCGACAAGAAGGTCGGGAACCTCACCAGCGATGATTTCCAGTGCGAGGTCGGCCAACCCTTCTGCGATTAGGCATTGCGGCGTTCCGACACAGAAGATCGATTCCTCTTGCCAGCCTCGTGACCGCACGAGACCCGATTCTTTTCGCGAGTGTTCGGTGTGGTGACCCGGATAGGCCTCGTGCGCGACTAAGTGCCCAATGCTCGTTGCCAATACCGGTAGGTCGGTATTGATGGCGACCCGACTTTGCAGGTTCCCTTCGTAATAGTTGAAACCTGACCAGGGCTGATTCGATGCGAGTTCCCACGCAATGTGCTCGCCATCAGGCAAACCGAAGAGTCGTTGCGTTCGTTCACGAAAATCTTCTGCGATCGAACGAAGAACAGCGTCGAGCCGATCGATTGGTATCGCCTGTGCTTCGCGCCAATCAATAATGCGTTCACGCACCGGACCCGAACCAGGAAGCACTGCATCAAGCCGCTCGTGGGCCGCGTCGAACTGCTCCTCGTCGCGAAAGGTGGGGCGTACGCCGTAGCACCACTCGACTTCGTCGACGTAGGCGATCTGCTCCCCCGCCATCTTGCGAGCCGAGGTATGCATCCCTGTCGCTTGAGCACGCAACCATCGCCGGCGCGAGGCATCGAGAACGCTGTCATCCATTCCGGCATCGAGATCAACAACGAGTTGGCCGGCGCTTGCAACTAAAAAATCGGGCGTAGAAACCTGCTCAGCCGAAACTCGATCGGCAATAGCGGACGGGCCGTAATACGCGTCGACGAAGCCGTCAATATGACGGCCCATCCGCAACCCAAGTTCGAGGTAGCGATCAACGATCGACGAGTCAGTGATCGGCGCGCTCATAACCCGAACCCTACCGGGGACCTAGATGACGTCGCCTTTAAACAATTCCGTTGCGATAGGGCAATCGGTGCGGCGCAACGCATCAACCACCGCAAGCGGACCAGTTGGCCCAACGATTTTGTCGATCATCGACAACGGAACAACCTCGTCGTCGGCGTCCCATGGTTCCTCGGGGATAATTCGTTCACGGACTGGCTCCCACATTCGCTGAGGCAGGAAGCGCCCGACACCGGCCACTGCCCACACCGGTATCTCGTTCGCTTTCGCAACCGATGCAGCGGCCAAGGATCCGGAAACTCCCAACCACTCGGTCGGTGCAACCACCGACGCCTCGAGTAACACGAGGTCGGCATCGGCAACCGCCGCTCCGAGTCCGGCCAGGGGAACATCGAGGGCATTCACGTCGGCATCGACGAGCTGCATCACGAGCCCGCCACCTTCTTGGTGAACGTCGACAACCAACACTTCAACGTCTCCCCGCCGGGGCAGCGCTGCTCCGATCAGTTCGGGCCAGCCAAGAACAACAATGGTGGCGTCATCGGGAAGCGAATGAGCTAATTCAACCGAGGTGCGATCATTTTCAAGTTCTTCGAGGGCGGCACGGATTTCGGCGTAGGGATCGCCCGCGCAAAGGACGCGAGCACATAGCCAAACCAATGGAGCAGACCCAGGCTGACGCTGCACCATTCGTCGACACGCGGTAACCAGACCCTGAGGGTCGTTGGCATAACTCGCAAGCGCTCGCGCCGTTTCAGAAACGATCACGCTTTGGGGGTACCCCGTGGCTCTTGCCACATAGCGGAGTCGTTCAACGGGGTGCATTAGAGCAGCACCCTACCGAGATGCTTCAGGCGCTTGGGAGTCCGGGCTTGAAGATCATGAGATAGAGCATGACGACAAGGATCAGGTGACCAATCCCCGTTGCCATCATGATGCGGCCACGTGCGGCAACGTCGCCGTCGCGGAAGGCCTTGATGGCCGGGCGAGCCACAAAGAACAGAACCGCAAGCAGCACGATCCAGAGCACAGCAGCGATTGACAACCACGCCTGCGACATCTTGAAATACTTCTCGCTCATCCCGGCGAGGCCGAAACCCAGAATCCCAGCGATGCCGATGCCAGGGAGAGAAAAGCGGAGGATGGAGACCTCGAGCCCGTCAGCGGCAGCTTTATCGCCCGCTGCGGTCAGACGAATCATCACGGGGGTAAGCCACAACGGCGCAAACCCCACGATGACAGCAAGAACGTGGATAAGAAGAACGATGTGGTAGCCGGTGCCAGTAAGCGCTTCGGGGATGAACATGGTTACTCCTAAAGAAGTTCTCGGACTCTTCGCCCGTGTGCGGTACCTCCAACCTACTCGCGCTACCTTCTGAGGCTGTGACTACCGATGTGCAGGCTTCCGTCGAACTGAATCCCCTCACTGGCGAAAGCCGTCCGATCTCGGAATGGACCACGAACTTCCATCTGGCGATCATGGTTCTGGACCCTTTCACCAACGAAAGTTCCTGGATCCTGAAGACTGCCCTTCGGATTCTTCGTGATTATGCCGAGGCCGACGTTCGCATTGCGCTTCTCGTAACTGCGGCCGAATCTGAGGTCCGCGACTTCGTCGGACCACTCGCTTCAGAGATCTTGGTCTTCGCCGATCCCGACCGCACTGCAGCCAAAGCCTTTGGCCTCGAGACTCTCCCCGCCTTTGTCCACATCAACCAGGCCCATCAGGTTGAATCATCGGCGCAGGGATGGAACCCAAAAGAGTGGGCAACGGTCGCAGTAAACCTTTCGGCTCGCATGGACTGGACAGTGCCCGAGATCCCCGTCAGCGCTGACCCGTCACCGTTTGCCGGAACGCCGATCTGACTCCGATCTCACAGGTATTCAGCGAGCGAACCACAACTGAGCGAGTGACACGGTCGCGTCCTCTTGACCAAGACCATCGGCACCTGAGCCCGTTGACCAACTGGTGACGCCACGAAGTTTCGGCGATGTCACTATCACTTCACGGACCTGTACGAGAAACAAGTAGGGCAGATCGATTGCGATCTGTTCTTGGATGGTGCCGTAATCATCGACCTGTCGAGTCACATCGGCAGTCGATCGGGCGTCGCTAAACGCTTTGGTGACCAGTGGGTTGATATATCGCGTGGGATTGCCACTGATCGCCGTTTGTTCCGCAGGTATGCCGTAGAAGAGCGGCTCGTAGAAATCCGGGTGAGGGGAGTCGAACCCCACCTGCAAAATGGCTTGGAACTCCCCGATTGCAGCGGCGAGGGAAAGCACCGGCGGCTCTAGAAGATCGATTGTTAGATCGATCCCTGCTTGCTCAAGTTGTCCGCGCCAGAGCGATGCGACGCGCTCCATCGTCGTGCCGGGAGAAACTGACAAGCGGAATGTGAGCGGAAGTCCAGTCTCTTTCGTATACGCCTCCGCCTGCTTCTTTGCGCGATCCACATCGCGTGTAGGAGCGGCGTGGTCGACAAACCACGGTGACGTGTCGCTCATCATTCCTCGAGCAATCGTTCCCTGACCGGCAAACGCCTTCGAAAGAATCTCGGCCCGATCTGTCGCATACGCGACTGCCCGGCGAGCAGTCAATCGATCGAATGGAGCTTTGCCCGTCTCCAACGCGATGTTCACCTTTGGGCGTTCTGCGTTGCGATCATCATGAATCGTTATTTTGGACTCTCGATTCTGCACACTCTCGAGACGAACGAGTTGTCGCGGCTCATCAACTGCGACCATGCCAACCTTTCCATCGATTGCAGCAGTCACACGGTCAGCAGCATCCGCAATGGGAACTAATCGAACAGCGTCGAGATGAGGTAAACCCTTTTTCCAATAGGTGGGGTTCTTCACCAGGATCGTTACGCCTGCTTCGTCAACACCTGACCAGATAAACGGTCCAGTGCCAATCGGGCGTGGGTCGAAGCCTAAAAGGGTCACTGGCGCCGCGACAGTTCCGATTCGCGTCGTAAGTACCTCGGAAAACGTCGACCAAGCCGTCGACATCGTGACCAAAACAGTTTGTGGATCAGTCACCGTGATCGTAGAAATTGGCATGAGTAGGTCGGCGTTCGAACGATCGCCCTGTTGGGCTTTCAAATTGAAGGCAACGATCTCTGCTGTGAGCGGCGTTCCATCGCTGAATAAAACTCCTGGACGAATCGTTAGCGTCCAAGCCGTGAAACTTGAATTCGGAATCACCTTGGCAAGAAGCTCAGGAACGGGTTGATCGTTTTCATCACGAACCATGAGCCGGTCATAAACCGCTCGCGCTGCTTGAAGTTCATCGGTGGTCCATTGCCCACTATTTGGGGCCCACTTCGCAGGAACAGCCGCAACCGCGATATCGAGCGTTCCGCCTTCGATCGGCCCCGATGTGTTTGCCACAGTTGAGGCAGTCGACTCGGTCGTCGCTGCTGGCATTGTTTTTGAGCCTGAGCAAGCCGCCAACGACAAAACGGCAAAGGCCACAGCAACAGGTGTGCCAAGTCGCACAAAACGGCCAAAGGGGGAACGGGGGGCGTTCAAGGTCTATGACTGTACGCGGCCACGCCCCGGTAGAGCGATCGCTACTGCAGTCATGCGCACACGTGCAATGAAGTGCGAGGATGCCTCATGACCAGCGCCATCAAAGTCCGCGTCGGAATTGGCCTCGGAACCCTGTCTGGGGCAGCGACTCCCGATCGTTTCGCCTCAATTGTCGACCGCTGTGAATCACTGGGATTCGATTCTTTGTGGATGTCGGAACGGGTCGGAGCCGAAACACCTGACCCGATGATTGCCCTCGCCATCGCCGCCGGTCGCACGACACGAATGAAACTCGGTACGTCGGTATTGGTTCTTCCCGGCCGCAACCCGGTCATCCTTGCGAAAGAAATGGCGACCCTCGATGTGCTTTCCGGCGGACGCTTTCTTCCCGCCGTGGGCCTCGGAGCAGTCGACCCCCCAGAACAACGGGCATTTGGAGTTGAACGTGGTGAACGCGGTCGACGTCACGATGAAGCGCTCGCGTTGATGCGCGCATGTTGGACTGGCGAAGTCATTTCACACCACGGAGAGTTTTTCTCTATCGATGATGTTCAGGTGTTACCTCGCCCCACACAATCACGACTCGATGTTTGGCTCGGAGGCATCGCGCCCAGCGAACTCCGACGCGTTGCTCGCGTTGGTGACGGTTGGTTGCCTTCGTTCTGCTCACCCAGCGACATCGCCGAATCAATTCCCGTGATTGAAGCCGCTGCAAGCGAATTCGGTCGCAAGATGGACCCGCAGCATTACGGCGCTCTGATCTCATACTCGGACGGGCCACTCCCCCAGCGATTTGTTGATCTCATCGAACGCCGCCGTCCGGGACTCGATCCCCGATCAGTTATCCCCACTCGAGATGCACTCCCGTCGTTGTTGAAAGAATTCATCGATGCCGGCGCGTCGAAGTTCGTGATCATCCCCCTAGTGGGAGATGCTGATCCTGACGCAGAGCTCAGTGCCCTCGCTGAAGCGCTACTACCGCTAGAAACCTAAGGGATCCGAATCAAGAACTCCGGAATTGATTCCATCTCGTCAGTTCTTCAGCCGGCTTACGCGGGGTGACGCGGAAGTCGGTGCCAATTGTGTGCGCGATTGGAAACAGACCTACCTGCATCCATTCGTCGTAGGGAATGCCCAACACTTCGGCAACTTCGCGCTCGCGGATCAACGTCAACGTTGTCCACGCCGATCCGAGTCCGCGCGATCGAAGCGCCAGCATGAACGACCAAAGAGCAGGAACGACTGAACCCCAGCGGCCCGCCTGCCAAAACGTTGAAGTTCGTTCAGCATGGGCCCCAGACCCATTTCCATCAGTCCGACCAGCGACGATGGGAACGCAAAGAACCGGGACCTTCTCAATATTCTCGGCGAGGTACGCAACACTTCGAGCGATGCGCTGTTGCGCTTCAGACGTGCGATCAACTCGATCTTCGGCAGCATCGGTGCGAGGACGACCAATGAAATCGGCCATTGCAGAGCGATAGATCGCTGCGAGTTTGGCTTTGGTCTCGTCATCGTCGACAAATATGAACCGATATGGCTGCTGGTTTGACCCATTGGGCGCGTGAACCGCAATCTCCATGCACTCGGCAATGACATCGCGGTCAACCGAACGTTCGAGATCAAGCCGCTGTCGAACCGACGGCGTCGTCATCAGAATCTCGTCAGGGTCATGAACGACAAGCGGACCCTGAAACAAGGTTTCATAGGCGTTCAACGTTCCCCAGTGTTCCCAGATGCGGTCGATCAGTCCGTCATCGGTGAAGCGAAAGAGGAATCCGTAAACGTTTTCGTAGAGCTTGCCGCCGATGGTCGTCGCTTTATAGAGGTGTTGGCGAAAGACGTACGGCCCATCGGCAATCGTATGGACGTCCTCGAAACTGATTGTCGACAGGTCATACCGATCGATTCGTCGACCGTTCGGTTGCGGAGGAGATGGCGCTCGTCCCAATATCCGCGCCCCAACTTCATCTTTGCCACGAAACACCGTTTGTCCGGGCGCAGCGGGAAACTTTCCAAGACCGTTCCACCACTCGATGTCTTCGGTCATGAACGACAGGCGGTCGACCTCGCGTCCAGCGACAAAGAACTGTTCGACTGCGGATTTATTGCGATCGCTCACTTGATCCCCCAACAAAGCGGTGACGATGTCGCCACCTACACCACGAGCGTACTGCGGAGCGAAGAATCAGATCTTCAAGGGCTCATCGCTGAGACCCATCTGGACGCGATCTACAAGTCCCCCGAATTTCTGCTTGATCTCGGTACTTACCGACTCGAGATCGCCAATCACTGCAAATTCACAAAGCATCTCGTCGGTAATCAGATCGGCCATCGCCACCCATTCGCCCTGCTTCGACAGTCGATTGAGTTCATCACCGACGTCGCCCCACCCGTGGTGCTCGAGCACGCCGCGATAGGCGGGCGTCGAACCATAAAACGCGAGTTGCTGACGAACTGCGGCCCTTTTAGGAGCGATCTCGGCTTCGTCGCGACCCACGGCCGACATGATTGGGATGGTCACCTCGACGTCACTTCGCGAACGATTCGATCGGGCGAGCCCTTTCACAAGGTTGGTCATGGTCACATCGCGTAGATACGACGGTGTTGTAAATCCGTGGGCCATGAGTCCGTCGGCAACTTCGCCAGCGACGGCGGTCATCGCCGGACCTACAGCGGCAACGAAGACGCGTGGATTTCCAACCTCGCTTGACCCCTGGCTGAACATTGGCGTCATAAGCGTATGCTTGTAGTACTCACCACGAAACTCCAGCGGAGTTCCGTTCTCCCAAGACTCCCAAATCGCACGCATAGCGAGAACAAATTCGCGCATGCGCGCAGCGGGATCCGACCACGGCATTGAAAATCGTTTCGTGATGTGAGGCTTGATCTGACTTCCCAAACCAACGATGAAGCGTCCGCCCGAGAGCCGATTGATGTCGTTAGCTAGCACTGCGACGTTCATCGGGTTTCTGGCGAATGCCACTGCGATCCCGGTAATGAGATCAATGCGTCCGGTTGATGCCGCCCCCATGGCGAGCGGCAGAAATGGGTCATGGGAGATCTCGACAGAGACAGCTCCATCGAATCCAGCGTCCTCAGCCCGTCGAATTGATGTGGCCGCGCTGGCCAGATCCCCATGGATGATTGCGTCGGTCTTCATAACGCCATTCTGGTGTGTCGCTCCACATGGGTGCGCCACTCATTCGATGGATACGCTGCCGCAGTCCCGTATCTCGTTCTGGAGCACCTCAATGTCGATTGCCATTACCGAAGACCACCGCACGCTTTCCGATGTCACCGCCGACTTTCTCGAGCGACACGATTCACGAGGTGCGGCTCGGGAACTCCTCGAAACTTCAGCCGAAACCCTTCCGTCGTTCTGGTCTGCCCTTGCCGAACTCGGATGGCTCGGTCTTCACATTCCCGAAGAAAACGGCGGTTCCGGATTCGGGATGCCTGAACTTGTTGTTGTCGTCGAACAGATGGGTGCAGGAATTGCTCCAGGCCCCTTCGTCGCAACAGTGATCGCGAGTGCGGCGATTTCTGCGGCTGCTCCCTCTGAGGTCGCCGCCCAACTGCTTCCGGGACTTGCTGATGGCTCAGTTGTTGCCGGTATCGGTTTTGGAGATGCGCTGTCATCAAAGTCCAGCCGAGTGACCGGCACGGTGAAAACGGTCTTGAGCGGCGCTCTCGCGAATCTGCTCGTCGTTACCGTTGGCAGCGATCTTGCGATCGTCGACGCAACAACAAAGGGTGTCGACGTTCGCCTCCTCGCGAATCTCGATCTCACGCGCCGAAGCGCTCAAGTCACCTTCGATGATGCAGAAGCAATCATCGTTCCTGGTGGCGCACAATCGCTTATCGACTTTGCACGACTCCTCCTTGCTGCTGAAGCAACCGGTGTCGCTCGCGCCACAACGGATATGGCGGCTGACTACGCCCGCGAGCGTCAGCAGTTCGGACGAGCGATCGCCATGTTCCAAGCGGTGAAACATCACTGCGCCAACATGTTGGTTGAAACAGAAATCGCAACTGCTGAAGTTTGGGATGCTGCACGCGCTGCAGCCGCAGGTGGCGAACAGTTCTCCTATGCCGCAGCGATGGCCGCAGCAACTGCAGCCCATGCCGGTGACCGGAACGCACAGCTCAATATTCAGGTGCACGGCGGCATCGGATTCACATGGGAACACGACGCTCACCTTTACTTGCGACGTGCACTTGCGATCGAAGCTCTTATCGATGCCGAACAAGCCGCCATCGACATCGCCAACCTCCTCCGCAAGGGCGTGAAGCTGGTGCGCTCTGTGGAACTTCCCCCTGAAGCTGAAGCATTCCGATCTGAAGCCCGCTCAGCAATTGAAGCAGTCAAGGAACTTGAAGGAACCAAGCAGGTCCAGGCGCTCGTCGCTTCTGGCTACGCCGTCCCTCATTGGCCCAAGCCGTGGGGTCGGGCAGCAAGTGCAATCGAACAACTCGTGATTGAAGAGGAGTTCAATCGTGCGGGATTCAAGCGACCGAGTTACCAAATCACTGGTTGGGTCATCCTCACCCTTACGCAGCACTCCACCGACGATCAGTTGGAACGTTGGATCATGCCCGCCCTCAATCAGGAACTCATCTGGTGTCAGCTGTTCAGTGAGCCAGATGCCGGTTCCGATGCTGCGGGTGTAAAGACAAAGGCAACTCGCGTCGATGGCGGATGGCTAGTAACCGGGCAGAAGGTTTGGACAACTGGTGCACATCTCGCCGCATTCGGCCTCATTACTGTGCGCACAAATCCCGATCTCCCGAAGCACCAAGGAATCACGTGCATGGTTGTCGACATGCACGCTGAAGGCGTCGAGATTCGCCCACTGCGCATGGTGAACGGCGGCGCAGAATTTAACGAGGTGTTCTTCAACGACGTGTTCGTTCCTGATGACGACGTTGTCGGACCAGTTGATGGTGGATGGACAGTTGCCCGCGGAACGCTCGGCAACGAAAGCGTCAGCATCGGCAGCGGCGATGGCGCAATGGTGATTCCACCGGCTTCGTTCCTCGCCCCTTTCGACGCCAATCCCGCTCGACTTTCGGGTGGCGCTGGTCGAATCGGTCGAGCCACTGCTCGATCACAAGCAGCGGAAACACTCAATGTGCGCAGTGCGCAGCGAGCGGTTGCCGGTGGTGAACCAGGGCCCGAGGGTGCAGTCACGAAACTTCTGCTGTCGGAGAATGCAGAAGAAGCCGCTGCGATTCTCTTTGAACTTGCCGGAGCAACTGGTGTCTACCTCGAAGACGAAGGATTCATGGGCGGCACGTTGCAACTCATGCATCGAGCCCTCGCTATTGCTGGTGGAACCTCAGAGATCAAGCGCAACCAGATTGGCGAGCGCATCCTGGGGCTCCCGCGAGATCCGCTGATCAACTAGGCCCAGCGAACGAGCAACTCTCAACTCCCTCAGATCAATGCCCTGGTAGGACATGATCAACAAAGAACCGATGAATTCAGAAGTCTTTTGTTGTGCCCGGAACGGGACTTGAACCCGTAAACCCTTGCGAGTCGGGGGGTTTAAGCCCCCTGCGTCTGCCAATTCCGCCATCCGGGCGGGAATTGCTGCAACGGTACCGCCCCGGCAGCCGCCACTTCACCGCTCAGTTCAGGCCACCCGAGTCTGAGGCTGGCCCGCCGGCTGGGGCCCGCGGCGCCCGGCGCTCTGACCAGAACGGCCACCGTTGCGCCGCTTGGGCACACCGGTGCCCTCGTGGGGCGCTGTGCCCCGCATGGCATCGGCCTCGACCGCTGCCCACATGACGGTGCGGGCAGCGCCAGCGGTGGGCCCAGAGAGTGAGTTCGCAACAATGACTCCGTCGATCATGTCGGCCAACACCGACACCCAGGGCCGCCCTTTGATTCGCACCGCAACGGTCACGGCCTTGACCCCGAGGGAATCGGGCTGCCGCTTCATCGTGCGATCGACACCAGCCAAGCGAGGTGGGCTGCGGAAGCTCGGCACCACGAGCCCCGCGGCGCGCGCCACCTCGCCAAGAGTTCGGGCGGCGGCTGCGAAGCGCAGCGAGGAAGCTTCCATGGCCGCAACTATGCCAACAGGGTGTGACAGTCCCCATCAACGAGCGCGCCGCCGTACCATTCTGCTCGATGACTGTTGATGAGGCGCCACTCAATCCTGCCCAACAGGAGGTTCTCGATCTTCTCGGGGCAACCCCTGAGGACCGTCCATCGTTCGCGCCCACACTCAAGGCAACGCTCCGTGCCGACCTCGAAGATGCACTCTCCGACCTCGCCTCAGAGATCAGTCCCGATTCCCCCATGTTCGTCAACAAACATGACCTCGCCATGGTCCATGGCTGCGAGCGTCGTTACCTCGCCGAAAAGGAAAAGCCGTTCGAGTGGAGTCCGCCCCTCGCACGCGGAACCATCGCCCACAAAGCCATCGAACTCTCCATGCACCAACGGCGGCGCCCGATACCTCTTGAACTTGTTGACGAGGCCATGGACCGACTTGAACGATCCGACGATTCCATTTCGTACTGGCTCAGCACGTGCTCCGAAACCGACCGAGCCGAGGTTCGAGCATTCGCCAACGAACGGGTGGCCACATTTCTCGAGTGCTTCCCTCCGGTCAAAGTCGGATGGTCTCCCGTTACCGAGGCTCGCATGCGCCTCGAACTCCTTGACCACCGCATCGTGATTTCAGGCCGATCAGATCTCACACTCGGCCGTGCCGACGGCCTCACTGCAGGCAAGGTCATCATCGATTTCAAGACCGGCTCGATGTCACCAACCCACACCGACGACCTTCGCCTCTATGCACTTCTCGAAACTATGCGTATCGGCACACCGCCTCGTCTTGCCGCCTCCTATTACCTCGATGCTGGAACAGCCCAGGCCGAGGCCATCACTGAAGACGTCCTGCACGCAGCAGTCGCACGCACCGCTGATGGAATCCGGAAGCTTCATGAACTTGCGGTGGGGACACGAGCACCGGTTTTTCGTCCAAGTTGGGGTTGCCGTTGGTGTCCGATCCGCACCGAGTGCGAACCCGGTCTCGCGTTTCTTGGAGAGGCCGACGCAGAGAACAGCGATCGTTTCGACGACGACTAATCGCTGCCAATCAATTGATTAGAGCGGATCGATTGCCGCTTCCGATGCTTCAGCCTCAGCGATATGAAGTGCATCCTCTGCACCAAACTCATGATCGACCGCGTCCATGGTGCCCAAACGGTTCACTCCGAAACGAAGTATGACAAACACAACCAGAAACAACGTTCCCGCTCCAGCGACGGTCCATTGCACGCCAATGATGTCAACCAGCCAACCCTGAATAAGAGCGCCAAGCGGAATCGCGGCGGTAAGCACCATCAGATAGAGCGCCATCGTTCGGCCGCGCATTTCTTCTTTGACCTGCAATTGCACTGTGGTGTTGAGACTTGCGGTGATACCCAGATAGCCGGCGCCCGCAACAAGAAGTGCTGCGGCACCGACAATCGCTATCGGCGCTGCTCCGAGCGCCACAAGCGCTAGGCCATAGGCAAGCATCGCAACTGTGAGCACACGGCTTCGCGACGCTCGGCCCCCGCTGCCGGCGACGATGGGAGCAACGATGATTGCGCCCGCCCCAAGACAGCCCGCCAACAGACCATAGGCGCCATCACCGATGTCATACACGTCAGTGGAAAAAACAACTAGGAGGTTAAAGAGCGGCCCGCCGAATATGCCAAGCGAGAACACCACAATCAGACACGTCACGATGCCAGGCACGGTCCGCACGTAGCGCATCGCGTCCCGCATCTCGGCGATTGGACGCGACTTGCCAACCTTTACCGCACGCACAAGTGGTGGCACAGAGATCACGAGCAATCCAGCGACCATCGCTAGAAACGACACGGCGTTTATAAAGAAACACCAACTGACTCCCAACGTTGCGAGCACTATTCCGCCAAGTGCAGGACCAAACGCACGTGCTGCGTTGAACTGAGTTGAATTCAGTGTGACCGCATTCAGAAGGTGCTCTCGAGGAACGAGTTCGGTTACGAACGACTGCCACGACGCCACTGTGAATCCGCCTGCAAACGCACCGAGCGTGAGTATGACGAGGAAGAACGTAATATTTCGAACACCTTGAATCCAAGCGAACCAGAGCAAAAAGGTGATCGCCGCTTGAATGACGCCGCCAACGATTAACACCTTGCGGCGGTCGAATCGATCGGCGACTGAACCGGCGTATGGGCCAGTAATGACCATCGGCGCGTAACCAAGAAAGCCGGCAAATCCAAGCCATGCCCCGCTGCCGGTGATTGTGTAAATCACATAGGGGACAGCAACCATCTGCAACCAAGATCCGCTGCTCGAGAGCAACGACGCACACCACATCCATCGAAAGTTGCGATAGCGGAAAGCAATAAACGCGCCGTCTCGCTTAGGAAGGCCATGCGTCGGCGTGAGGTCCCTCACGTAAGCCACGCGCGGCAAAGGTCTGGGCCTCGTTCGACCCAATCCTCAAAGGTCAATCCAAAGCGAATGTGATCTTCCCAGTTCCCGTCGATCTCTAGGAAACCCTTCGAAATACCTTCGTCTCGAAGGTCAAGTTTTTGAACTACTCGAAGGCTCGCGTCATTTCGAGGAACAATCGCGATCTCGACTCGATGCAATCGAAGGTCATCGAAGCAGTACTGAGCCAACACCACTAAGGCCTCGGGGGTATAGCCACAGCCCGCCTTTGCTTCATCGATCCAATAACCAATGCTGCCGCTTTGGAACGGACCTCGCTGCACCGACGACAAATTGATCTCACCGGCGAACTCTCCGTCGACAAAAATCCCAAAGCCGTAGGCCGAACCTAATTGACGCTCACGTTGACGGGAGCTGCACCGCATTGAAAATGCCTCGCGGTCCTCGATGACATCAGGAGCACCCTGCGGTCGGGTTGGCTCCCATTTGGTCAGCCACTCGTTGTTTCGACGTCGGACTTCGCGCCATGCGGGGAAATCTGTCGCTACAAGAGGACGAAGTAAAACTCGTCGTCCGAAGAGGGTGGTCACAACTGGCGATCCTAGCGACCGGTCGGTTGGAGCGATTCGATCAGCGCCCGTCTCGGCCCGAGCAACCCGCTTACGACTCGGTCAGAAGCGACATCGCCAATCCATCGAGGATGTCCGACTCAGAGACGAGGCAATTGGAAAGTCCAAGTCGCCTCATCGTCGCCACGAGAACACATAATCCACCCACGATTACGTCGGCGCGCTGCTCTTCCAGCCCCGGATTTTCTTTACGCTCCGCGATTGATTCGGTCGCAAGCGTCCGGAAGACGTCTTCGACGGCCGGTTTGGTGAGCACGAAATGGTGAATCTGTTCGCGGTCGTACTCGGCGAGGCCGAGTTCTACCGACGCGGCATTACTCACGGTCCCCGCAAGCCCAACGAATGTGCGGGCCTCGCCCAGATTAGGGATCTCACGCAGCACGTCGTCGAGATAAATCTCGATGACCGAAATTGCTTGCGAAAGTTCTTCGGCCGTGGGTGGATCATGGTGAAACCACGCTTCGGTGATCCGCACGCAACCCATGTCCACCGAAATTGTCGATTCGGCTTCGGTGGTTCCGAACACAAACTCGGTGGACCCGCCACCGATGTCACACACCAAGAACGGGCCGAGTTCCGGGTCAAGGTCAGCAGTAGCTCCCAGGAACGAAAGGCGACCTTCCTCCTCGCCAGAAATCACTTCAGGCATGACACCGAGAATTTCGCGTGCCGCGTCAAAGAACTCATCGCGATTTGAGGCGTCTCGAGATGCCGAGGTCGCTGCCATGCGAATTTTTGTTACTCCGTGACGATCGATGACTTCGCGATACTCTCGCAACACTTCGAGTGTGCGCTCGATCGCCGCTTCATTGAGCCGCCCAGTGGCATCAACGCCTTGACCAAGGCGAGTGATTCGCATCAATCGTTCGATTTGGGTTCGCCCATCAGAAGTAACCAATAGGCGAACTGAGTTGGTTCCACAATCAATTGCGGCAACTGGTGGCGTCATCGGATTACTCGTTTCGGCGCATCAGCGGGGAGAAGATCGCGCTCAACAAGCCGATCGTTTGTCCATTGCCCAACGGGGTCATCGCCACCGGCAAGCCAATAGGCGAAATGAGCGTGAAGACACTTCAACCCTTCACGGGTGCCGCCAACTCCCCCAAAGGGGGCAGGGCCCTTGTGATCGGCCGGAATCTCCCGATCCCGTTCAACTGCATACGCAGCATGCGCAGCAGCAATAAGTTCAGTACCAATCGCCGCTTCGGCTTCGCGCACTCCGCCATCAGATTCAATTGTTCCGATTGCGGACCGCAGCGCCGGATCACAGAGCCAATACAGCGTCGGCATAGGCGTGCCATCGGGAAGAAGTGGCTCGTTCCGCAACACTGCGGGATCGCCATCACTGCGGCGAACAACGACTTCGAACTCCCCCATCGGCGCTCGTCCGAGCAGCTCGGTAATCCGGGCTCGCTCGTCAGCCACCGTGGTCACTTCCGCCGGCGTCGACGCACAAGTCCGTACACAATCAATGCGCCAATAGCGACACCAAGAACGGGGACAGCACGCTTCAAGATCGGCGAACCAGCCTGTAAGAGATCGATTGCTTCCGGTTCAGGTTGATCGATCTTGCGAACTGTTGGTGCTTCCTCGGCAACAGCAGAGGCAGCTGGTGCTGCAGCAGGAGCAACCTCTGCAGTGGCATCAGTTGCTGGAGTATGCGTGTCGTCGACGAGAACCGTTTGTTCGAGATTATCGACGAACTGAGTGAGTATCTTCGCACTGACGTCGGCAAGAACTCCGCGGCCAAACTGAGCGACCTTTCCGGTCACTGTGAGATCGGTGGTTACCGTGACGTGTGTTTTGTCGCCCGCAGCTTCGAGCTGTGCGGTGATTGTGGCGCTGGCATTGCCCTGACCTCGTGTGTCACGGCCCGACGCGTCGAGAACCGCTTTGAAGTTGACGTCATCGCGCTCGATGAAGATGGCCTTGCCTTTGTACTGCGCTTGGATCGGACCCACCTTGACCTTGACAATGCCTCGGTACTCGTTGCCTTCGATCTCTTGGAGTTGCGCGCCGGGCAGGCAGGGCGCAATTCGCTCAACGTCGGTCAGCACCTTCCACGCCATTTCAATTGGCACACTCACATCGAAGGTGTTGATCAGTTCCATTGCTCGAGATCCTCCACGGTGTCGACGTCTGACGAGTCGCCCGGGCACGCTACCGCGGCGACGAGCTCGGGCCTCCCTCGCAACAGCACTCGCGCACCCTCATCGCCCTCGTTCGGAAGGTCGTCCCAGACCTCCACCCCAAGGCGGACTGGATTTCCGCGCTGACCTTTATAGGTCGCCACCACGATGGGTAACTCGGTTTCCATGCGTGAAACCAGCTGCCATGCCTCGGCCGCCACAAATGGCTGATCAGCCAGACCAACCACCACGGCTTGGGCCCCAGCGTCTCGTGCTGCAGCGATTCCCGCCAATAACGAACTGGCCTGCCCAGAGGCCCAGAGCGGGTTGTCGATAATCACCACTCCCTCAGGAACGATCCCCTCCAACGGCACTGCACCAGCCACGACAAGGACCGAGGCGAAACATCCGGCATCGAGGGCAGCCTGTACCGCGATCGCTACGAGGGGCTGTCCATTCAATTGCGCCAATTGCTTTGGCCCATCAACGAACCGTGTCGAGGATCCTGCAGCGAGGATCACAGCAATCTGTGGCTGAGGGGCATTCACCTCCACAGTCAATCATCCACCGAGCAGACGTTCTCCAAGCAGGGCCTTCCGCTGACCTCGGCTAGTGTTTGACCCGTTCGCCGGTGCACATTCGGCGAGTTCGCACCGAGGGGGAACATGAAGATCACGGTGACGGTCAATGGCGTCGAACGCAGTGGCGACGTCGAACCACGCACACTTCTTGTGCATTTCCTTCGAGATGAACTCGACCTCACGGGCACCAACATCGGATGCGACACGTCCTCATGTGGCGCGTGCACTATCCACGTCGAAGGGCAATCAGCGAAGTCGTGCACCATGCTCGCCGCTCAAGCCGATGGTCTCGAACTCACCACCATCGAAGGTCTCGCCAATGGCGACATCCTCCATCCAATGCAGCGCTGTTTCCAGGAGAACCATGGCCTGCAATGCGGTTACTGCACTCCCGGCATGGTGATGGCTGCGATCTCTCTTCTTGACGAAAACCCGAACCCTTCCGAGACCGACGTACGCATCGGCCTCGAAGGAAATCTCTGTCGCTGCACCGGGTACCACAACATTGTGAAGTCGGTACTTGCGTGCGCCGCTGAATCGAATGGGGCATCAAAGTGATCCCCGCAGCATTCGAGTATGTGCGTGCCGATTCCGTCGATGCGGCGTTGAGCGCTCTCACCGAATACGGCGATGAAGCAAAATTGCTCGCTGGCGGTCATTCATTGCTTCCGCTCATGAAGCTTCGTCTTGCCGCGCCTTCGGTCTTGGTCGATGTCGGCCGCCTCGATGACCTTCGTTACATCAACGATGCCGGCGACTACATCGCCATCGGCGCACTCACCCGCCATCGCGACCTCGAGACCAGTTCACTTCTGGCATCAGCAGCTCCGCTTCTTGCCCACGCTGCAGGCCATGTCGGCGATCCTCAGGTCCGCCATCGCGGAACCATCGGCGGCTCGTTGGCTCATGCCGATCCTGCTTCCGATCTTCCCGCTGTTGCGCTCGCCATGGGGGCGACAATCGTGGCGACTGGCCCCAACGGCACCCGAGAAATCGCAGCGTCAGAGTTCTACACCGGTTTCCTTGAATCAGCCCTTGCTCCCGATGAACTTCTCACCGAGATCCGCATCCCGAAGCTCGACACCCAAGGCTGGTCATTCCAGAAGTTCAATCGCCGCGCCCAGGACTGGGCCATCGTTGGCGTGGCCACTGTTCGTGCCAATGGCTCCACCGGCGTTGGACTCGTGAATATGGGATCGACTCCCCTCCTGGCCTCGGCCGTAATGGACGCAGTGAAGTCCGGCGCCAATGCCGCCGATGCTGCAGCCCTCGCCAATGAAGGCACCGAAGCACAAAGCGACATCAATGCGTCATCGGAGTACCGCGAACATCTTGCACGCGTCTTAGTACGCCGTTCGCTCGAAGAATCTGGTCTTTCCTAATTCCATCAATCGCCTCACGGTGACCGCAGTTAGTGAATTGAGCCAGTCGTATCGCTGAGTGACGAACTCACGCGCCCGGTGCGAGTCGCAATCACTTCAGCGCAAATTGCAATTGCCGTTTCTTCTGGAGTTCGCCCGCCGAGGTCGAGGCCAATGGGCGCATGAAGCCGAGCGGAAACCTGTTCCATGTCGGCGCCGGCCTGGGCAAGGCGCTCAAGGCGCTCCTCGCATGTACGGCGACTTCCCATAGCGCCGAGGTAACCGACATCGGTTGCTAGGGCCGCTTGAATTGCCGGCACATCGAACTTGTGGTCGTGGGTAAGCACGCACACCGCATCGCGCTGCCCAAGTCGGTCCCCAACTTTTTCGAGATGACGATGCGGCCAGTCGACGACGACTTCGTCGGCATTCGGAAACCTTCGCTTCGTCGCAAAAACCTCGCGTGCATCGCAAACCGTGACCCGATACCCCATGACCTTCGCGATTTTTACCAGCGCACCAGTGAAATCGACCGCTCCAAAAATCAACATATGCGGGGGCGGAGCAAAGGATTCGATGAAGATCGATACCGCATCCTCACGGGCTTCACCATGCGGACCGTAATGACGAATACCCGAACGTCCACCAGCAAGTTCTCCGATTGTGTCGCGAACAACAACGCGATCGAGATCGAGGTCGCCGAGTGTTCCTTGCGAATCGATTCCGTCGCCAACGATCAGTTTGGCGCCGAGATTTTCGCCCTCAATAATCGTGGCCAACGCAACTGGTCGGTGATCATTGACCGCTTTGCGCCAAAGTTCGTAGATCGAGTCCGGCATGGCTTTCACCAGTCCAGCGGTTCAATGAACAGGTGAATGGTTCCGCCACAGGTGAGACCAACAGCAAAAGCCTCGTCGTCGCTGTAGCCAAAGGTGACAAGCCGACGCTCGCCCGTCGAGAGGATGTCGAGCGCTTCTGAGACCACGGCGCCTTCAACGCATCCGCCAGAGACCGAACCAGCGACCTCACCGGTCTCAGCAACGGCCATCGAAGCCCCTGGCAAGCGAGGACCCGAACCTTCGATATCGACAACGCGCGCAAGCGCCACCTTGTGACCGAAACGACGCCAGCGATCAATGTCATCCATGATCTCTTTCACCGGTTCACCTCCGAGCGCTGCAGGACCCCCATTGATCGTACGGTGCCAGATCCGCCTCCAGAGACGACCGCCGAGAGTCGGTCAAGAGCGTCGAGCGAGTGGCCCTCGATGAACTCGTCGATAAACGGCAATGCCGCAGCCATTCCGCGAGCGAGTGGGGCATACCCATCAGTGGCTTTCAACGGATTCACCCACACGATTTTGTGGGCGACACGCGACAGGCGCTCCATTTCCAAGGCCAAGAGTTCAGGGTCCCCTCGGTCCCAGCCGTCGGAAAGAATGACGAGGATTGCACCGCGAGCCATCCCCTTCGTGCCCCAATCGTCATTGAAACGACCAATGCCTTCTCCAAGACGAGTGCCGCCCGACCAATCTTCCACCGAGCCCGCTGCTCGTTCAATGGCCTTGTCTGGATCTCGCGTGGAGAGTTCACGCGTGAGTCGAGTGAGACGGGTGCCCAGGGCAAACGCTTCAACCTTGGCGCCGGCAGAGACTGCCGCGTGGGCGTAGCGAAGCAACGAACGGCTGTAACTTGCCATCGATCCGCTGATATCAGCGATGATCACAACCCGACGCGGCACCCGTGTGCGCTGCAAAGTTCGGAGTCGAAGAGGTTCTCCCCCGGTTCGCAGTGACTCGCGAATCGTGCGGCGGAGGTCGAGCGTTCCATCGGAACGACGCGACGGGCGCCGCCGACGGGAGGCGCGCGTAACTGCTGAAATGCGCATCGTTGCAATCAACCGGTCGGCTTCAGCACGCTCCTCGTCGTTCAGCGACGCGAAGTCCGCGGAATGAAGAGTCTCGGTTCGACTAAATCGCAACACTGCAACGTCGTCGGTTTCCACATCTGCAGAATCATTTTGCGCCGAATCGAGTTCATCATCGTCAGCGATGATGGATTGATCGCTCTTCGTGATCGATGACTGTGAAAGTACAACCTCAGTTCCCAGAATCCAATGACGGAAAACAAGGTCGTACAACTCGATCTCTACAGGTGAATGAGCCAGCGTTGCTCGACCCGCCCAATACATCGACCGCAAATCGTTGTCGACGAGCTCCACCGCTTCGATAAAAGAAATCACACTTCCCACAGCAACAGCGAGACCTGCCGTGCGCAGCAGCGCAACGAGATCAATGACGCCTTCGTCATTCATGAAACTGCGTTCAGCCCTCTCGCTGAGCCGCATCAACAAGCGCGCCGATTCCGTGCGCTCGAACTCGATCGGCATCTTCGCGATATTTCACGACCGCCCCAAGCGATGCATCTACAGACGCGACATCAATATCGGTATGTCCGAGAGCGGTAAGGGCCATCACCCAATCGATGGTTTCAGCCACGCCTGGCGGCTTGAACAAGCCAATCGTTCGCAACTCGGCGACAAGAAGCGCCACCTGACGAGCAAGAACTTGACTCGCTCCCGGCACACGCGAACAAACTATGGCGATCTCGCGCTCGCTGTCGGGATGCTCCACCCAATGGTAAAGACAACGTCGCTTCAACGCATCGTGGACATCACGGGTTCGATTCGATGTGATGATCACAATCGGAGCAACCTTGGCCCGAAAGGTGCCGAGTTCAGGAATGGTTACTGCGTTCTCTGCCAGCACTTCGAGAAGGAACGCTTCAAACTCATCATCGGCACGATCGAGTTCATCGATCAGAAGGACCGGAGCAACCTCATGCCGATCAGAGATGGCGTCGAGAAGTGGTCGGCGGATGAGAAAGCGCTCGCTGTAGAGCTCGTTTTCAACAGCAGCAACGTCGGAGCCAATCGTGCCCGCGGCTTCAGCGGCGCGCAGGTGAAGTAGCTGCCGCGGGTAATCCCATTCGTAGAGTGCCTGGGCGGCGTCAAGACCTTCATAACACTGCAGCCGGATCAACTCCCCGCCAGTGAGGGCGCTTAGCGTCTTCGCCACTTCGGTCTTACCGACGCCGGGCTCACCTTCCAACAACAGCGGTCGCTTCATCGAGAGCGCCAGAAAGATGGCAGTCGCCAATCCTTCGTCCGCCATGTAACCGTTTTCGGCTAATCCGGCAACGACTTCCTGCACCGAAGTGGGGAGGGATGAACTCACGATGGAGAGGCTACCGGCGAGTGGCTCCGCCGATCGAAGTCGGCTCAGGCCGTGGCCCACACAATGAGTTCTGCGCCCTCGGACCCTGCTGTGACCGCCTGCGCTACTTCGTCGGTGAGTCGCACCGCATCACCCTGCTCGAGGGCGTTGTGGCCATTGAGTTCACCTGCACCGAGTGCCACAAAGACATGCACATGCACAGCGACGGGAAGAGAAACGGTTTCGCCAGGCTTCAACCGGCCGACCGACATCACCGCATCACGCTGATTGATACGAATCGCCGCTCCACTATCGGCCCCGCCGGCGATGACAACAAGACCACCGGCATTCAGCAGCTCGGTCACATCCTGCTGCTCGTAGCTGGGTTCGAGACCAACGGTGTCAGGTGGAACCCACATCTGTACAAAATGGGCTTCGAGGTCAGGGCTGGGATTCTGCTCGGAATGACGAATCCCCCGGCCGGCGGTCATGCGTTGGGCAAGACCGGGACCAATGATTCCGTGATTTCCAAGAGTGTCTGAATGTTCAACTTCACCTGACAAAACCCAGGTGATGATTTCCATATCGCTATGCCCGTGAGTGCCAAACCCGGTAGCAGGCGCGACACGATCATCGTTACTTACAACCAGTAGCCCATGACCCGTGTTTGTCTGGTCGACATAGGAACCGAAACTGAAACAGTGACGAGAATCGAGCCAGCCGATTTGTGTCTCGCCTCGATCGGCCGCCTTGCGAATCTCAATCGTCATCGATTGGTCAGGCCCTCAAGAAGAAGACATAAAACACCAAAAACATTCCGATTGTCACCCCGGCTGAGGCGACCAGCGTCCACTTCGCGGAACTCTGCCATCGCTGCTTGGTTGCAGGAACCTGGCGCGGTTTCGGATTGATCGGTTGAGTCATCGTGTCACCATCTGGCTCAAAGGCCAGTGACTGCACGCCACACGCGCTCTGCGGTGTAGGGCATATCGAGATGAGTAACACCAAAGGGTGAGAGTGCATCGATGACAGCGCTTTGCACTGCAGGCGTGCCACCAATTGCTCCTGATTCGCCGATGCCCTTCGCCCCGAGTGGATTGACGGGCGATGGAGTTTCCAGCGGCACCAAATCGAAACTCGGGAACTCTGCGGCCGAACCGAAGGCATAATCGGCAAGGTTCGAGGTCTGAGGATTGCCCTCTTCGTCGTAGATCATGTGTTCGAAAAGCGCTTGACCAACACCTTGGGCGATTCCGCCGTGTCGTTGCCCCTCAACGATCAAGGGGTTGAGGATGCGGCCGGCATCGTCACACGTGACGATGCGACGAAGCGTTGTCTTGCCGGTTTCGGTGTCGACCTCGACGACAGCGATATGCGCACCGAACGGGAAGGTTGCGTTCTCGGCGGTGAAGGTCAGAGCCGCCTCGATTGGAAGCCCCGTCGCTCCGGCACCGATCGGTCCGACAATGTCTCCGGCAGTACCGACTTCGGACCACGTCTTGGAAAGAGACGGCGTTCCCGCAACATGGAAAACACCACGATCGACATCGAGTTCAATGTCGTCGACATTCGCCTCGAGAAGTTCGGCAGCAACAGCTCGCGCCTTGTCGACAACTTGTCCGGTCGCTGTCCAAACTGCTGAACCGCCAAGCTGCAGTGAACGCGAGCCCATCGTTCCGCCGCCTTGAGCGACACGATCGGTATCGCCAGCGACGACATCAATGTTTTCCATTGCGATTCCGGTGAGATCACTGGCCAGCATCGCCCATGCAGTGTTGTGGCCCTGCCCGTGTGACGACGACCCTGTGTAAACAGTGAGCCCACCCTTGTTATCCAGGACCACCTTGGCGAATTCACCTTGATTGCCTGCAGGACCAGCAGTGATTTCGACGTATACGGCAACGCCAATCCCAAGTTGGATCGGATCGCCAGCAGCGCGTCGCGCCGCCTGTTCAGCGCGTAACCCTTCGTAGTCAGCCTCGGCCAACGCCACGTCGAGCGCGGCGGCATAATCGCCACAGTCGTACACCGCGCCTGTCGGCGTTGTGTATGGGAATTGGTCGGCGGCAATCAGGTTGCGGCGACGAAGCTCAACTGGGTCCATTCCGATTTCCACAGCGAACAGATCGAAGGCCCGCTCAATGGCTGCGGTTGCTTCGGGACGTCCAGCTCCGCGATAGGCCTCGATCGGAGTCGTATTCGTCATCACCGATTTCACGTTGCATTCGATTTTCGGGATTGTGTACGTGCCCGGCGCCATCGTGCGCGTCATAAACGGAAGAAATGTTCCCATACCCGGGTATGCGCCAACATCTTGAAGCACCGTGAGCCGGTAGGCCTCGACGGTTCCGTCTCGGGAGCCGCCAATTTCGATCTTATGTACCTGTCCACGCCCGTGCGGCATTGAGACCATGGACTCGCTGCGTGACTCAGCCCAGCGAACGGGACGATTGACCGTGCGCGCCACCCATGGCAGCAACATCTCATCGGTCTGAAGATTGATCTTGGCGCCGAACCCACCACCGACGGCAGGAGCAATGACATGCACCTGTTCCGGTTCGAGTTCGTAAACTCCGGCGATCTTGCCCTTGACCGAATGGGGAGCCTGCGTCGACGACCAAACTATGACCCGGCCTTCGTGCCAGACCACAGCGAGGCCGCGAGGTTCCAGCGGCGCTACTGCGACACGTTGATTTACGAGATCGCGCGTGACGACAACCTCACAACCATCAAATAATTCTTCGGTGTAGCCAAAGGGAACTTCTAACGCAATGTTCGATCCGTGTTCGGGATGAAGGATCACTTGATCGGTCGCAGCAAAAACTGGATCAACAGCAACGTCGAGTGGATCGAAATCGACAATGACGAGTTCGGATGCGTCTTCAGCAGCAGCTGCAGT
>CAMCTW010000017.1 GCA_945878645.1 Bifidobacterium breve
TCTGGTGACGGGAGCAGCGAGGGGTCAGGGTCGGGCGCATGCCGTCGCCTTGGCCGCTGAAGGGGCCGACATCGTTGTCACCGACCTCTGCGCCGATATCGCCACCGTTCCCTATCCCTTAGGAACCGCTGCCGAACTGGCCGAAACCGTGGCGATGGTGGAAGCCACCGGACAGCGCTGCCTGTCGATGCCCGCCGATATCCGTGACACCGCCGGTATCGGCCTTGTGGTCGAGGCCGGCATCGAAGCATTCGGCCAGATCGACATTTGTGTCGCGAATGCGGGGGTCACGGGGTACGGGAAGTTTCATGAACTCGATGACGACACCTGGAACGACATGATCGATGTCGATCTCACCGGCACGTTCAAAACCATTCGCGCTGTGCTGCCCCACATGCTTGAGCGTCGCTATGGGCGCATCATCGCGACCTCGTCGATGGCCGGTCGTATGGGAAACGCAAACCTCGCGCACTACGTTGCCGCCAAGTGGGGCGTGATCGGCATGGTGAAGTCTCTTGCTATGGAAGTTGCGAACAAGGGAATCACGGTGAACGCCATCGCTCCCGCCGCTGTCGACACCGCGATGTTGCACAACGAAGCGATGTACAAACTTTTCTGCCCGGACATGGATGCGCCCACTCGCGAAGATGTCGCGCCGCGTTACCAAGCGATGAATCGACTTGGTGTTGCGTGGATGGCACCAGAAGAGGTGTCGCGTTCGGTGTTGTTCGTCGCTGCCGATGCAGCCAGCAGCATGACTGGGCAGGTCATTGAAGTGAGCCTTGGTTCCAGCGCAGGGACGCACTGAGCCCACCTGTCGCGTTACGGACAACCAATACCGTTGAGTGTTGCGCATGGCAGACAAAGTCGGGCGGAACCGTCAGGTGTTTCCCAACTACGGGCGTTTGGTAAGCCACACGCTAAGCACGGACCGTTGACATCGCCAGCGCGCAGCTCAGGTGCGGCGAACTTGTCATCGGTGTTGTTTGGGTGTTGATCGTTCATGAATCCGGACAAATATCAGCGATGGCTTGTGCATAGGAACCATCAGATGGTTGCGTTGTCATCAGCGTCGAACAAAGTTCCGTGAACGTTGTTTCGATAGCGGTATCGAGTGCTGGCTGTACCTCGGTCACATACGCGTAAAGACTGAGAGTAGACGTGCGATCGTTTTGCCAGTCGATGGCGATGGGAATGATTTGTGAGGCCCAGTTCTGCCAAGTTTTGTAATGATTCATGGCGAGATCACGGATGGAATCGGCCACGGAACCGTCGCTGTAGGAACGTTCTGCGTATTCATCTTCAATCTGCTGGAGATCAAGCTGAAACTGATCGACTTCTGTTTGGCTCTCGCTGAGCCACCGCTCCAAAATCGCCCTTCGCTCCGAGTTCGTAGCGTTTTTGATTTCGTCTTGGAAGTTGTTGTAGCCATCCCAAAACGTCTCCAAGAAAATCAGATTTGTGAGTTCTGACTGAAGAAGGTCCTCGACCGCCATTTGGTAGGCGGGGTCACTCGACGAAGCAGTTTTTGAAGACTGCGGCAGTATCGCGATGCCAATGTTCAAGATGAGTGCGCCAACCACGATTGCGGCCACGCCAGCGATGATGAGCGAACCTCGTCGAGAACGTTGACGCGGAGGAGTTGGTGCGAGCGGCATGGACGGCCACTGCGCATTGACATCGAAGGCATACGGAGGATGATCGGGAGCCGGTGTCGGCGCGCGAGCTGGCATTTCATCGGTGAGGCCTGGTGGTGGCGGATACCAACGACCGTCACCGGCCTGCCACCATCCGGGACTGTGGGGAACGTCGCTCATGCCGTCACAACGATAGAGGGTCATTCACCGCATCTGACCGTCGGGGAACGCGATTCGGGGTCTCTGCAAAAGAAACGAGTGAGCGTGGGCTTTGACGTGAAGGGAGAGAACTACGCGTTGTCACCGTGGAAATCGGGCATAACAAGAAGTTCGGGGTCGACGAGCTGAAACTCTTTGTTCGGCCCGGGTTTATGTCGGGGCAGAAGGATGACGAGTCCTGCTTGGACAACCGCAAGACCAATTGAGATCCACATCACCGCATTGATGCCGTCGATATACGCACTGAGGGAGTCAGAATCCCCGATACGACCCCAATACGCGACACCAACGACAGCAATGCCGATTGCTCCAGCTAATTGCAAGCCCGTCGCTTGAACGCCCGACGCGGCACCGGCGTACTCATCAGGAACTTCGGACAAGACGAAGGCAATGGTGACAGCGATAGAAATTCCTAACGCGAAACCGAGCAGGGCCACGGCGGGCACAAGGTGAACGGCTTTGAAGTCTCCGGCACCAACACGATCGAGGTACAAGACAAGCCCGGCAGCAAGGCCGTTGAGCGCCGCGCCGATGACGACAGCGCCTCGGCCGTACCGACGGAGCAACGGAGCGGCAGCGAGCGAGCCAAACATGTTCGCAAAGGGCATGGGGCAGGTGAGGATGGCCGCTTGCAGCGGGTTGCGATCGAATCCCAACTGAATAGTGAGAATGAGATAGATCGGCCCTGCAGCGGAAAGAAGACCCACGAGCAACGTAATGATGTTGCCAATTCGAAAACTGCGAATCGCAAAAAGGATTGGGTTCACCAGCGGATCGCCACCGCGCCGAACGAGATTGCGCTCGTAGCGAAGAAAGGCGAAGAACAGCGGCAATGAACACACCAACATCAAAAGAATCCAAACTGGCCAACCAGCGTTACGTCCCTGGATGAGCGGGAACATCAAGAAGAACGCAACCACGGCGAGCACGGCGGCACCGGTGATGTCGAGTTGTCCGCTCGTCCCCGGCATTGTCGCCGGAAGGACCTTCGCCGCGATGAGCCAAACGATGACGCCGAGTGGAATAAACGGCAAGTAGGCCCATCGCCAACCGGCGCCAAAAAGATTGGCGTTGGTAAGCGCGCCAGCGCTGAGTTGCCCGAGCATGAAGCCACCGCCAGCGAACATGAGGAAGACCGAGAATGCTCGAGTTCGGTTATGGCCAGTGAAGGTTCGCTGGATCATTGCCGAAAGTTGCGGCGCGGTGACGCCACTAGCGATTC
The DNA here is from genome assembly GCA_945878645.1 of Bifidobacterium breve. Lineage (GTDB taxonomy): Bacteria > Actinomycetota > Acidimicrobiia > Acidimicrobiales > Acidimicrobilacustridaceae > Acidimicrobilacustris. The sequence goes on from CAMCTW010000017.1 coordinate 3,079, forward strand.
CCTGCAGTGCTCTAGCCAGCAATAAGAAATAGATGTTCGGCGAACCGGCGCTCAGAATCCACGACGTGACAATTGCCGCAAAACCAATCATGAGAAGTCGTCGTGTGCCAAACAAATCGCCAAGTCGACCCGACAGCACAAGCACAAGCGCGAAGGTCAGGGAAAAGATCGACGCGTACCACTGCAACTCGCTATTGGTTGCTCCCAGTCCGTCGCGAATGCCAGGTAGCGCCATTGTGGTGGAACCGTTGACCAACACGAGGACGAACTGCAAAGCGATGACAACAGCAAAGACTCCGTTGCGAAGCGAAACTGGCCTGGCGGCGTCGGTTGTTGATGAGGTCGCGCCCACCATTTCCGACTTGCTTGGCATTGCGCTCCCCTTCATCCCCCGACGGAGTTCACCCTAGGTGTGGAACGTGCTGGTCAGGAAACCGGGACTTAGGCGATGTCGATATCGACAGCTGGCGCAACGAACTGAGCGTTATAGAGGTTGTAATACGCGCCACCGGCGGCGAGCAGTTCCTCGTGGTTACCTTGTTCGACGATCTGGCCGCTTTCCATCACCAAGATCGTGTCGGCATCGCGAATCGTTGAAAGTCGGTGAGCGATCACGAAACTGGTCCGGTTTGATCGCAGAGCCGCCATCGCTCGTTGGATAAGTACCTCGGTGCGGGTGTCGACCGAACTGGTTGCTTCATCGAGGATGAGAATGGTTGGCTCGGCAAGGAATGCACGAGCGATGGTGAGCAACTGCTTCTCGCCAGCGCTGAGATTGCTGGCTTCATCGTCGAGCACGGTGTTGTAACCATCAGGCATCGAACGCACGAAGTGGTCGACATGGGTGGCCTTCGCCGCAGCAAGAATTTCTTCTTCGGTTGCCCCGAGGCGACCGTAAGCGATGTTCTCGCGGATCGTTCCTCCGAACAACCAGGTGTCCTGCAGCACCATTCCCATGCTCGAGCGAAGGTCTGATCGACGCATCGTGGCGATGTCAACGCCATCGAGAGTGATTGCGCCGTCATTGAGTTCATAGAAGCGCATGAGCAAATTGACCAAGGTGGTCTTGCCGGCACCGGTAGGCCCGACAATGGCGATGGTTTGGCCTGGTTCGGCAACTAATGACAGATCGGTGATGAGTGCCTGGTCTGCTGAATAGGAGAACGTCACGTTCTCGAAGGCAACCCGACCCTTTGGCGATTCGACCACCTGCGCGTCGACCGGATCAGCAGACTGCTCGTCGACATCGATGAATTCGAACACTCGCTCGGCAGATGCAATACCCGACTGCAACATGTTGGCCATTGATGCCAACTGGTTGATGGGCTGTGTGAACTGGCGCGAGTACTGAATAAATGCCTGGATGTCGCCAATGCTCAAGCTTCCTGACGCCACTCGCAAGCCGCCGATTACCGCGATTGCGACATAGTTGAGATTGCTGACGAGCATCATCGCCGGCAAAATAATTCCGGAAATAAATTGGGCACCGAAAGATGCCTCGTACAGAGTCTGATTCGTTGCTTTGAAGCGATTCTCGGTGGCCTGTTGCTGGCCAAACACTTTGACGAGAGAGTGACCCGCAAACGTTTCTTCGACAGTCGCGTTTAACGAACCGGTGTGTGCCCACTGGGCAATGAAACGCTTCTTTGATTTCCCCACGATGAACTTGATGGTGACCATTGTGAGGGGCACGGTGGCAACCGCCACCAGTGAAAGCAGCGGAGAGATTGACAGCATCATGATGAGCACACCAAAAATGGTGAGAATCGAAATGAAGAGCATGCTCAGCGTCTGAGCAAGACTTTGGGCGATGTTGTCTATGTCATTCGTTACGCGACTGAGAAGATCGCCACGCGGAGTTTTGTCGATGTAACCGAGTGGAAGCCGGTTGATTTTGTCTTCGACGGCAGATCGGAGCCTCCGCATGGTGCGATGGATGACACCAGCGAGCAAGAAACCTTGGGTGTAGGCGAGAGCGCCCGAACAGAGATATAACGATCCAACAAGAAGCAACGTTCGATGAAGTGAGGCGTAGTCGGTTCCGTCAGGCGATTGAACGCCAGTAATGATGACGTTGGTTGCGTTGCCGAGAATCTTCGGACCGACCACTGACATACACACGCTGAGAACAGCAGTGAAAATCACAAGAGCCAGACGGAATCGTTCCGGTCGCGTCCACGAGATCAGCCGCAATGTGGAGTTGCGGAAATCTTTTGGTTTCTCAATCGGTACTGCGACGCTGTTCATGCGCGGTCCAACCGGAGCCTGGGGCGGCGCGCCATTGCGTTCCAGATCTGAGGAGTCGTTCATGCCGCTTCCTCGGCGGTCATCTGCGATTCAACGATTTCCGCGTAGGTGGGACAGTTGGCAAGGAGTTCATGATGGGTGCCAACGCCGACACATTCGCCATCGTCGAGAACAAGGATTTGGTCAGCATGTTTGATGGTGGACACGCGCTGAGCGACGATGATTAGCGCGGCGTCTGATGTAACCGGAGCTAACGCGGCACGAAGGCGGGCATCAGTAGTTAGGTCGAGCGCCGAGAATGAATCGTCGAACACGTAGATGCCCGGATTACGAACCAGGGAGCGGGCAATCGCAAGACGCTGGCGTTGCCCGCCAGAGACATTTGTGCCGCCCTGCGAGATGGGGGAGTCGAGTTTGTCCGTCGTCGCGTTGACGAAATCAGCGGCCTGCGCAATTTCCAACGCTTTCCAGAGGTCGGCCTCAGTCGCGTCGGGATCAGCAAAGAGCAGGTTCGATCGGATAGTCCCTGAGAACAAATACGGCCGCTGCGGAACAACTGAGACTCGCTTCCAAAGCGTTTCTGGTGCGAGATCGCGAACATCGACGTCGTCGATAAGGATCGAACCTTCGGTGCTGTCGATGAGTCGAGCGACAAGGTTGACCAATGTGGTTTTGCCAGAACCAGTAGAACCGATAATCGCTGTTGTTTGTCCTGGTCGAGTAGTAAACGAAACGTTCGAAAGGACCGGGATTTCAGCGCCGGGATAACAGAACCCCACGTTGCGAAACTCGAGCGTTCCTTTTCCAGAAAGTTCAGTGACAGGCGTCAACGATGTGACGATCGATGAGTCGGTGTTGAGAACTTCATTAATCCGCTCTGCACAGACTGAGGCGCGTGGCCACATCACCGCAACGAAGGTTGCCATCATCACGGCCATGAGAATTTGAACGAGATAGGTGAGGAAAGCGATGAGGGCACCAATTTGCATATCGCCTGCACCAATTCGATCCGCCGCGACCCACACGGCTGCTGCGCTCGAAACATTGAGCACCAACATCACGGTGGGAAACATTGATGACATGTAACGACTTGTCAGTGTCGCGGTTCGTGTGAGCCGTTGGTTAGCTTCGTCGAAGCGTTCTGTTTCAAGTGGTTCACGAACGAATGCTCGAACAACTCGCATTCCGACGATCTGTTCCCGAAGCACCTGACTCATCTTGTCGATGCGTTCCTGCATGTCCCGGTATTGAGGAATGACACGGATGACGATGGTGCCAATAGAAAGCAGCAGAACCGGAATCGAGGCAACGAGAATGAGAGACAGTGGTCCGTCTTCTCGAACCGCGAGGTATACGCCGATGACGATGGTGATTGGCGCCGAAATAAATGAAGTGCACAACATGACGACCAGGGTCTGAACTTGTTGCACATCATTGGTAATGCGAATGATGAGTGAGGGTGCACCGAAACTGTCGACTTCGCGAGTCGAGAATCCGGTGACGGTGTGAAAGAGCCGGTCACGAATGTCTCGGCCAAAGCCCATTCCCGCTCGTGAGCCAAACCACGAGGCGCTGATGCCGAAGACAGCCTGCACGAATGACAACACCAACATGACGAAGCCGATTTTTAAGATGTAGTTGGTATTACCGGTGAGGACCCCGTTATCGATCAGCATGGCGTTGAGCGTTGGCAACGTCATCGTGGCGGTAACGGCCACGACCTGAAACGCTAAGACCGCTACGAGCAACTTTTTGTAGGGCAGCAGAAAGCTGCGCATGAGCCGATTCACGAAAAACCCCCTCTGTAGCGATGTTACGGCCCGGACCGGCCTGCTCCCATTCCGGCCCTTTCCGGCGGGGGCCTGTCTCTTTAGGTAGGTCCTGCTTCGCCCTCAAGATCTCCAGGCAGCAGCGGGATAGGTGAAAACGCGTACGAAGCAGGGCGTTACTCCGTAAGGTGTATTGAAATCGCTATTTCCACTCAATGGCCGGTCGGCGGACCGGCAAAATGGGGCAAGAACAGGGCGGCGGTTGCGATGAAGCGGGAATTTGGGCAGGACGGGGCCATTTCGGTCTCGGCTCCGCCATTAATCATTAGTTGGGATCCATTGGCCGGGGAACTCCTTCGAGGCCACCTCGAGGTTGAAGGGTTCCCGGGCACGGCCGTTGTGGCCGATCACGAGACCGCCAAGGTTTCGACGCCACTGGTCGTGCTCCCGCCTCCCAGTTATGCCGAGTATCTCGGTGGCGGATGGGACTTGCGATTGCGGGGCGTTCCGCTTGATGTGCCGATCGTGGTGCTGGCTCGACCCACAGTTCCGGTCCGGGCGGCATTGCAATTGAATCTGCGTACGAGCGGTGTCGCCCTGTTAGATGCCAGTAGCGCATCGGCGGTGGCGGCGGTGGCGGCGGTGCCATCGGCGCTTCGGATGTCGTTGGAAGGCGGACAGGTCATCGACCCGCTCTTCATTCCGTCCACTGGCGTCTTCGAGGGTTCAGGACTTACGCCCGCAGAACTTCGCGTCTATGAACTTCTGGCCTACGGACGATCGAATAAAGGTATTGCCGCCGAGCTCTTTTTATCGGAGCGAACGGTGGAAGTTCATGTCCGGAAGATCTTTTCCAAAATGAGCTTGAGCGATGACCGGTCAATGAACCGGCGGGTTGTGGCCGCTTCGCTGTTCCAGAAGTAAGCGCACTCACCCGACCCGCTGTCTCATGCGCCGTCTAACGTCACTTGCGTGATCGCGCGGCGGAACCAGTGAAAAACCTGATGTCAGACGGTTGTCGCTAGTGGCGGCCTCGGTTACTGCCGCGCAATCGGCGCAGCAACTGCTGCCGCTGCTGGCCGAGCGTCTGAGCGCGCCTCTGGCCGACCCATTTCTCCCCGACATCGTCGTGGTGCCCACTGCTGGCACACGCGATTGGCTCATCGAACAACTTGGTCATCTTCTCGATGTCAATGGCAAGGGCGAAGCAATTCTCACCAATGTCCACTTTTGGTTTCCGAACGAGTTCAATCTTCATGCCATCGGCACCGAACGTGCCGCCGACGACCCGTGGTCGGTAAAACGTTTGCGCTGGACACTGCTCGGTCTGCTTACTGCCGACCCGTCGTTAGCTCCCGGCTTCGCCGAGGCCAAGAGCCCATTGGCTACTGCCCAACGCATTGCTGAACTTTTTGACCGCTATTCGGTCTATCGCCCGCAGATGCCGGCATCCTGGGCGGTCGGCACACAAGCCGATCCAGTAACGCCCCTTCGCCCCGACAAGCAATGGCAATACGCGTTGTGGCATGCGGTGCACGATGTCATTGGTGTGTCGACCGGCGAACGCTTCATCGCCGCACGCGGTCACCTCGAACCAACTGCGGTGCAGCGCGCCCTTCCTGGTCGATTGTCGGTATTTGGTCTCGACGCGTACTCGCCAGCAAAAGTGTCGTTGCTTGGCGAACTGTCTACGTTGCTCGACCTTGCGGTGTTCACGGTGTTTCCCACCTCCGATCGCATTTCCGATCTTCGCTCGGTCGATCTTGGCGATGAGTTGCGCAGTCATCTCGACCTCGCCAACGACATGCACAATCCGTTGTTGCGCTCGTGGTCTCGTGCTGGTCTCGAATCAATGGCCTTGTTGTCTCGTGCCTTTCCAAAGATGCAAACGCTCGAAGCAGCGCCGGCCCCAACAGTGCTTGGCCGCTTACAGCAGTCGATTGCGCACGACGAACCACTCGCTATTCCGCCGCACAAAAAGTCTGTCCTTGAAAACGGCGACGGCTCGTTCGAAGTGCATCTGTGTCATGGGCCGACGCGCCAGGTTGAAGTGTTGCGCGATGCGCTGTTGCATCGCTTAGCGGCCGACCCCACGTTGCATCCGCGCGACATCATCGTCATCTGTCCCGATATCGAAACCTACGCGCCCCTTGTTGGCCCAGTGATGGGTGCCGAGTTCCGCGAAGTTGTTGAAGGTGATGCAGTTGGTGCCCGCTTGCAGCTGCCCATCGCCATCATCGACAAAACCACCAGTACCTCAACGCCGGTTGCCGATGCCATCGCGGCGCTCTTCGACGCGGTCGGTAACCGTCTTGAGCTGAGCAAGGTGCTCGAACTGCTTGCCCTCGAGCCCGTGCGCCGTCGTTTCGCAATTGGTGAAGACGACTTCTCTCGTGTTGAACGTTGGCTGACCGATCTGCAGGTTCACTGGGGAATCGACGACACCTATCGCGCCGCAGCTCCCTGGAACTATCCGACTGGCATCGAAGCGGGCACCTGGCGCATTGCGATCGATCGCTTGATCAACGGCATTCTCGTGCAGTCGCCCGAGGACCGAGAAACGCTTATCGGTGTTGTTGGCTACGACGACATCAGCGGAAGTTCGATTCAACTTGTTGGCAACCTCGCGTCGTTCACCGACGCCCTGAGCGATTTCACATTGTTCTGCAGTGAGCCCCGCTTCGCGTCCGAATGGGCCGACACGCTTGAAGCACTTCTCAACACGATGTTCGATGTTCCCTTCGAAGATCGCAACCAGCTCACCGACGCCCTCGATGTTGCTCGCGAACTTCGGATGCATGCGGCGACATCAGCAGAATCAGCACAGCTTGGCTTCCGGGAAATTTCGGCGCTTTTTGCCGAGGAACTCGATGGCATTCGTTCCCGCTCAAAGGTATGGGGCGATGTTGTGCGCGTCGCGTCGCTTTCTCGTCTGCGGGGCGTGCCGGCCCGCATCGTTGCCATTCTCGGTTTCGACGATCGGGCCTTCACCTCTGGTCGTGGAAATGGCGACGACATCCTTCTCGATGCGCCCTGCATTGCCGAGCGCGACTTCCACGCCGAAGAACGGCTTGGTCTTCTGAACCTGCTGCCCGCTGCAAGCGACGCCGTGCTCATTACATGCAACGGGTTCGACGTGACCAACAACAAGGAACTGCCCATGGCCGTTCCGCTGGCCGAACTTTCCGACGCCATAGCCGGCGTTATTGCTGCTGGTCCTGAAGCATCGGGGCCCAAGCCCGTGCTCATTCGTCATGCCCGACAACTCACCGATCCAGTGAACTTCGGTGTTGTTTCCGAGAACCTCAACAAGAACGTGGTGAAGTCAGTCGACGGGGCATTCACGTTCGATCCGATCGCTGCTGTCGTAGCCCGTCGCATCATCGATGTAGCGGGGGAACAGCCGGTTGAAATGGTGTGGCCCGATTATGAGTGGGACCCGGCCCAGTTCGATCGGAGTTCGTTGTCGATCGAGAACCTCGTGAAGGCGATAAAGAAACCGGCCGAGTTGTACATGCGTGAGCGCATGCAGATCTCGTTACCTAGCGAGCTACGTAGTTCCGACGATCAAGTTGGTTTGTGGCCCGATAAGCGCGAGTACTCAATGATCGGCTCCGACCTCGTGAAAGCGGCCCGTTCTGGAGCCGATCTGCGCGACCAGCGCCAACTCCGACAGCTCATGGGTGGTGTGCCCATCGGTGCTGTCGGTGACCGATTCTGGGCATCAATCGGCGACGAGGTCGATGCAATGCTCGCTACGCATGGCGTCGACTTCTCTGCTGAAGTTGCTGTTCCGATCGAACTCACTCTCGGCGATGCCGGCATTTTCGACACAATCGAGGTGAGTGCAACCCAGGTGCTCGAAATCGCGTTTTCGAAAGCCAGTGGTCGCCATCTCGTGCGTCCGTGGTTGCGGTTGGCCGCGTTGGCGATGACCGAGCCAAACAGGGTTCGCGAGGCAATCGTGATTGCCCGTTCAGAGAAGAAGAACGAAACGGTCTCGGTAGACCGCTTCGTTCTCGCTGGAGAATCTCAAGCAGAGCGACTCGCGTCGGCGACAAGGGTGCTGACCTTTGCCCTTGGTGTCCATCAACGGGCGCTGTGCTCGCCATTGCCGTTGTTTGAGTACGCGTCCTGGGCTGATCTCAAGTTCTCGTCCCACGTCAACACCGCGCTGGGTTCCGATCTTAAGAACCCCTCTGCCGCTGCGATCTTTGGCGGCCGCACCTTCGCCGATTTCACCAACCCCGCCGATGCATTCAGCCCCTTGCATCCGATAGATCAGGACTTCGCCACGACCGGCACTCGATTCCAGGCCTACGCCCGTGCGTTACAGGACTGCTTTGCGGAAACGACGGTGACGAAATGAGTGCCGCCAACGTCTTCGAACTCACACACCCACTGCCTTCTCGCGAATGGTTATTGCTTGAGGCCAGCGCCGGAACCGGAAAGACCTATTCACTCACGGCGCTCGTTGCTCGCTATGTGGCTGAAGAAGGCCTTCGTGCCGATGAACTCCTTATGGTCACGTTCACTCGGGCTGCTGCTGCGGAAATGAAACAGGAAGTTCGCGAGCAGTTGCTGCGCGCGCTCAACGCACTGAACGCACCTGAAACCGAGAAGTTCGACCCATGGTTGGCCAATCTTCGCAACTGCACGGCCGACGAACTTGTTCTGCGTCGTGAGCGTCTCGAAACCGCAATCTCGAACATCGATTCGGCCACCATCTCGACCATTCACGGGTTCTTCCAGCAAGCGCTTGGTGATCTTGGTATTCGTTCCGGCGATGCCAAGACTCCCGCTCCGGCCGAAAGCGACGCTGTCGTTTCTCAGAAGGTCATTCGCGATGTTCTGGTTAATCGGTTTGCCGCAAATGGGCTCGCTCTCGATCCGACCGGTACGAAAGATCCGACAAGCATCGAGGGGTCGGTTGCAACAGTCCTGAAGTCCACTTCGAGCAATCTGGCGGCCGAACTCGCGCCAGCCCCCGATGCATCACCGGCGGGGCAGTGGTCATCGATCATTCAGGAACTTCGTAAGGCCATCAAAGAAGAACGCGTCGCGCAGGGCGTTGTTGCCTTTGACGATCTCATCGTCGATCTCGTCGAGAAACTCGACGACCCCACACTTGGTGAAGAAATTATTCGTGTATTGCGGTCCCGCTATCGCCTGGTGCTCATCGACGAGTTCCAAGACACTGACACGTTCCAATGGCGTTTGTTCTCAAGGGTGTTCGACCTGGCCGGGGTTCCCGAAGAGTTCCTGGCACTCATCGTGGTGGGCGATCCCAAGCAGGCCATCTACCGCTTCCGTGGTGCCGACATCGATGCGTACCTCAAGGCTGCAGCCGATGGTTCCATGTCAAAGCGACAAATGACGACGAACTATCGCTCCGACCGCCCACTGGTCGAGGCACTGAACTCCTGGCTTACCGGCGTGACTTTTGGCGACGAAGACATTGCCTATGTCCCCGTCACCACACCCGACAATCACGCCAACGGACGACTCATCGGCGGCGGCCAGCCCTTGCAGTTCAGGTTCCTTGCCAATCCCAATAAAGAAAACGCCGAACCGGTTCGCGCCGCCATCTCTATCGATGTCGCTGACCACATTGAAAAACTTCTCAAGGAAGGCAAGATCGCGCCGGAGGCGGGTTCAAGTGCCGAACCGCGTCCGGTGAAACTCGACGACATCTGCATCCTTGTTCGCGGTCACAACGATGCCGAGCCCTTGGTTGAGGAGTTGCGCAAGCGGCATATTCCAGCCGTTCGTAGTCGCATTGGTTCCGTGCTCGAGTCCGAGGCCATGGAGCAATTGCGCCTTTTGCTCACCGCAATGGCGAACCCAGCCGACGTTCGTCGCGTTCGTGCAGTGCAACTGAGTTGGTTTGCTCGTAACCCAGTAGTCGTCTCACCGGGCGCCGATGCCGCCGTCACGGTGCAGGACCCCATCGAGGTGCTGCAAACCAAGTGTCGCGTTTGGGCGAATGAACTTGAAGCCCGCGGACTTGTTGGCTGGTATCAGGTACTTCGTCTTGATGACGAGGTCATCAAAGAGATCTCTTCCGACTTCGAGGCCGAGCGACGACTCACCGATCTCGAACACGTCATTGAATTGCTCAATGGTCAACTGGGTGGTCGACGAGCACCGGTAAGTGCGGTGTTACGCGCGCTGGACGAACTCAAAGAAACAATGAATACCGAGGCCGAGGCGCAGAAGCGTCGTATCGATACCGATCGTGATGTCATCCAGATCACCACGATGCATTCCTCGAAAGGCCTTGAGTATCCGATTGTGCTCATGCCGTTCCCTAAAGGCATCACGGCATCGTCGGTGTCGGTCTATGAAGACGAAGGCGTTCGTTACGTCGATTCGGCGCCCAGCATCGCTTGGGTTGATGACGATCTTGATCAAACCGAACGGAAGCGCCGCGACAAAATCGAGTCCGAAGGCGACGAGCTTCGCCTTCTGTATGTCGCAGTCACTCGTGCCCAGCATCAACTCGTGATTTGGTGGGGACGTTCGCCGAAGGACTACGCGCTGAAGGGTCCGCTGGCGCGTGTTCTTTTTGGTTCCACCGAAGACCTTCAACAAGAAACCAAGGTCGACGACGAAACTGCTCGCGAGAAGCTCACCGAACTCGTGAAACGTCTAGGCCCAAACGTCTCGTTCGAGGAACTCACCAAGTGGGTCGACAACCGTCATTGGGATGCACCCACACCCGAAGTGAGCGGTGTGCTGAATGCCGAACCGTTCCCCGAACGCGAGATCGAGCGTGACGCTTGGTATCGCTGGTCGTACTCCTCTCTGTCGAAGGGTGCGCGCGCAAACAACGAAGGCTCCGCTCGCGGTGGCAACGACGAAGCGCCCGGCGGGCCTGAACTCGACGAAGACGGCAGTCCTCAAGCCTTCCAAGGGCCGCTTCTCGGCATGCAGGCCGGAGCTGACTTCGGAACCTTCGTGCACGAGTTGTTCGAGGTCATCGACCTCTCGCTACCCGATGTCGACGCCGAGGTGCGCGCCGTCATCGAAACCTCGGGCCGAGCTGCATCGTTCGACGCCGATCCCGAGGTGTTGGCCCAGGGCTTAATGCTGGCCATCGATACGCCCTTCACTGCAGCGGCCGAGAGCCCGACGCTGCGTTCGATCGGTTCCAACTGCCTCAACGAGTTGGTGTTCCACTTCCCGCTGGCCGATGGCAATTCACCCGTAACTCCGAGCGACCTCTTCGAACTGGCCGCCGCGCACGAGGACGATCAGTTCTCGGACTACTTCAAGGCATTGGCTGCGGGCAATCGTATGTCGGCCATGGCTGGTCTCATGACCGGAAGCATCGATTCGGTGATTCGTCTTGGCGACGCAGCGAACGGCACCTATGGCGTTATCGACTACAAAACCAATCGCCTGCACACGCCGGGTGATGTTGCGCCTATCTCGGCCTATGGCTACGAATCCATGAAGCACGCCATGGAACACGGCGACTATCCATTGCAGATTCTCGTCTACAACGTGGCCCTTCACCGCATGTTGCAACGTCGGTTGACCGGCTACGACATCGATCGCCATATCGGCGACTCGAACTATTTGTTTGTACGCGGAATGATCGGTCCCGAAACCCCGGTGAGCGATGGTCAACGTAACGGCGTGTTCGCCTGGCGTCCGTCGAGCGAATTGATTGTGGCCGCGAGCAAGCTACTCGGAGGTCAGTCATGACCGAACCGATTGATGTCCTCAATTCATTGCGATTCGACTCCGAAACCGGAACCGGTTTTTTTGAGAACGCCGACATCGTCACGGCGTCGATGCTTGCTCGTCGCGCCAACTGCACCGATGAAACAGTGCTGCTCGCTCTTGGCCTTGCGGTCTGGGCTCATCGCAACGGTCACGCGTGTCTGAATCTCGACACATTGACCGAAGATCTTGTCCGAGCGATTTCTCGATCAGGCCAAGAGTGGGTGCTGCCAACGTTGCCAACAGCGAAGCAGCTCGACAAAGCACTGCGCGCATCGCCATTGGTACGAGTGCTTGATGCGCCAGGCACTTCGGCCGAAGCGTTGGCCGACACTCGGCCGCTGGTGCTGATCGAGAATCGTTTCAGTTCACAGCGACAGTTCGCCGATGAGGTGCTGGTGGCCGAATCGGTGCGGGCCCTCATTGCTCATTCCGACGATGTCACCTCACCAGCCGCAGTTGCGCTTATCGACCGCGAACTCGAAGTGTCAGACGACGACGCTCGGCAGAACGAACTCGCCAGATCAGTGCTCGCTCGCTCATTCAACGTGCTCACCGGTGGCCCAGGCACCGGAAAGACCTACACACTCACCCGTTGTTTGTTGGCTTTTTTGGTGGCTGCTGAAGAGCAGGGCCAAGAAGTGTCGGTGGCTGTTGCTGCACCCACGGGGAAGGCCGCGACTCGGGCGAAAGAACTGCTCAACGAGTTCGCCGACACGCTTGAGAAGAGCGACAACCGTCCGTCCGATGCTGTGTTGGCGCAATTGCGGGCGATTAAACCCACAACAATTCACGGGTTGCTGGGCAACAAGCGGGGATTGAACACACGTTTCGCCCACGACCGCGAGCGTCCACTGAATCACGACCTCGTCATCATCGACGAAACCTCAATGGTTCCGTTGCAACTTATGGCCCGACTGTTCGAAGCGCTGGGTTCACGGTCACGGTTGCTTCTGGTGGGCGACGACGCGCAGCTTGAAAGCGTTGAATCGGGTTCGGTACTTCGCGATCTCGTGTCATCTGCAGCGTTGCTCGATGGCAGCGTGTTCGAGCTGCAAAAAGTGCGTCGCATCACCGGCGACAACCCGATCGCGACTGTCGCCCCAATGATTCGCAAGGGCGAGGCAGAGACTGCGCTGGCCGCTATTCGGAACTCGGGCCCGCAACTCACATTTGTCGAGACGACAGCGGGCGCGAAGCCGTCGAGTTCGGTCATCGATGCATTAGCCACCACCTACCGCGAAGTTCGAAACCTCGCTCGTTCGACCAACCCTGCCGATCATGCAACGGCGTTGGAAAAGATTGCGGGAAGTCGCTTGTTGTGTGGCATGCGCCGGGGTCCGTTGGGCATCGATCAGTGGAACGACATCATCGACCGTCGATTGCAGTTGCGATCCGGAGATCTGATGATTCCTGGGCGGGCGTTGCTGGTCACGGTGAACTCGCCACGAGTTGGTCTGGTCAATGGCGACATTGGTGTCGTGGTTGAAACTGAAGACGGTCCCAAGGTGTGCTTCGGCACCAACGAGGAGCCCCGTTACATCTCGACGGTTGATCTGCCGCCGGTTGAGCGGGCCTTCGCAATGACCGTGCACAAGAGCCAGGGATCGGAATACAAAGAGCTTGTGGTGCTGATGCTGCCGAATGAAGGCTCGCCGCTACTCACTCGCGAACTTCTCTACACAGGCCTTACCCGAGCTGGTGGCGACGCGGTCATCATTGGCTCAGCCGACGCACTAACCAATGCAATCAACAACCCGTCAGTCCGGGTATCTGGGTTGGCTGCGTTACTACAAGCCTCACCGGCATAAGCCCGCTCACCGCAGTCGACCTACAGATCGCGTCCTAGAAGACTGAACACCTGACCGCTTGGTCCGTTGTTTGGTTGTTGGGCTAGGAACAGAGCAAGCGGCGTGACATCGTCTGGCGTCTTGTGCCAGTCCATACGAATCGCCGTATCAATGTTGGGCACATCAAGAATCTTCGCGGCCATTTCGGTATGCACAGGACCAGGAACAATCTCGTTCACAGCGATGGCTGATTCTCGCCACTCCACCGCAAGGCAGCGCACCAACATCGAAACCGCCGCCTTCGATACGGAATAACTGGCCCCGCCTTTGAATGGACGACGGCCTGCACCTGAACCCATCACGATGAACTTTCCGCCCCGTTCCCGCAAATGAGGCTCGCAGGTCAGAGCGAGATGTTGAACGCTCGTGAGGTTCACATCAACGACGTAGGCGAAGTCATCAATCGGTGACACGGAATGTTCGGGCGAAGTTGCGCCGGCGTTGGCGACGACAATGTCGAGCCGCCCGAATGCATGCAGTGTTTGCGCAACAAGAGCCACGACATCGGCGCGATTGGTGACGTCAGCACGAACAGCAATGGCCGTTCCGCCGGCCGCGCCGATTTCGTCGCAAACCGAATCGATCTGATCGTGGCTTCTAGCCGTGATCACGACCTGCGCGCCGGCGTTGGCATAGGCAAGAGCAATTGCTCGCCCAATGCCGCGGCCAGAGCCGGTCACGATCGCGACCTGACCAGCAAGTGATGTTGAGTGTTCGGCAGTAGCCATTTGTTTCTCCCCGATCGTGCGTCTTCACGCTAGGACGTGCAGGGGAGTGTGCGCGGCGAAACTTTGGGCTGTTATTCGAGTCCGTACTTCGGCATTGCGCCGGAGAAGGAGTGTTCGTAGAGGCCGTAGCCAACATGGCCGTCGTATTCGAAGCGAGCGGCGTGATCGACAACGGCGTAGGCACCCATCTTGCGAATCTCGGGAACCTCGTAGGTGATTCCCTGCACAACGACGTCGGGGCCTTGATACATGCCGTGACGCCAGTCGGGTTCGAGGCCGTAGCCCGTGCCTACCGCAAGGAAGTTGGCGAGTAGCGGCGTACAACGAATGTCGATGCCGGAATCGGGAAACGAAATCGTTGAGCCAGTGAGCAAACGAATGCCAGGTTCGAATTCGTGGGCATGTTCGGTGCGGCCGAGTTGCTCCACACGACCGTCGAGCCACACACGCTCGGCCTGTTCGAGACTGCGTGAACCATCAGCTGCTTCAGAGCAGATGTAATAGATGCAGTGATCTTCGAAGCGCATGGGGAAGTAACTCCACATACCGCCGGGCCTGACCGTGTCGCGGTAAATGCCTTCGGGCTCACGCTCGCCAATTGGGCGAACACCCCAGGAACGGTCGCGAGAACCCCAGGTGGTTTCGGGCTTCACATCAATAACTTCGCCGGCAACGGTGATCGTGCCCGTCCACGAACCCATCTGCGCAAGACGCTGCGTATCAAACGTGATGCGCGTGCCATTGCGAATGAACTGGTTCGGTTCAGGAATGGCGGGGCCGAACCCTTCCCAAGTGAGATCAAGAGAAACGTCGTGCTCGTTGGGTTCGACAACAAAGCGCAGACGCTTGAGCGGTTCGATGACTTCGATGCGGAGTGGGCCAACCGAAATGTCGGAACGATCAACAAGCGGCTTTGATGCGCGCACCACGTGCTGCTTTTCGCCAACGCGCACCGTTACGAACGCGTCGGTGGTGCCGAGGTTCGGGTACTGACCGAGACCCATCACGACCATGAAGCGGCCTTGCGTGTCGAGCACGTTGAAGTAGTAGCGGTCGTAGAAGTTGCGATCGCTGGTGGCGACGTGGGCGATCCAGTTGGAGGACTGATGAACGGGATAGTCATCCCAAGGTGTAACGGTCATGTGCGTCTTCTTTCGTGCGTGGTGTGGGGAACGTTAGAGAAAATCTTGAGCGCTCGCCGAGTGACGAGGTGGGGAGAGGGAGATGCGCGTCGAGCACAGCGATGTAGGCCTCGATGTTGTCGCTGCCGCCGAGAGCATGAAGTTCGTCGGCGGTGCGCCGGCTGTAGAGCACGCGCACCGCTTCCCATGGGCTGACCTCAAGGATCCAGCCGGGTTCGGCATCGTGCGAACGCCACACGTTAGAGCCACTGCGCACTTCGATACTGCCGAGGCCGGCGGTTTCGAGAGCCGCAACACACGAGGCCAAACTACTTGGCACCATGATCGATGCATCAAGCGCGGAATGGTCGGGAACACCAAGTGCACCGCGTAAATCGTGTTCATGTACAACGAGATCGTCGAACAACACCGCACCACCCCCATTGACCATTCCGGCAATGGTGTCGTTGGCACCAATCCATTCGGCATCGAGTTCATCGAGCGAATGACCAGCACGATCGTTGAGGATCTTGTCGATCCAATTGCCCGTGTCTCCCGATGGGAAGTCGCCGGCTCCTAACGCGGCGGGCATCGATACGCAATGGGTGATGAGTTGCAGCGCCGACCAGTCGGGACACGACGGAACCATTGTGGTCAGTGCGTCGGGACCGGCAGAGCGAGCGATGTCGAGCATGCGAGCGCGAGTGGCGTCGTAGGCGGGGAAGAGTTCAGTCATGAGGTGAGTCTTTCAGTTTGAGCGTGGGCCGGCGAGAGTCAGAGCGCGAGGTCGGGGAGAGCTTTAGGAACGAGATTCTCGGCCGCGCCGCCATCGACTTCAAGCAACTTGCCGGTGATCCAGCACGCCGCCGGCGACGCGAGGAACAACACTGCGTCGGCAATGTCTTGGGGCGTTCCGTTGCGACGCATGAGTGTGTTGGCGTGCATCGTGTCGCGAATTTCGGCGCCGCGAGTTGAGAGATAGGTAGCGAGCGCATCGGTTTCGATGGCGCCGGGCAGCACGGCGTTTACACGAATACGCGGCGCGAGTTCGGCCGCCATCAACTTGGTCAGGTGAGACTTCGAGTTCTTCGTGAGGCTGTGTGTGAATGAACCGCGCAACGCGTGCTGACCGGCAACCGAACTGATGTTGACCACACAGGCGTTCTCGCTGTGCAGCAAGTGAGGTGTGGCGAGGCGCACGAGTTCAAACGGAACCGACACATTGAAGTGGAACGACTTTTCGATCTGGTCGACAGAGGTTTCGAGGTAGGGCTTTGACACTGAGCCGCCGGCGTTGTTGACGACAATGTCGAGTCGGCCAAACTCGGCAACGGTGCGATCGACAATGTTGGCGAGTTCGCTGAGGTCGTTCACGTTTCCGGGAAGCACAAGTGCTCGACGGCCGAGCACCCGAACTTCAGCGGCAACCGATTCAAGGTCGGCTTCGGTGCGGGCGGTGAGCACGACGTCGGCGCCGGCAGCCGCGAACGTCGTGGCGATTGCCGCACCGATGCCCTTGCCGGCGCCAGTGATGATGGCGACCTGGTCAGTGAGCAGGAATCGGTCGGTGAGCTCAGCCTCGGAAGTCATGGCGACACGGTACGCGCATCGCCGTTTGTGTGCCTCAAACGGAGCAACTCAATTGATGTGCGCCGAAGTTCGGGCACTGATCGGTGATCAGTGGGTGAAGATTGGTGTGACGGGTGCAACGGGATCGGGAACGACCGGCAAAGGAGCCACCGCGAATGCGAGAACGGGCATGGTTGTGGGGACGTTGCTGATTATCGATTCAGTGAAAACGCCTGTTGAAGGGTCGACAGTTCCAAGGACGAAGACGACCTGGCCCGGTGCCGCGCCTTTCGGTTCGAAGCTCGGCGGAGCGGGACCGACAAAGACGGTCGACATTGCATAAATCGTGTCGCCAGTAGCGAGGCAATCGAATCCGAAGAGTTCGGTGCTGATGCCTGCTTCGGTAGGAACGCCGGTGGTGGGATCTATCGAGGCCCATGGCAGACCGATCGTCGCAGGCTCGTTGCCATTGAGCGGAGCCATCAAGCCGGGGGTCTGCGCCCACATCTTCGATGCACATGACGCGAGTCCTAAGACGGGGTAGTTCGGAGAGAAACCATCGCCGACCTGAGTGAGTTCACCAGTGGCGATGTTCACCGTAAAGAGGCAGTTGTAGGCAGTCGTGTCCGACGGATCGATACTTTTTGGCCCGTTGAGTCCCGCATCGCAGGTTGTTTCATTGATGGCGATCACGTACATCGTTCCGGCGGCATCGACAGCGATGCTTGTCCCTCCGTCAATCGGTGTTCCACCAACAGCAAGTGTTTGACCGCTTGGGGTTCCGTTGGCGGAGAAGGTGATGAGTTGAGGATTGCCTAGTGAATCAGCTGCGGGGCCAACTGAACCGACAGCGAAAAACCCGAATCCGGCAATGCCATAAACAGTGCCGTCCGGTGCGACGGCGAGGTCGTTGGCGCATGCGGCTTCCGATGAAGGGGCGGGCAGATCGGTGAGTGCGCCGGTGGCGAGGTCGATGGTGTTGAGATCGCACCCTGCGTCGTTAGCGATGATCGTGTAACCAAGGGTTGGTGCCGCGGTTGTGACGACAGCATTGGCGTTGGAGTTCGATGAGGACCCAAACGGGAGCACGAACGCTGCGGCGACGAGCGCGGCCACAAGGATCGGAAGGACAATGCGTTTTGCGGTCACAGGATTCTCAGATTTCTCTCGCCGAGCCCCCACCGTACCCAAGAAGGCAATGCGCTACACCAGCCGCTGTGATTTAGGCCGCTTCGCAGGCAGCGAGATTGGCGATCCAGGCCTGGGGAAGGTCGAACCAGCGGGCCCCGGCGATGATGCGCTCGAGGTAGTCGGGGCGGGGTGATCCGTGGTCGTTGTAGTTCTCTATATAGAGGAGTAACTCGACGGGCAGGTTTTCGGCCATAACGGTCACGAATTCCCGGCGATACAGCTCGCCGGCCACGCCTTCGTAGCGATCGAGGCGGGCGAGGTTCCCGACCAGGGTCGGTTGGCTAACGGTCATAAATGGTGACGCGATGAAGAATGCGGGGAGCTTCTTCATAGTCATTGACCGCGTAGTGCATGGTGCAGCGGTTGTCCCATAGGGCCGCGTCGCCTGGGGTCCAGTGCCAGCGAGTGTTGAACTCTGGCTTCTCGGCGTGATTGAACAGTGAAGCGAGAAGCCCGATGCTTTCGGTTTGGCTCATATCGACGATTGAAGTAGTCCAGCCCCGATTAACAAACAATGCCTTGCGACCCGTGACGGGATGAACCTTCACCATGGGATGCGGGTTGAGCCCGGTGAGGCCAGGCCGACCATGCATTGCGTCAAGACCGCCGATGAGTTCCTTCATGGCCGGAGCCAGCGCGTCGTAGGCCTTGTACTGATTCGACCACAAGGTGTCGCCACCGGTTGGCGGACAAATTTGCATCGCTAACAGCGAACCGTTGGGTGGCGTCTTCGCGAAGGTGACATCGGTATGCCACGCGTTGGCTCGTCCCTGTGGGGTTGACGCATCGAGAACGAGTACCTCACCGTTCTGCCCGAGCGTTGGCTGGCCTCGGTAGTCCTCGTCGCCCGTTGTTGTCGCGGCGAGCCGTCCAAAGGTTTCGCCTAGCGCAATGTGCTGATCGAGGGTGAGGTGCGCTTCGGGGAAGAACAGCACCAGATGCTCGTACCAGGCGTGATGCAACGAGTCGACGAGTTCGTTGCTGATGCCACTTGAAAGATCGAGACCAGTAACGGTGGCGCCGAGTGCCGCGGGCAGGGGAGTGATGGTCAGAGCCATCTACTGATTGTGCCTTGCTTGTGGCGAGACCGCACGCGAGACGAGCCCAAATGTGACTCAATAGAGAGGTATGGCGAAACGAGTCGAATCGATAAATGCAATCACCTTGATCACTGCCGATATGGCAGCGTCGGTCGCTTTTTATGAAGTTCTGGAGTGTGAGTTGGCCTTTGGCGGTGCCCAAGCATCATTTACGACACTCAGACTTGGCAATGCGCAGTTTTTGAATCTGCTCCTCGACGCCACTTGGGTTCGACCAACGCAGGTGTGGGGCCGATTCATTTTGTGGGTCGACGACGTTGACGCCGCTCACGACGCGTTCATCGCCGCTGGATACACCCCGACGATGGCGCCGTCAGACGCGTCGTGGGGAGAGCGGTATTTCCACATCGTTGATCCCGCCGGACACGAAGTCAGCATCGCTCGCCGTCTCCACGTTTGAGCCTTCGATCGGAGCAGGCCGAACAAGAAGCGCGACCACAACGATCGTTCCTAATACTGCGGCAATCCCTGAATTTGCGATGACGGGAAGCTCTCGTGAACCGATGCCGTAGGTGAACCACAGATACGACGATGCTGCGAGAAAAGCCCAGGCAACCACAGAGATTCCTGGGCCTCGCCCGTGACGAAGCGAATAGCGGATTTGTGGAGCGCTAACGAGCAGCGATGCGGGAATGCCGATCCAACCAGGAATGTTCTCGTTGACTTTTCCGAGAGCGATGACGATGACGAGTGAAAGGGCAATGCCGACCTCGGCAAGAATCCGCGTTCGTCGTGGCCGATCGTGAAGCATGAACCACGTGAGTGGGACGATGAGAACTACCCACGAACCATTGGCGATGATTTGCTGCGGCGAGCGAACCGAAACTCCGTAGCCAAACCACGCCACAGAAGAAATAGTGAGAAGAATCCATGTTGACGGCGAGATGCCGGCAGCGGTTCGAGACTTCAACATTCGAGTTGTCTGGGTCGACGAACTGGTAATCGATGCAATGGCGGCGGCGGTGCCGGCAATCTGGGCCCAGAGCGGAATCACTGAAAGTTTCTAGACGAAACCAAGCGACTTGTCCTGCATCTGCGCTCGATCAGTGGGCGTGACAACATGAGCCCATGACGACACCTCAGGTCTCTATTCAATTGCGCACATTCCGACAGGACGATCCTGGATCTTTCTCCTACGTCCTTGATCAGGCCCGAGCTGCCGATGTGGCCGGAATTGATCGCGTAGCCGTGAGCGATCACGTTGCCTACGGCGAGAACCTCGAGGCCTATGGCGACCCGAAGAAGGGTGGCTCGGTTGGCGGCAAGCAGCCCACCGATTCCGATGGTAATTGGCTCGAGCCCCTCACTGTTCTGACTGCGATAGGTGCGCTCACCGAGCGAATTCGACTCAACACCGCAATTCTGATTGCCGCATTGCGCACACCAACCGTGCTTGCCAAACAGGCCGCAACGATCGATGTGCTCACTGGCGGTCGTCTTGAACTCGGCGTCGGTGTTGGTTGGCAGAAAGAGGAATACGACGCGTGCGGACTTGATTACGACAACCGCGGTCGTCTCCTCGATCACACCATCGAGGTGTGCCAATTGCTGTGGCGCGAACAAGTCGCCACGTATTCATCGCCAGAACTGTCATTCGAAAAGATTCATCAGATGCCGAAGCCTCGTCAGGCCGGAGGCGTCCCGATCTGGATCAGCGGAACAATCAACGCTCGTGTGATTCGCCGTCTTGCCGCATTTGGTTCGGGTTGGATTCCGTGGGGTGCTGATGGTGGCGATCTTGTGAACGCCATTCCGAAATTGCGCGCTGCAGTCGAAAAGGCTGGTGGCGATCCGTCGTTCCAGGTGCAAGGCCATGCCGCCGCAGTACGCGATGGCGATGGAAACCTTGATCTCGTCGCCACAATGGCTGCTTCACGGCCAATGATCGAAGCAGGTGTTACCGATCTTCGTGTCACGGTGAATCATCCGGAACAGTACGAAGAAGCGCTCGACATTTACTCAGAGGTCATGCGGGCTGTCCGAAACGAATTCGGCTGATCGATTTCGTTAAGTAAAAAACAACCGGCTTGCGGTTGTGTTGAAGAACGCGCTTCGTGACGCGTCGTCGAACGAGCGCGTGGCATGGCGCGCGAGCGCGAGTTTGCCGGCGTAGTCATGGCGTTGATCTTGCGGATGGTCTGATCCCCAACACAATCGGTCGGCGCCGAATACTTTGGCCAAGCGCTCGATGAGTATCGCCGCGTCACCGTCGTCGCGTTCGGCCGCTTCAAGAACATACGAAGTCACCTTCAAGTGAAGCGAGGGAATATCGGCAAGGGCGAAGAGCATTGCTTGACCATCGCCCTCGACCATGTCGGTGAAGCCGCAGTGATCTATCGCGACGCTGACACTCGGTGACTGTTCGGCGAGAACTTTGAGGTGTTTGAACTCATTGGCGAAGACCGTGGGAACAATCACCAGATTGTGTTCAGCGGCGAAGTCCCAGACCGCAGCAGCGCGACCATCGGTGAGCCAGGTTGGCTCGGTGCCGTCCACGCCGAAGAGCCGAACGCCGGCGATCGCCGCTCCGCTCGGTGTCGTGTCACAAAGCGCGGCGAGGTCGGCAACAGGATCGTCTGCGTGCATCGAGACTGCAGCGACAAAAGCAGCGCGATCACTATGTGCCGAGGCTGATGCTGCGGCATAGGAACAGTCGTAGCCGTACGCGCCTACCGCTTGAACAAGAACGAGGCGATCGACACCGTTGGCATCGAGTTGGCTGAGTACGTCGTCGATTGTTCCGCCCGATGTCCACCAACTCGTTGTGAGATCTGAGGCAGAGAGGGGAAAGCGGGGGTCATCAGTGATGGCCACATGTGTGTGGGTGTCAACGATCTCTTGATGCCCGGGGAGGGTGGCCATGCGCCACGATACGGTGTCAGCACGCAAGGCGGGGCTGTACTCGCTGGGGGTGTGTATGTCTGAGGTTATTGAGAGAGACCGTCGCTACGAACCCGAGTTCGTCGACATTGCCGATGACTCGCCGGAGGCGATGTTTGGCCTGCTTTCTTCGCGGGGACTTGGCGACGGTCTTCCAGTCGTGGCGCCAACTCGTGAGCGAGTGGAAGCGATGCTGCAGTTCGCCACCGGCGATGCCGACGAGGTGCTGTTCACGTTGCAGCCGCGTTCAGGAATCGTCACTCGACGCGTTGTCGCTATCAACGCCGTGATGGCTGGTTGTCCCCCCGAGGTTTTTCCAGTTGTGCTCACTGCGCTACGAGCACTCGCTCGACCCGAAGTGAATCTTCGCGGTGTGAATGCAACAACTCACCCGGTTGCGCCGATGATCATCGTTCATGGCGAGATCGTGAAGTCCGCCGGGTTCACTTCTGGGGTCGGCGCATTCGGGCCAGGCAATCGAGCGAACGCAACGGTCGGGCGCGCCGTTCGTCTTCTGCTGTTGCATGTGGCAGGGGCCAAACCCGGTTTCGGCGACGCGGCAACGCATGGTCAGCCTGCGAAGTACACGTTCTGTGCGGCAGAAAACCTCGAAGCGACACCGTGGGAGTCCTACCCGCTATCACGGGGCGTAACGGCGCCGAGCGCGGTCACCGTGCATTGCGGCGAAGGTCCGCACAATGTGCATGACGCGGAAGCTGCCGGCGACCCCGCGCTCATTCTCGACAAGATTGGTTCGGCAATGACCTCGCTTGGTCAGAACAACGCGCCAATTAGCCAAGCGGAATATTTCATTGTGCTCGGCCCCGAACACGCGGCGAGTATCGCTGAGCGAGCAATGACACGACGCGATGTTTCGAACTACCTATTCAATACCGCCCGCATCCCCGCCTGGGTGTTCCGCAAACATTTCCAAGAACTTGCTTGGGCGAATTGGATGAAGGCCGTCGACGACGACGAACTTCTGCCGATGACTGGCGATGCTGACAACATCAGAGTGCTGGTATCGGGCGGCCCCGGCAAACACTCGCTGGTAGTTCCCTCATGGGGAATGACTCGCAGCGCAACACTGCCGTTGGAGGGTTGACCATGACTGTTTCTGTGTACCTCCCCGATTCTGAGCCCGGCCCGATCTCAACCTCGCTTGCGGCGTCACCGGCATCGTTGAAGGGTCTGCGCATCGCCGTTCTCGATAACGGCAAGCCCAATGCCGATGTGGTGATGATCCATGCCGCCGAAGCACTGGCAGCTCGCACTGGCGCGGTGGTTTCGATTATCACCAAAAAAGGCCCGCTAGGTCAGTCTGCGAATGCCGCGATTCCGTTAGCGGAAGATCGACTGGCGTTACTTCTTGACGAGGCGGACATCGTCATCACTGGAGCGGCCGACTGCGGGTCGTGTACTGCCTATTCCGTGCACGATGCCATCGAACTTGAACGAAACGGGAAACCCACAGTTGTAGCCACCACCACGCAGTTCGAACCGGTGGCCAAAACATTGTCAACAAGTTTCGGTGCACCCGGCACGCGTTTAC
Source organism: Bifidobacterium breve (assembly GCA_945878645.1). Lineage (GTDB taxonomy): Bacteria > Actinomycetota > Acidimicrobiia > Acidimicrobiales > Acidimicrobilacustridaceae > Acidimicrobilacustris. Next base: position 26,817 of record CAMCTW010000017.1, read on the forward strand.
TTGTTCTCCCGCATCCGATCGGCGGTACTGACGAACCCACACTCAACGCATGGGCCGAAGCGGCCGTCGATCAATTGATCGCGCTATTCACCGGGATCACGCAATGAGTATTGAGATCGACCTTTCCGGTCGCAATGCAATTGTCACCGGGGCGGGTGCCGGCATTGGTTCGGAAATCGCTCGGTGGTTGGCTCGAGCGGGCGCTCGTGTCGCTGTTCATGACATTCGTATTGAGAAGGCCAGCGAAGTCGTTCGCTCTATTTCCGCTGAAGGCGGCGACGCGTTCGCAGTGATCGCCGACGCCCGAGATGATGACTCTTTTGTCGCCGCGATTGATGACACGGTTCGTCGCTTCAGCGGCAAACTCGATATTGCTGTGAACAATGTCGGCATGTATGGCGAAGCATCACCGGGTCCGTTCATGGCCCTTGATGGCGATCACTGGCGGGAATTGGTCGATCAGAACCTTGTTGTTACGGCGTTGTCTGCTGCCGCTGAAGCACGACACATGGCGGCAACGGGTGGTGGAGTGATTTTGAATGTGAGTTCGGGCGAAACCACTCGTCCTGCTCCGTTTATGGCTGCGTACGGCGCAGCGAAAGCAGCCATCAATCATCTGACGCAAACAATGGCGGTTGAACTCGGCCCGCAAGGCATTCGTGTGAATGCAATTGCGCCAGGCACCACGCTTACCGAAACAGTCCGAGACGTGTTCGACGAGGAGCATTTGCATGCACTCGTTGGTGCAACCCCCTTGCAACGAATGACAGAATTCGATGAACTCGGACGTCTTTCGGTGTTCCTTGTAAGCGATCTTGCTCGTTGCATCACCGGTCAATTGATTCTGGCCGATGCCGGCGCGTTTCTGTCTCGCAACCGGCCGTCGAATCCTTCGCCGAGGAATCCGGGTGTAGCGAGTTGAATCAGATCAATCTCGCTTATGAGGACTCCCGGATGTTGATCGAGCGGATGGAGTGATCAGCCTCCCACTCAATTACTGCGTGAGCCAGCGGGCGGGTGGGTTCAATGTGGTCAACAAGGTTGGGAAGGTTCACGAGGTCCCACGCACCGTTCACCATTTCGAGGAAGAGATCTTCGGGAACGTCAGTCCAGGGGTCGAAGAACGGCGAGTAGTCGGTGCGAGCGGCATCTCGGAGGGTGCTGGTTCGTTGAATGAACCACGCGCGCATGATCGGCTCGTCCGCATGCAAGTAAACGCTCACGTCGAACGCATCGTG